>NZ_JBNNQX010000016.1:0-74053 GCF_050276055.1 Alkalihalobacillus sp. NPDC127517 | reverse complement strand
AATGGTAGTTGGGGGCTTCCCCCTGCGAGAGTAGAACGTTGCCGGGCACTAATAAAAACCTTTCATCTTTTGATGAAAGGTTTTTTTGTGGATTTAGAAGAAAAACGAAAGCACCAAGAACTGGGCCTTTACTAAGTAAGATAAAGAGAGTAAGAAGGAAGCTTTTTGTGCCAAGAACCACCTCTCTATAGTAAGAAAATTACAACCAAGATCAAGAACAAATAACTCCTTACCAATAAACCAACACTAATTATTAGAATCCATAAACGTATGGTTTACCTTAAATAATTTCATAGGCACATAGACCGGCTTCTGCGAATATATGTAAGGGAGAGACATTTAAAGGTTTGGAACGGATAAGACTGGGTGATACTGATACAAAAGGGGTGAGGCTCTAATGCAGAAAACGACGGTATTACGTGTTCAAATGGGGCACAAATGTTTAATCTGTGAAACAAGGAAAATAAAGGGGTATAGACTACTTCATTCGTTTATTTGTCAGGCATGCGAAAAGAAAGTTGTTCAGTCAGAGGCCGGAACAGAAGATTATAGTATGTATGTTCAAAAAATGCGTAAGATGATTGCTGGAAACTAATGGTTACAAATAGAGACAAGCCGATGATACGTCGCTTGTTTTTTTGTTATTTAGAAATGAGTCAGTATACGCTAAAATAGAGAGACTATGAGCTTAGAAGAGGAGAAACATTAATGGAAGACGAAAATCAGCGAATACCACTTGTACAGGCGATGCAGCAACATGTAAAACAACAACCAGTCTCCTTTCATGTGCCTGGTCATAAAAGTGGAGCCATCATCCCAATGGGAATGGAGGCGTTTAAAGAGATTCTTTCGTATGATCTGACTGAAATCGAGGGAATGGATGACTTACATGATCCCACTGGTCCAATTAGAGATGCTGAAGAACTGCTTGCCGCTTGTTATAAAGCTTCAACGAGCTTTTTTTTAGTTGGAGGAACAACGGTTGGAAACCTGGCGATGGTGTATGCTCTTTGTTCACCTGGTGATATCGTGCTTGTGCAGCGAAATTGTCATAAGTCGATTTTACATGCTGTTGAGCTTGCAGGTGTTATCCCTATATATGTGGAAGCACAAGTGGATGAGTACACAGGGATTACTCTTGGGTTAAGCGAGGATACTCTACGTGAGGCACTCAGACAGTATCCTCATGCGAAGGCTCTTATCCTGACATATCCTTCATACTACGGTGTCAGCACACCTGTAGCTCCCATCATTAAGACAGCCAAGCAGTGTGGACTAATGGTGTTTGTCGATGAGGCACACGGGGCACACTTTCTTCTAGGAACCCCGTTTCCACCATCCACACTAACTCTTGGAGCAGACGTTGTAGTCCAGTCTGCTCATAAGACGTTACCTGCTTTAACGATGGGTTCTTATCTACATCTTGGACAAGATTTGAAGGAAAGTCAGGTGCATCAAATCAAACGCGCCCTAGCTATTTTTCAATCGAGCAGCCCATCTTATTTAATTATGGCTTCTCTAGATGCAGCCAGAGCTTATCTCCACTCATACACAAGTGATCAATTAAAAGATCTCCTAGAAGGGATCGAAGCTTTTAAGGAAGGAATCCGAGCTATACCACAGCTCCGGCTAGTGGATTGGGAAAAAAGCGGGTATTCATGGGACCCTCTAAAGGTTACAATAAGATCAATGTCCCATTTAACTGGCTACGAACTACAGGAGAAACTGCATCAAGTATCGATTGATGTAGAGCTTGCTGATGATCAGCATATCCTGCTTGTTTTAGGGCTAGAACGTATGGGTAATCTACTTGAAGTTTTAGGTAGGATGAAGAATCTCCTCGCTCCGTTTGAGATTATTGATCATAGCCGAACAAAAGCAACCATTTTAAAACAAGAAACTCCTTTAATTGAAGAATACCACGGAGACATACATACTTATCTAACAAGGCAAATTCCTTTTTGGAAGTCCGAGGGAAGGATTGCGGCAGAGGCGGTTATTCCATATCCTCCAGGCATTCCGCTTCTTTACCCAGGACAAAAAATTCACCGAGCGATTCTTGAAAAGATACACCTGCTACAGCAAGCAGGTGCGAGGTTCCAGGGTGAGGATGTAGTGGTGAAAGGAATTTGTGTAGCAGATCTGGAGGAAGAAAGATGAATAACGGATTATTTATTACATTTGAAGGTGGAGAGGGAGCTGGGAAAACCACCGTTCTCACAAGAGTAGAGCAGTGGCTCAAAGAAAAAGGACATGCTCTTTTGCGAACGAGGGAACCAGGCGGAATCACCATTGCCGAGAAAATACGTACAGTAATATTAGATATAGAGCATACGGAGATGGATGGAAGAACGGAAGCCCTGCTCTATGCGGCTGCTAGAAGACAGCATCTTGTGGAAAAGGTTTTACCTGCTCTCGAAAAAGGGAATATTGTTTTGTGTGATCGTTTTATCGATAGCAGCTTAGCCTATCAAGGATATGCAAGAGGTCTTGGAATGGATGAAGTACTCTCCATTAATGAATTTGCCATAGAAGGGCATATGCCGGATCTAACCATTTACTTTGATGTAGACCCTGAAGTAGGGCTTAGCCGAATTCAAGCCGACCGTGTACGTGAAGTCAATCGTTTAGACCAGGAGAAGCTTGAGTTTCATCATGCTGTAAAAGAAGGGTATCGACAGGTTAAGACTAGATATCCTAAACGAATCCATACAGTTAATGCAAATCAGTCCATTGAGGATGTCACTAAAGAAGTGATTCGTGTGATTGATGAGCAAATAAGCTATAATAGTAGGTAAAAGAAGGAGTGGATGAAAGTGAAATTAATCATCGCGGTCGTACAGGATAAGGACAGCACAAGGCTATCAGACGCTCTAGTTAAGGCAGATTTTAGAGCGACTAAGCTTTCTAGTACAGGTGGTTTCTTAAAAGCCGGGAATACTACATTCTTAATCGGAATTGAAGATGAGAAAACTGCTCAATTGATGGGGATTATAAAAGATAATTGTAAGAGCCGGGATCAACTTGTTGCTCCAATTTCTCCAATGGGTGGGAATGCGGATTCTTATGTACCATATCCAGTTGAAGTACAGGTTGGTGGGGCCACTGTTTTCACCTTGCCTGTTGAAGAGTTTGAACAATTTTAATGAGCGATGGTAAGGACGTGTGAACATGAGTACTTGGAGTGAATTACAACAAATACAGCCAAGAGTTGTTCCATTTATGATAAAAAGCCTGGAAAAAGGCCGACTCTCTCATGCATATATTTTTGCTGGAGAGTCGGGAACAGGTAAAAAAGAGATAGCTCTTCAGCTGACGAAGAGCTATTTTTGTAGGGAGCGAATCGGTGCAGAGCCTTGTGGGCAATGTGCGGAATGCAGACGAATCGAAAAAGGAAATCATCCAGACGTACATATGGTAGAGCCTGATGGTGCTTCTATTAAAAAGCATCAAGTGGAGTTTCTTCAAAAGGAGTTTAATTACCGTGGGATGGAGACCTCTCACAAGATGTATATCATTGATGAAGCAGATAAAATGACCGCTAGTGCGGCAAACAGCCTGCTGAAATTTTTGGAAGAGCCAGAATCTCCAACTCTTGCAATCCTCCTAACGGAGAGAGAATCAGCTCTTTTGCCTACAGTACGGTCAAGAAGTCAGCAAGTAGCCTTTCAACCGTTATCAAAGTCTATTTTTGCAAATAAACTTCAAGAAGAAGGAATCTCTCATCTGCAATCTCTTCTTTTGGCAGAAATTACGACAAACTTAGCACATGCAAACGAGTTAAATGAGTCAGATTGGATTGCACAAGCCCGAAGCGTAGTGATACAATTGATGGGAGAGCTATACCATAGACCAAATCAAGTTCTGTTAACGATGCAGGATAAATGGCTTCCGTTGTGTAAAGAAAAAAGTCAGCAGGAAGCTGGTCTTGATATGATTCTTTTATGGTTAAGAGACCTTTTATATATTCAGACGGGTAAGTCAGATACACTCGTTTTTCCAGATCAACAAGATCAATATGAACAACTCAAGCTCTCCATCTCACAGCAACAGAATGTTGTGCATCTGTCTGGCGTGTTGGAAGCAAAACGTCATCTGAACGCTAACATGAATTATCAGCTTGTCATGGAGAAGCTGTTGCTCAGCATACAGGGGGTATAGACGTTGCATCAAGTTGTAGGCGTTCGCTTTAAGAAAGCGGGCAAAATCTATTACTTCTCCCCAGGGGAATTCAAGTTGGATTTGGGCGAGGCAGTAATTGTTGAAACGTCACGGGGAATTGAATTTGGTAAGGTTGTCATTGCCGAGAAACAAGTAGATGAGAATGACGTGGTCCTTCCATTAAAACAAGTCATTCGCTTAGCTACGGCAAAGGATAAACTCACTGTGACAGAGAATGAAGAGGAAGCCCTTCAAGCATTTGAAGTGTGCTCCGAAAAGATTGCTGAACATCAACTAGATATGAAACTAGTGGATGTCGAATATACATTTGACCGAAATAAGGTCTTATTCTATTTTACAGCGGACGGTCGAATTGACTTTCGTGAGCTTGTTAAGGATTTAGCAGCTGTTTTCCGCACGCGAATTGAGCTAAGACAAATTGGCGTGAGAGATGAAGCGAAGATGCTTGGTGGAATTGGTCCTTGTGGACGGGTTCTATGTTGCTCATCCTTTCTTGGTGATTTTGAGCCAGTATCTATTAAAATGGCGAAGGATCAAAACCTTTCATTAAACCCTGCTAAAATATCAGGCCTTTGTGGTCGACTTATGTGTTGCTTAAAGTATGAAAATGACACATATGAAGAAGCTAAAAAGGAATTACCTGATGTAGGGCGTCAAATTTTGACACCGGATGGGAAAGGAAAGGTTATTGGTTTGAATCTATTGGAGCGTCTGGTTCAGGTTTCGATGAATGAAAACGAACAGGTGCTTGAATTTACGCTTGATGAATTGAACGGAACACGGGCTGTTTCAGCTGAATCCGCAGAATGATGGGGTGGAAACGTGGATAAGAAGGCAATCTTTAAGAAGGTTAGCCAAATGGAGGAGGGAATTGGTCAGCTTCACCAGGAGTTAAGTGGACTGAAGGAACAGTTAGCTTATCTTATTGAAGAGAACCATTACCTTCAGATTGAGAATAAGAACTTAAGAGAGCGTTTTGATTGGGAAACGCAGCAAGACGAGAAGCAAGCGCCTGAGGAAGATAAAGGAAAACCAATGATTAGTGAAGGGCATGATAACTTAGCGAGGCTTTATCAAGAAGGCTTTCATATTTGTAACACGCATTATGGAAGCTTACGAGCCGACGGAGAAGATTGCTTGTTTTGCTTATCTTTCCTGCATCAAAAGAAATAATACTTGCCTCCACCCGAAACGTGAGGTCAACCCGTCAGTCGGGTTGACCTCTTTTTTTAGGAAGGATTTAACTTATGACACTGATAGATAATGAACGACTTGATTATATTCCAGGCACGCCGTACTCCATTATACAAAGTAGAGACGTATTTTCCTTTTCAATGGATGCAGTCTTACTTGGACGTTTTGTGCATGTTCCGATTCAGAAGGGAAAGCTAATTGACCTTTGTAGTGGCAATGGAATTATTGGATTAGTTCTGAGTGAACGCAGTAAAGCGACCATTACCTCGGTTGAATTACAGGAGCGCCTGCACGATATGGCACAGCGTTCAGTCCTCTATAACAAGAAAGAGGAGCAAATCACATCTGTTCAAGCTGATATTAAAGACTTGCCAACCTCTGTTGTAAAAGGTAGTTATGATGTGGTGACGTGTAACCCTCCTTATTTTCAAGCGAATGAATATTCAGATCAAAACCAGAACCCTCATTTTACGATTGCGCGTCATGAGGTTCACTGCACGCTAGCTGATATTATCGAAACGGCTTCTACATTAGTTAAACAAAGAGGAAAAGTCGCTCTTGTTCACCGTCCAGAGCGATTAACAGACATCATCGATTTAATGAGACAATACCGGATTGAGCCAAAGCGCATGCAGCTCATTCAACCAAATCAATCTAAAGAGGCAAATATGGTTTTGATTGAAGGAATAAAGGATGGAAAGCCTGGGTTGACCTGTTTGCCCGCACTCTCTGTGTACGGGGAGGATGGGCGTTATACAAAAGCCTTCCGGGAGGTCTACGTAAGAACATGAGTACCGGTCATTATGTGTATATTCTCCAATGTGCCGACAATACTTGGTATACAGGGTACACCAATGATGTGGAGAAACGATTTGTTAAGCACTCGCAAGGAAAGGGAGCCAAGTATACAAGGGGACGAGGTCCACTTACTCTGATTTGGCAGGAAGCATGTGAAACAAAAAAAGAAGCATTACAGCTTGAGTATGCATTAAAACGAAAAAGCCGTGCTCAAAAAGAACAATATGTTAGAGAAAAAAAGGAGATGGAGCATGCAACAACAAATGAGTTATCATGACGACTCAAATAAAGGCGTACTGTATCTTGTTCCTACTCCAATAGGGAATTTAGAAGATATGACGTTTCGTGCCGTTCGTATACTCACGGAAGTGGACCTAATAGCAGCTGAGGATACAAGGCAAACAAGAAAGCTCTGTAGCCATTTTGATATTCACACTCCACTAACCAGGTATGACGAACATACAAAAGGAAAAGTAGGCACACACTTAATTGACCAGATTAAAGAAGGGAAATCAATTGCACTTGTTAGTGATGCAGGGATGCCTGCAATCTCTGACCCTGGCCAAGATATTGTAGGTCTTGCTATTTCCGAGGAAATAGCTGTAATTGTACTCCCGGGTGCGAATGCAGCACTGACTGCATTAGTTGCTTCTGGCCTATCTACCAATGAATTTTATTATCATGGATTTTTACCCCGTCAGAAAAAAACTAGGGCCGCTGAGCTTGATAAACTCAAGTCCATACGTGCTTCGCTTATTTTCTATGAATCACCTCATCGTTTAAAAGAGGCCCTCCAAGCAATGAAGGAGGTACTTGGAAACCGAGCGATCAGTATTGGACGAGAGTTGACTAAAAAGTTTGAGGAATATCAGCGTGGTACATTGGATGAAGCGTTAGACTGGGTGGAAACAGGTACGATTAAAGGTGAGTTTGTAATTGTTGTGGAAGGAACAACTGAAGAAGTAGTTGAAGAAAAGTGGTGGAATGAATTAGGGGTTAACCAGCACGTGGAGCACTACCTATCTCTTGGCCTCTCTTCAAAAGATGCAATTAAAAGCGTAGCAAAAGAACGTGAAGTTCCAAAACGAGAGGTCTACCAATCGTTTCATCAAGATTCAGAATAACAATAGTTGAGCTGATTTTCCCATGTTCCGTTTAGGTGAAAATCAGCTTTTTTGTGATAAGATGGGTTACTGATTAAAAGAAAAAGACTTCCTTTGGAAGGAAGCCTTTTTAAGCTACTTATTTATTTTTAGAAACATATTCTTGAAGATCTCTAAGAATATCTTCTGCGCCTTGTGGGCTAAGAATGATTTTGCCGTTAGCGATTGAAAGGTTGTCATCAGAAACCTCTCCAGTGATTTGGCAAGTCATGTTTGGTTTATATTTCTTTAAAATGATACGCTCGTTATCAACGTAGATCTCAAGAGCATCCTTTTCAGCGATATCTAATGTGCGACGAAGTTCAATTGGAATTACAACCCGTCCTAGTTCATCAACCTTACGTACAATTCCTGTAGATTTCATGCTGTATATCTCCTCTCGAGTATATGAGCACTTCAGCCATACTAGATTGCTAGATCTCTAATAGGCAAGGACTCATGATTTTTAGGGCGTCATAATTCGACATTTTTTACTTAAGCTAAGAATACCAAGGTTTCCAAATCAAGTCAAATGTTTTTTTAGAAAAAGTTTATAATGTGTTCTACGAAATGATTGGGAAAATGAGTACTTACTGATTTTAAAGTAAAAAAAAGGATGCGGATCAATTCTAGCTACTTATCGAATTAATCTTCTATACCCTGATATAATAGGATTGAACCATTTTAGGCAAGTGTATAGGTAACTAGTAAAAAGGATGTGTTTCTAGTGGATATCGAACACGATTTGGTGGAGAAATTAAAAAGTGTCGGAGAAAAACTACGTGCAAGCTATGAAAAAGCTGATACTAATAACGACAATATTCGACAAAGACTTAAAAAAAGTCAGGTTGTTTTTCGACAAATGCAGACACTATCTAATGAAAATCTCGCAGAACTTCTTAAAAATAAAGAAATTGCGGGGGTTGATGGTTCTGTGAACCAAACAAAAGGTGAGCCACCTCATGTCATATACTTTTTTCAATCCCTGGCAAAAACAACGACAGGTTTTGAGGTAAGAAAGTCGGATGTGTATGTGCCTCTACTAGATGAGGCGGATGGAGAAGAAGTGATCCAACCTCAAAAATGGCGCTCGCACCTTTTGGCTAAGCTGGAGCTTGAGGCAGCGATGCAATTAATAGAAGAAAGAGAGCTCTCTTTCCTCTTAATGGATGGTGCACTCTACCATTACCGAATTGATGCAGAAGAGGAATGGGAGAAGATTCGCCAGATGGCTATTGAGAGGGATGTGTTACTTGTTGGAGTGTCTGAAGAGATTACAACAGAGAATCTAGTGAGGCTCGAAGCCTTCTCAAGCTATGCAAATCGACCGTACTGTTATGATCGTGATCTATTATTTGGTGCACTTCAAAAAGGTGAAAGCATTTATATAGAAGAAATCCAACATAAAGCAGGGCTACAGTCGGTTTGGACAAGGTTTGGTTCCGCACCTCAGATCACGGGATTTGATATGCTAGAGGAGCAGGCGCATCAGAGAGAAGTCATATCCGATCTTTTATATACGTTAACACCTAAGGAAGGCCGAGGCATTCCACTTTGGCTAGATTACGTTGACCGCGAAATTCGAATCACTGATAGGCTGGTTGATGGATTATTAGAGCAATATCTTGATGCAGAAACAAGGCATCGCTTTTTTACAAAAAAACGAAGTGATCGACCATATTAATAAAGGAGGAAACTCATTTGCAGATCGTTGGAGTTACAACACAGCATGAAGTGTATGTTGCCTCAAAGGAACATAAATTTAGAATGAATGAACTTGTTGTTCTATGTGATCAGGACCTGCATGACCCAAAGGGGGAAGTCGTTGAGACATTCTCTTATAACCGTTACATTCCGATGGGGTTTGATAAAGGGTTAGCCGATCAATCGGTTCTACAGACGCTCGAACAGATTGGTTATGACATCGGAGCAGATGATATTCATATAGCAAAGGTACGATTGTTTGAAGAAGCGGTTCAACCGATACAAACAGGGGCTACAGTCCGCCATCCAGCCTTTGAAGAAATTAAAGATCTTCTTTTAACGACCACACCGAGCGAGGGTATGGTGCTTGGAGAAATCAAATCAACTGATTTTATTGCACCGTCTCTGCCACAAGATTTAGATGGATTGTTACATATGCAGGAGCAGGGGGTCCTCCGCAAACAGAACGGAGTTCCTTTTATCTTTGACATTCGTGCGATGCAGCAATATCCGCATATTGGAGTGTTTGGAGGCTCGGGGTCCGGGAAGTCGTTTGGTCTACGGGTCATGCTAGAAGAATTGATGAAGCTTAATATCCCAACTCTTGTATTTGACCCGCATTTTGAAATGAACTTCCAGGCTAAGTCTCAAGGGGTGGAGGATGCACCAGGATATACTGACCAATATGATGTTGTTCAAATTGGACGAGATGTTGGAGTTGATTTCTCCGCTCTTTCTACAAGAGATGTTGAGAGATTGCTGCAAGCTTCAGGAAGCCTGACTGAATCTATGATTAACGTCATTCAAAGCATTCACAAGCGCCGAGATAGCTACCAGTCTTTTAGTGACCGGGTCGCTAACCTTGCAGAAGCATTAGAGATGGGAAAACAAAAGGTAGAAGCGATGCTGCATGACGGTGGGATGACACGGGACGAGATTAGCCGCTTTTCTACATTTAAGTCGCTACTCGATCAATATGGCAGCCTTCCGCTTTCATCTGTAAAAGGAATACAGTGGCGTGCAAACCGTCTTCACCAGGCTGGGCTCTTTCAGCAAAATATACGAGCAATTGAGACGAGTATCCACCAAGGCAAATTAGTTGTCATCCAGGGTGCAGTCTGGTTATTACAAGTGTTCTCAAGTTATGTGATCGGTTCGTTATACGGGCAAAGACGAGCGTATCGTGATGCGAAGCTGCAACAGCAGCAGGGCACATTTTTCCCGCCATTTGTTGTCGTAACAGATGAAGCGCATAACTTTGCACCTAAAGGCTATGACGCACCAGCAAAGTCTGTGCTCAAGGAAATTGCGCAGGAGGGACGTAAGTACGGTGTCTTTTTAATTTTTGCGACGCAGCGGCCGACACTACTCGATGAAACGATTACTGCACAGCTTAATTCAAAGTTTGTGTTTCGTACGGTGCGAGGAACCGATATTCAAACGATTAAAGAGGAAACGGACTTGACGAGTGAAGAAGGAAAACGACTTCCATACCTAAAGTCAGGGGATGTTTTTGTTTCTTCTGCGATCATCGGGCGGACGATGGCTGTGCGGATTCGGATGGCTCATTCAACGAGTCCTCATACACAAAACCCATTTGATGAGCTTGAGCAAATGAACGCACAGGGAAATGAAGCCGTCCTTGAGGCGCTCTATCCACATTTACCGCTATCAGAAATGAATTTAGTGAAGGATCTTACAGCCTTAAATCGTGATTCCGGCAAAAGCTGGGACGTATCTACCTGGAAAACTGAGCTTGAGCGATTATGTCGTGAAGAACTCTTAGTGAAGCAGAAAACACCATTCGCCACGCTTTACGACCGTGCTTGACACGACTAGGGATGTTTCTGTATATTCTAGGATATACTGATTATGTTTATATCGATTCCAATGAACGGATAAGTACACATGACTGATTCACGCAGAGAGCTGGGGTAGCTGAAAACCAGTTGAGGATGGATGTGGAAGTATGGTCCTGGAGGATTCTATCTTCGAGTGGAGGTTCCATAAGGGGATAGCGTAGCTGGCGTTAACAGAAAAGTCTTGATGACTTTACGAGCCCTTCTGTTGTGAAGCGAAGGGGAACTTGGGTGGTACCACGTGAGCATAGCTCTCGTCCCGACTTTGGGACGAGGGCTTTTTTGTATGGAAAAATGAATTTGAGGAGGGCGCTTCATGCCTGAGGAAAAGAAGAGCTTTTATATTACGACCCCGATTTATTACCCGAGTGGGAATTTGCACATTGGACATACGTACACAACCGTTGCAGGTGATGCGATGGCCCGTTACAAGCGTTTGCGCGGCTATGATGTTCGCTACTTAACAGGAACGGATGAGCATGGTCAAAAGATTGAACAAAAAGCAGCGGAGCAAGGGCTAACGCCGCTTGAATTTACCGATAAAATGGTGAAGCCTATTCAAGCACTTTGGGAAAAGCTAGACATTTCCTATGATGATTTTATTCGTACAACAGAAGATCGTCATAAGGTTGTTGTAGAGAAGCTGTTTGAACAGTTATTAAAACAAGGTGATATCTATCTTGATGAATACGAAGGCTGGTATTCTGTACCGGATGAGACCTTCTACAGCGAAAGACAGCTTGAGGATGTCACGAAGGATGAAAACGGCACAGTAATTGGTGGTAAAAGCCCAGATTCAGGCCACCCTGTAGAGAAGGTTCGTGAGCAGTCTTACTTTTTCCGCATGAGCAAATACGCCGATCGTTTACTTGCTCATTACGAAGCAAATCCTGATTTTATTCAGCCGGTTTCTCGTAAAAACGAGATGGTGAACAACTTCATCAAACCAGGTCTAGAAGATTTAGCGGTATCCAGAACAACATTCAGCTGGGGCGTAAAGGTACCAAGTAATCCAAAGCATGTAGTCTACGTATGGATTGATGCATTAGCGAATTATATTACAGCGCTTGGTTATGGTGCGGACGACGATACGTTGTATAAAAAATATTGGCCAGCAAACGTTCATCTGGTTGGGAAAGATATTCTACGATTCCATACGATTTACTGGCCGATTATGTTAATGGCACTGGATATTCCTCTACCGAAAAAAGTGTTTGGTCATGGCTGGTTCCTAACAAAGGACGGGAAGATGTCCAAGTCTAAAGGAAATGTGGTTGATCCGGTTCCATTAATTGATCGTTACGGTCTAGATGCGATTCGCTATTACTTATTGCGTGAAGTACCGTTTGGAGCAGATGGAGTCTTTACACCAGAAGCATTTGTTGAGCGCGTGAACTACGATCTAGCCAATGACTTAGGAAATCTACTAAATCGTACAGTGGCGATGATTCAGAAGTATTTTGATGGAGAGATTCCAGCATACGTAAAGAATGGTACACCATTTGACGAAGATCTACTTGACCTCGTGAATGCAACGATCACGAAAGTAGAAAATGCTATGGAAGAAATGGAATTCTCAATCGCGCTAACAGCGATTTGGCAGCTTGTTAGTCGTACAAACAAATACATTGATGAAACACAGCCATGGACATTGGCGAAGAGTGAAGACGAGCGAGAGCGTCTAGGTACAGTGATGTATCATCTGGCAGAATCGATCCGCATCATCTCTGTATTGATTCAACCATTTATGACTAAAACACCAGGTAAGATCTGGTCACAGCTTGGTGTGGAAGAGTCGTTAACATCGTGGGATTCTACGGCTACATTTGGTCAGCTTCCTGCTGGAACAAAGGTAGGAAAAGGGGATCCGATCTTCCCTCGTCTAGATGTCGAGGAAGAAGTGGCGCACATTGTTGAGTTGATGGGCGGAAAAGTCGAAGAAAAACAAGAGCCAGAAGAGATTGAAGATGAAAATCAAATTACAATTGAGGACTTCTCTAAGGTTGAACTGCGTGTGGCAGAAGTGACAGCAGCTGAGCCTGTGCAGGGAGCTGATCGATTGCTTAAAATCCAACTGGATCTTGGCTATGAACAGCGTCAAGTGGTTTCTGGAATCGCAAAGTTTTATAAACCAGAAGAGCTAGTCGGTAAAAAGGTAATCTGCGTGACTAATCTGAAGCCAGTGAAGTTACGTGGCGAACTGTCTCAAGGGATGATTCTTGCAGGATCAAAAGGAAAGAAACTACAGCTAGCAACGATTGATGGAGCCCTTCCAAATGGAGCTCAAGTAAAATAAAAAAACAGCGATCATTCCAGGCATTGGAGTGATCGCTGTTTTTCTTTATAATGATTAATCTGTATCTTTGGATTCCAAAGAGATTTTAGTCACACGAATTCGTTCGACTTTCCGGGGATCTGCCTCAAGAATTTCAAACTGAAGTTCATCTACCACTAGGTTCCGACCAACAGCGGGAAGACCACCAAACTGGTGAATTAAAAAGCCGGCAAGATTATCTTCTTCTTCCGAGATCTGTGAATTGAAAATCATGTTTAGTCGGCGCAGCGAGACTTTGCCGTTAAAAATGACATCATTTTCATTGTTCATTTCAACGAGCGCATCATCTACATCGGTCTCGTCTTCAATATCTTGACCAATAATCGCCTCAATTAGATCCTCGTGTGTAATAATTCCTTCAGTTCCTCCGTATTCATCAAGCACAATGGCAATATGTTTCTTCTCCTGAATCATATGTTGGAACACGCTATTAACTTGTTGGAACTCATAGACAAACAATGGCTCCAAATCAGCAATTTCCCTAATAGACTTTTCAGGGGACTGCAACCAATTCAACACAAACTTCGTATGGAATACGCCTATAATATGATCCAGACTTTCCTCATAGACGGGGAAACGAGAGTATGGATTGTTTTCTAAAATCACACGAGCTTCCTCAAAGTTCATATCTGCGGAAATTCCTACAACATCAATGCGTGGTGTCTGCAGAACATCTGCTACGTTAAGCTGTTGAAAATCAAGAACACTTTTTAAGCGATAAACTTCATCAAGTTCAAAGGTCCCCTCCGTTTGTCCAATATCAAACATCGCTCGCATTTCTTCTTTGGAAAAAGAAGTCTCGGTAGCATGTTTGCGACCAAGTAATGTAATGACAAAACGGGTAAAGGCATTCAAGAAAAACGTGACAGGCTTCAAAATAATGAGCTGTAAACGAATGATCGGATAGACTAGATAAGCAATGCGTTCAGGGAATGCAGCTGCAATCGATTTAGGTAAGACCTCAGAAAAAATAATTAAGGTAACTGTTAGAATACCTGTTGCTACCGCTACATTAACGCCATAGTCTAGAGCAACAATAGTTACAAGAGATGGTAGGATGATATTTGGTATATTGTTTGACACAAGGATACCAGGAATGAACTCATCTGCATTAGTAACTAACTTAAGTAGGTTTTCTGATTTTTTGTCACCATTGGCAGCCTTACTTTGCAGTCGGACTTTATTTGTTGCTGTTAGCGCAGTTTCACTTCCAGAGAAGAAAAACGATGCAAGAAAACATATGACTATCGCAATGATCAACTAGGTTCCCTCCATATAATTGCTAGTAAATAGGTAAATCTATCATATAGTTGTGGTGGATTGAGGTCAAGAAGTGTAGATATAAGTACATGGATAAAACATTAAAAGATCAATGACTCCTATTGAAATCATTGATCCTTCAGTGTTTCCTTATTTATTTGTCTTATCCTATCTTTCTGACCTGTTAAAACTCTTCATATACTGTAGGATCCTGATCGTGAATTCGACCGTCTGGTTTTGTAAGCTTATGAATGACCGCCATCTCTTGATCTGACAAAGAAAAATCAAATACGGCCAGGTTTTCGCGCTGACGTCCAGCTGTTGATGCCTTTGGTAGAGGCAAAGCTCCCAATTGAATATGCCACCTTAAGATAATTTGAGGAATGGTTTTATTATGAGCTTGAGCAATTGACTGAATGTCTTTGTTCTCAAGTACGTGACTAGCACGACCAAGAGGACTCCAGGACTCAGTGATAATTCCATGCTCCTGATGATAAGAACGTTGTGTTTCCTGTGAAAAATAAGGGTGAAGCTCCACTTGATTGATACTTGGTGTGACACCTGTTTCCTTGATGATCTTCTCTAGATGGTCGGGAGTAAAGTTTGAGACCCCAATGGAACGAATGAGTCCCCATTTCTTGGCATCAATTAATGCTTGCCATGCTTCAACATACATCTCTTGTTTTGGGTTAGGCCAATGAATTAAATAAAGGTCGTAATAGTCAAGCCCTGCTCGTAGCAATGATTCCTGAATCGTTGTTACAGCCTTTTTGTAGCTATGATGCCGGCCTGGTAATTTTGATGTGATACGTAGCTGCTCACGTGCAATGGAGCTGCGTCTAATCGCTGCGCCTACTGCTCCTTCATTCTCATAATTAAAAGCTGAGTCAATGAGCCGATAGCCAGTATCTATTGCACTAGAAATGATTGAAACCCCTGCGCTACCTTTAATGTTCGCTGTTCCAAATCCAATAGCAGGAACCTCTAATCCATCATTTAACGTTTTTGAGGGAATACCGTGTGTCAAACGAAAAAACTCCTCTCCTTCATGTCGTTATCCTTCTATACCCATTGAATAAAAAGTTAGTCAATGGAATGAATAGCAGAATGAGCTAATTTTGAAATCGTCATATCGTCCATCGGGGGATTATGCAGACCTGCTCGCACGTCCCTGTAATAGCGCTGCAGTGGGCATGAAAGCTCTAAGCTTTTTGCACCAACAATTCTCATCGCTTTATCTACTACTTTAATGCTGTTATTCACGACGGTATATTTTACTGCGCCAATTTCATGCTCAATCATTAAGCGAGTTTTGCTGTTATCGTAGGCACGAGCAACGGAATAGATCATGTGCCGCGACTGCATCATCAACAGTTCAATCTCGCCGATAGCCGTTTGTACATTTGGTAATTCACTAATTGTGCCAGCAATACTATTTGGCGCATGAACCGTTGAGAAATGCAGAGCATAATCACGTGCAGCTTGTGCAATCCCAAGATAGTTTGCAGGAATATGCATCATCCAAGCATTCACTTCACGTCCACGCGGGGCATCGTTTACCTCTACTAAATAAAAGTCCTCTACCCATACATCCTGTAGGAGTAAGTCGTGACTTTCGGTACTACGCATCCCGAGCATATTCCAGTTCTCTCGAATTGAAACCCCTATTGTATCACGATGAATAAGGAAGAACCCAACTGCTTCTTTCTCCTCAATCCATACGCCTACCAAATAATAAGTTAAAAAGGGAGACATCGTCGTGAAGGTTTTTTCTCCGTTAATGACCCATCCATCACCCGAACGAGTAGCCGTCGAACCGGGTCTTCCGCCACGTGTTGGACTCCCGGTCTGTGCCTCGCTCACTGCACGGTTTATCAGAGCGCCTTTTTGCACCTCTTTGGCTAAAAAGGTCAGCTGCTCATCTGACCATCTACGTTTTTCGTAGATTTCAGCAACAACACTTTGGTGCCAGCTAATCGAAAGGGCGGTCGCACCATCCATACTTCCTAACGTTTCTTGAAATAAAACAAGGTCAGCAATGGAAAGGCTGCTTCCACCGAGTGGTTTGGGTAGTGGAAGGGATGTATAGCCACTATCGACAAGAGCTTGAATATGGTTAGTTGGGAAGGATCCCGACTCATCATTTTCTCTAGCAGTTGATTCAATTTGTGAACGCATGGCCTCGAGCTTATTCAGCCATGTCTGTTGCAAATCAGTTTTTGCAAATAATGCTTTAGACAAGGTCATCCATCTCCTTTTCTGATATCTCTCTTTACCCTTATTTTATCATGATCATTCGATTTATTCTTACTTAACAGATAAGAATGATACAAATGCCGAAACCTTGCATGGTTCTCTTAAAAAGCGGTAAGATCTTTGGCATAGACACAGATAAAGTGAATGGAGGATCACCATGTTATTTGATACACATGTACATTTAAATGCAGACCAATTTGAAGACGATCTTGAGCAAGTACTTGAGCGAGCGAGTGAAGCAGGAGTAGAACGAATGGTTGTCGTTGGTTTTGATGAGAAAACCATCAAAAAGGCTATGGAATTAGTCGAAACGTATGACTTTTTGTACGCGGCTGTCGGATGGCATCCAGTTGATGCGATTGATATGACGGAAGATCATCTGATTTGGATGGAAGAGCTTGCTGCCCACCCAAAAGTGGTTGCATTAGGTGAAATGGGGCTTGATTACCACTGGGACAAGTCACCAAAGGATGTTCAAAAAGACGTATTTCGTAAACAAATCCATTTGGCAAAAAAGGTAAAGCTTCCTATTATCATTCACAATCGTGATGCAGATCAGGATGTTGTTGAAATATTAGAAGCAGAAGGAGCAGATGAAGTCGGAGGAATCATGCATTGCTTTGGCGGAAGTGTTGAAATTGCCGATCGGTGCTTGAAGATGAACTTTTACATCTCACTAGGCGGACCTGTCACCTTCAAAAATGCCAGACGACCTAAAGAAGTAGCCAAGCATGTTCCGGCAGACAAACTTCTTATAGAAACAGACTGTCCTTACCTAGCTCCACACCCAAACCGTGGAAAACGAAACGAACCAGCCTACGTCAAACTAGTCGCACAAGAAATCGCAGCCCTGCGCGAAACAACATACGAAGAACTAGCAAAACAAACAACAGAAAACGCGAAGAAGTTGTTTAAGATCAAAGATTAATTAAGTTTAATTGGTAAATAGAGGTAGGGTTGTTACTTACTTTTTCTCGGATTTTAAAAAGTCTGAGCACTAAACAACGTACTTCCAACTTACGAAGCGGACGGGCTGACCGGCCGACTCCGAAGGGAAAAAGAGGCAAAGTTGAAATACACTGGCGAAGCCAGTTTAGTTCAACGCCTCCCTCGGAAAGCGTGGCGGCCATTCCGGGAGCGGGGTTAGATAACTTTATTGTTAGCTTTCGACACCTTGTCTCAAATCCTGAGACAAGGCTCTTTTGTTCTACAAATCAAGTTTGGGACATAAGAGTAATTGTCGAAAGAATTTTCTTTTCAATTTCTAATTGTCAAGAGATAATAAGGGCAATATTCACGTTAAAAATGAATTTTTTCTAAAGTTTATTTGACAAGAGGAGGGACAATCAGTATACTTCATAGCGTTAAGAGGAGGAATGTATACATATGGAAGCGACTAAGACATATAGGCTTCTTTTGGATCATGTTTCTAATCATAAGTATCTCATTTCAATCATTGGTTTTGCTTTAGCAATAGTTGCCGTTTTTTATGCGGTTTTTGAAATGACCAAACACACAGTGACTGTCAGCATTGATGGAACAGAAGAAGTTGTCCTATCAACACACGCAGACACGGTTGCTGAGTTATTCGCTAATGAAGATTGGGATACAAACCAATATGATGTCATAGAGCCGTCACTCGACACACAGATAAACGAAGACACAGAGGTTTTATGGAAACAAGCAAAAGAAGTAGCTGTCTCAACCGATGGGGAAACAGAAACGGTTTGGACAACACAAGAAGACGTTCGTGGGTTACTTGACGAATTATCCATTGAGTATAAAGAGCATGACGAGTTAGAGCCACAAGTAGATACTGCTATTACAGATAATATGAATGTTCAATATGATTCGGCCTTTCTTGTTACGTTAAAAAGCGATGGGGAAGAGCAGGATGTTTGGACAACTTCGACGACTGTCGCTGACTTTTTGGATAGAGAAGAAATTGAACTAGGAGATTTAGATCGAGTCGAGCCTGTGGTAGAGGACCGTTTAGATAAAGAATCAATTGTTCAAGTTACACGCATTGAAAAGGTCACCGATGTGGTGGAAGAGAACATTTCGTATGAAACGATTACGAATAAAGATGACACGATTGACAAAGGCAAGGAAAAGGTTGAAGAAGAAGGCGAAGAAGGTACCCTTCAGAAGACCTATGAGCTTGTTCTTGAGGACGGAGAAGAAGTATCACGTGAGCTTGTTAAAACAGAAACAACGAAGGAGCACAAAGATCGAGTCGTTGCTGTTGGTACACGTGAGGAAGCCGTTGTGGCGAAAGCCGAACAAGAGCCTGTAAAGGAAGCAAAACAAGAAACAAAGATCGCCAGTGAACAAGTAGAAGCCCCGGCCGAGGAGCCTGCATCTGAGAAGTCATTTACCATGACAGCTACAGCCTATACTGCTAGCTGTGCTGGATGTAGTGGGGTAACGGCGACTGGTATAGATTTAAATAACAATCGGAATATGAAAGTGGTCGCTGTAGACCCTAGTGTGATTCCGCTCGGATCAAAAGTCCACGTAGAAGGCTACGGAACGGCGATTGCTGGAGATACAGGCGGAGCCATATCTGGGAATAAAATTGACCTACATGTTCCGTCTCAAGCTGAAGCGGAGCGCTTTGGCCGCAAGCAAGTGAAAGTCACAATCGTTGAATAATGTGCGATTACATGAAGTCGATCCATGGATAAGATATCCAAGGTGATCGGCTTCTTTTGTTTTGATCAGAATCAGGATACAATAAGGAACAGAAGACAAGAGAGCGGAGAATCGATATGAAGATAAAAGAAGTCATTGTTGTTGAAGGCAGAGATGACACAACGGCCATCCAACGAGCTGTAGATGCAGATACAATTGAAACAAATGGCTCAGCCATAGGTGAATCGGTACTCGCTCGTATTGCACTTGCCAAAGAAAGACGAGGCGTCATTATCTTAACGGATCCGGACTACCCTGGACAACGCATTCGGAGGATTGTTAGCGACCGCGTACCGGGCTGTAAGCATGCATATCTGCCAAAGCATGCAGCCATTTCAAAGAACGGTGATGATCTAGGCGTGGAAAACGCTACGCCGGATGCCATTCGGGCTGCGCTAAACGCGGTCCAGGAGATCACAGAGGAAGCCCCAGCTCATATTTTTTGGGAGGATCTGCACGCCGCGGGTCTAGTAGCGGGTGCACATGCGAAACAAAGAAGAGAACGCTTAGGCGAGGAGCTTTCTATTGGATATGCGAATGGGAAGCAGCTACTTAAACGACTACATATGTTTCAAATCAAACCTGAGGAATTCAGGGAAGCGTTAATTTTAGTTCTTAAGGAGGAACAACAGCATGACTAAAGATATAGCCACCCCATTACGTACGAAAGAAATCCTACAAAAGCATGGATTTCAGTTGAAAAAAAGTTTAGGACAAAACTTTCTCATTGATACAAACATCCTCACAAATATTGTAGAGGCTGCAGAGATAGATGAAGAAACAGGTGTCATTGAAGTTGGACCAGGGATTGGTGCACTGACAGAATATATTGCCCGAAAAGCGAAAAAGGTTGTGTCCATTGAAATTGATCAACGTCTTTTACCAGTTCTAGCTGATACACTGTCTCCGTACCCAAATGCCAAGGTTGTGCATTCGGATGTATTAAAAATAGATCTTGATCAGCTCATAAAGGATAAATTCTCAGATGTGAAACAGGTAAAGGTTGTAGCGAACTTACCTTACTACGTGACCACTCCCATTCTTATGCGCTTTTTAGAAGGTAAGGTTGATGTAACAAGCATCACAATTATGATTCAATCTGAAGTTGCACACCGCCTTGCTGCTGTTCCGGGAACTAAGGAGTACGGTGCACTCTCTATTGCGGCCCAGTATTATGCTGAAGCCGAGCGTGTCATGACTGTGCCTGCAAGTGTATTTGTTCCACCACCACGCGTGGATTCTGCAGTGCTTCATTTACGTGTGCGGGACGAGCCAGCTGCTAAGGTAATTGACGAGCGCTACTTTTTTGAAGTGTTTCATGCAAGCTTCGCCAACCGCAGGAAGACCATTTTAAATAATTTGGTGCATAATCTTGGTCCGAAAGAACGTAAGGCAGAAATTGAAGAGGCGCTTGCGGAAGCTGCTATTGATCCAAAACGACGTGGAGAAACATTGTCCATTCAGGAATTTGCCACGCTTAGTGATGCGCTGTATTCTCGTTTGAAGGCATAAGGGTGCACCGTTTCCTCCTATGAATCATAGGCTGAACAGGAGGGGGCGGAGCGATGAAGTATATGGTGGGCGATAGTGTAACAAGAAATTCGTACCAAAATGACATGCTGTTTCGGATAGTTGAACTAACAGACAAAACAGCGATGCTCGCAGGAGAAGAAATGAGACTTCTGGCAGATGCTCCATTAGATGATCTGTTACCAGTTTCTGATATAGATAAGCGTAAAAGACGTGAGCTTGGTAAGCAAAAGGAAGATGTATCCTACCGATTATTCCGTCAGGATGCGAAGTTAATGAAGAAAAGGAACGAGTATGCCGCAACATCGGGATACGTTGCAGATGCGTCTTTTTTTGAGTTGAGGGGAAGAGTGCTTCATTTAGATGGAGATGCCTTTTACTTGCAACGGTGTACCGAGCTGTATGAACGATTTGGTGTGCCTGTATACGGCGTTCATCTCGATGAGAAAAAGATGCCAGATCAAATTGGTTCCTTGCTCGAAATGGTTCAGCCGGACATTGTTGTGATTACCGGGCATGATGCTTATCTTGAGACCAGAGGCAACCGGGATGATCTGCGAGCATATCGACATACAAAGTATTTTGCGGAATGTGTGCGGATTGCACGTAAGTACTGTGCGAACAGAGATCAATTAATTATCTTCGCGGGTGCCTGCCAATCTCATTTTGAGACGTTGATTAAGGCGGGTGCAAATTTTGCAAGCTCGCCGGATCGGGTGAATATACATGCGCTAGACCCGGTATATATTGCCTCAAAGGTAAGTCAGACCTCTTACTTAGATGCTATTAAGCTGTGGGAAGTCTTACGTAATACCATCACTGGCGAAAAAGGGTTGGGTGGTATAGAAACAAAGGGTATCATGCGACTTGGAATGCCACTCAAAAACCCTGAATCCTAAAAGAAACACCTCGTTTTCATCAGAGAAACTGATGGAATGAGGTGTTTTTCTATTTTTATACATAACTTTCGTTAAAAGGAGCAAGCTAGTTGTATCTAATAGTTGGAAGATTCTTTTTTTGTGCAAAAACGTTGACATGTTTGAGATAGGATTGTTATAATTAAAAATTTATTTGACGAATTGTGACGAATGTGTTATGATGAGTAAATAGTGAGGTGGGTGTCAGGATGGCAAAAACATTGATTGATATCAAGCGAACACTGGATGCAAACGTAGGGAAGAGAATTACGATCAAAGCAAACGGCGGTCGTCGCAAAACCATGGAGCGTTCTGGATTATTAGAAGAAACATATCCATCGGTATTTATTGTTAAGCTCGACGAAGAGAATGCGTTTGAACGAGTATCCTACAGCTATGCAGATGTATTAACTCAAACAGTTGAACTCCTTTTGACTGAGTCAGAAGAAGGAGACAGCGAGGTAGCACTTAACGCCTAACAACAGGATAAGACCTAATAACGTGACTTTCTGTAAAATACAGGGAGTCATATTTTTTTGTTTTTTAAGCAACCTAATACTGTTGTCGTACACAATACGTTTTGGGGAGATGTTCCGGATGAGTAGAAGACGCGGGGTCATGTCTGAACGATTGAAAGTAGAACTAGCAAAAGAGCTTGGTTTTTACGACACAGTTGAAAAAGAAGGCTGGGGCGGCATCCGTGCCATTGATGCAGGAAATATGGTGAAGAGAGCCATTGAAATTGCAGAAAATCAATTGGCTAACGAGCATAACTCGAAGTAATACATGACGACAACGATTCAAAACAGTCCTGCGAAACGCGGGACTGTTTTTTTTATAGATGTTTAAACAACAGTGAGAAGGGGAATGATAAATCTAACAAACAATTACTAGATTAGGAGGTTAGGTCAATGAGTTTAAAGGAATACATTGAGTCCATTAATGAAATGCTCGAAGAAGCCAAAGAACAAGGCCAAGTGAACGCTAGTGAAAGCTCTAAGTAATCGTTTAGACTTATTACTTAACCCATTAGGTGTGTCGCATACACTCTAGAACCTCTACAATTGTTGAGGTTTTTTATTTTGCAGAAAAAAGCAAAATGGAATGATGGTGGTATGTTCAGGGAACTAGTGATAAAATAGCGTAAGCATATCTATAGAAGGTGAAGACGTGAAATGTTCAGTAAAAGCACCGGCAAAAATCAACCTCTCTCTTGATGTATTGGGAAAACGAGCAGATGGGTATCATGAAGTAGAAATGATCATGACAACGGTTGATTTAGCCGATCGGATTGATTTAACAGAAACGACGGACAGGCGAATCACGGTTGAGGTTTCAGAAGGCTTTGTCCCAAGCGACCATCGAAACTTGGCATGGCAGGCTGGGGATTTGCTTCAAAAACGCTATAAGGTGAATAAGGGTGCGCATATCTACATTACTAAGCGAATTCCTGTTGCAGCAGGACTCGCAGGAGGAAGTAGTGATGCGGCTGCGACACTGCGTGGCTTAAATGAACTATGGGGACTTGGGCTTTCCCTTGATGAATTGGCGAAGCTTGGCGGGGAAATTGGGTCAGACGTTCCTTTCTGTGTATATGGAGGAACAGCCATTGCAACAGGTAGAGGAGAAATCATCCGCCACATCGATGCGCCCCCTCCTTTCTGGGTTATTTTGGCCAAGCCTCCAACAGGTGTATCTACGGCAGATATTTATCGAGGCTTGAAGGTAGATGCCATCGAACATCCGGATACTAGAGGAATGGAAGCGGCGATCGCGAATCAAGACTTTGATCAGATTTGTGGGTTATTACACAATGTTCTTGAATCGGTTACACTCGACCTCTATCCCGAGGTCGATAACATTAAAAAGCAAATGCAAAAGTTTGGTGCAGATGGTGTCTTGATGAGTGGAAGTGGGCCGACCGTTTTTGGTTTAGTTGATAAGGAATCAAGATTAAATCGAATTTATAATGGATTAAGAGGATTTTGTGACGATGTCCATGCCGTTCGATTAATTCGTTCCAGTAATACTTGCTTAAAACCGTACAAAGATGATATGTTATAAACAATTATTCGGTTTTTGGCGGAGGTATTATGAAAAAACTTAAACGAAGTGGTCGCCTTGTAGATATGACTTACTATTTACTACAGCACCCTCATGAGGTCATCTCCCTTTCTCACTTCTCAGAGCGTTATCATTCGGCCAAATCTTCAATCAGTGAAGACTTGGTGATTGTTAAGGAAATCTTTGAAGAAGAAGGATATGGATCTTTACTAACGATCCCTGGGGCTAGTGGTGGCGTAACATTCATTCCTAAAATGAATAAGCAAGACACAATGGAACTCGTGGACAAATTAATTGAACAGCTTTCAGATCCAGAGCGAATCCTCCCTGGTGGCTACCTATATATGATGGATTTACTTGGAAATCCACGACTTATGCATGAAGTCGGTCGATTATTTGCATCTGTTCTTTCAGATAAGCAAATTGATGCGGTATTAACGGTTGCGACAAAAGGAATTCCGCTCGCGTATGCAGTTGGTCATTATTTAGATGTACCAGTACGGATTGTTCGCCGTGATCTCAGGGTTATGGAAGGCTCTATGGTCAGTATTAACTATGTCTCAGGCTCATCAAAGCGTGTTCAAACGATGACACTTGCTAGACGCAGCCTGGAGCCAGGTGCTAGAGTCTTTGTGATTGATGATTTCATGAAAGCGGGCGGTACACTTAAAGGGATGGTCGACCTATTAGAGGAATTTGAAGCAGACCTTGTTGCGGTTGGAGTGTTAACCGAAACAGTAGGTGTTGAAGAACGACTTATTGATGACTATATTTCCATTACCCGTCTTAATGAAATGAACCTGCGAGATCGTACGATTACGATTGAACCAGGTAATGTTTTAGACAAAATAGACAAACAAACAGAATCATAAGGAGGAGAACAAAATGAAAACCGTTTACACAAGTCTTGCTCCAGAAGCGATTGGCCCATACTCCCAAGGAGTGATCGTAAACAATTTATTTTACAGTTCAGGACAAATCCCTCTTAAGCCAAATGGTGAATTATTAGAAGGGGATGTCCAGGAGCAAACACACCAAGTGTTCGCTAACCTTAAGGCAGTCCTTGCTGAAGCGGGCTCATCCTTAGATTCTGTTGTGAAAGCAACAGTGTTCATTAAAAACATGGACGAGTTTCCTCTTATTAATGAAGTGTATGGTTCATACTTTGATACACATAAGCCTGCCCGCTCATGCGTAGAAGTGGCGCGTTTACCAAAGGATGTACTTGTAGAGATTGAAGTCATTGCACTAGTGAAATAACGAGTAAGGTCAGAGTGAACACAAATGTTCGCTCTGGCTTTTTTATTGAAGAAAACTTATAAAGAGACACCTGCGACATCCTAAAAGTATTCCTCTTCAACCAATCTACATATCATTCGACTAATTTCGTGGTAAAAATGGATATTTTAAACGTATTTTTTTATTTTTTTCATTTTTGTTGCAGGAAAACGCATTCTTACAGCGAAATGAATGGGTAGTAAGAAAGTATATAACGGAGGGATGGCTACATGGAAATCACAGATGTCAGACTACGACGCGTACAGACAGATGGACGTATGCGAGCGATTGCTTCAATAACGATGGATTTTGAGTTTGTTGTACACGATATTCGAGTTATTGATGGGAACAACGGTTTGTTTGTAGCTATGCCAAGTAAACGAACGCCTGAAGGTGAATTTAGAGACATTGCTCATCCAATTTCTTCAAAAACACGTGACAAAATTCAGGATGCCGTCCTGAAAGAGTTTGAACGAGCTGGAGCAGCAGAGGAAGTCTCTTATGAAGAGGCCGGTGCCTCTTAATTCAGGATTGTGAGCTACTGCATTTTTTGCAGTAGCTCTTTTTGTTGTAAAACCTTGAAGAACTAGGGGAGTAACAATATATCCCTGTTGAAATAGGTCGATCTTTCCTTGAAAAGACCTGATATTTAGGATATATTCGTAAGGGATATAGAAGATGGGGAGGAAGCTATGACGAATCGTTATGCGGTGATTTTAGCAGCGGGTCAAGGTACTCGAATGAAATCAAAGCTTTATAAAGTACTTCACCCAGTTTGTGGGAAACCTATGGTTCAGCATGTATCAGATGCGCTTAATCAAGTAGGGTTCGATGAAACGGTGATTGTAGTTGGCCATGGTGCAGAATCAGTGAAAGCACAGCTTGGGGAAGAGTTTCATTATGTACTACAAGCAGAGCAACTGGGAACAGGCCATGCCGTTCTGCAAGCAGATGAATTATTAAAGGATAAAAAAGGGATCACAGTTGTACTAGCTGGGGATACACCATTACTTACAGGCGAAACCATTGATGCGTTAATTCAAGAGCATCAAGCAAAACAGGCAAAGATTACAGTACTTACAGCCCTTGCTGAGGATCCAACAGGTTACGGCAGGGTCATTCGTGGTGCAAACGGACTTGTTGAGCGAGTGGTAGAACATAAGGATGCGAGTGAGGAAGAACAAAAGGTACGTGAAATTAATACGAGCACCTATTGCTTCGATAATGAACTCTTGTTTCAAGCGCTAAAGCAGGTTGGAAATTCAAACGCACAAGGTGAGTACTATTTACCCGATGTGATTGAAATTCTGCAAAAGCAAGGAGAAGTGATTGCAGCTTATCAATCTCCTACGTTCTCAGAAACATTTGGAGTAAATGATCGTGTCGCTTTATCAGAGGCAGAATCAATCATGAAAAAACGTATCAATGAACGCTGGATGCGAGCTGGAGTGACAATTATTGATCCGGTACAAACATACATTTCTTCTGAGGCAATAATCGGTCAAGATACGGTGATTTATCCAGGGGCATCCATCCAAGGGGCAAGTGTCATTGGTACTGAATGTGTGATTGGCGCAAACAGTGAAATTAAAAATAGTGTGATCGCTGACTTTGTTGAGGTCAAACAATCTGTTATTCACGATAGTAAGGTAGAGTCTCGCGTAACCATTGGACCTTTCGCTCATATTAGACCAGGGTCTGCGCTTGGAGAAGACGTGAGAATTGGAAACTTTGTTGAAGTGAAAAAATCTTCGCTAGCAAAAGGTTCAAAGGCTGCTCACTTAAGCTATGTAGGAGATGCAGAGGTGGGCCAAAACGTGAATCTTGGCTGTGGTACAATAACAGTTAATTATGATGGTATGAACAAACATAAAACAACCATTGCTGATGGTGCATTCATAGGCAGTAACTCGAATCTTGTTGCACCCGTACACATAGGTGAAAATGCACTGGTTGCAGCTGGTTCAACCATTACAGAAGATGTTCCACACCAAGCATTATCGATTGCAAGAGCAAGACAGGTTAATAAAGAAAACTATAAGAAGTCAAATTGATTCAACAAAAGTGTGGAGGGTACAACAAAATGGCTAAGTATGGCGATCCAAGCTTAAAGGTGTTTACACTTAATTCAAACAAAGATCTTGCCCAGGAAATTACAGAAAATATCGGTGTCTCACTCGGAAAAAATTCCGTTATGCGTTTTAGCGATGGAGAAGTTCAAATTAATATTGAAGAAAGTATTCGTGGGTGCGATATTTATTTAATTCAATCAACCTCTGCTCCTGCTAATGAACATATTATGGAGCTATTAATTATGATTGATGCTCTAAAACGAGCGTCTGCTAAAACAATTAATATCGTTCTTCCTTATTATGGATATGGACGTCAAGACCGTAAAGCGCGTGCGCGTGAGCCGATTACAGCGAAATTGGTTGCAAACCTATTAGAAACAGCTGGCGCTACTCGTGTGCTAACTGTAGATTTACATGCAACTCAAATTCAAGGTTTCTTTGATATCCCGGTTGATCAGCTGATGGGTGTACCAATCTTGTCTGATTATTTTAGTGACAAGCAGCTTGATGACATTGTCATCGTATCTCCAGACCATGGTGGTGTAGTTCGTGCGAGAAAAATGGCGGATCGCTTAAAAGCACCAATTGCAATCATTGATAAAAGACGACCAAAACCGAACGTGTCTGAGGTTATGAACATTGTCGGTAATATTGAAGGCAAAACATGTATCATCATTGATGATATTATTGATACAGCAGGAACCATTACTCTAGCAGCTAATGCGCTTGTTGAATATGGTGCGAAGGAAGTGTACGCATGCTGTACACACCCTGTATTATCAGGACCTGCCATTGAGCGTATTCGTAATTCAAAAATTAAAGAGCTTGTTGTAACAAATACGATTGCTTTAAAAGAAGAGCAGCAAATTGAAAAAATTACTTCGTTATCCGTTGCTCCATTGCTTGCAGAAGCGATCATTCGTGTACACGAGAACTCTTCTGTTAGTACATTATTTGATTGATACCATCTAAAATTGTTCGTTTTTTTGTGAAGTCGGTTTGAAACCTTCTGTTTAGGGGAACACATACAGTAGAGTGTTAATCTAATCAGAGGTGATAAGGATGACAGTTTTAAAAGCAGAAAAACGTACAGATATGAGAGGATCAGGCACTAGAAAAGTCCGTAATGCAGGATTTGTACCTGGCGTATTATACGGAAACAAAACAGAATCTACTCCAGTATCAGTAGAAAGCGTAGATTTCCTAAAAACAATGCGTGAAGTTGGCCGTAATGGTCTTTTCTCTCTAGAAGTAAGTGATGGGAAGAAGCATCAGGTTATGGTGCAGGAAGTTCAAACAGATCCATTAAAGGACTCATTTGTTCACATTGACTTCTTTGAAGTAGATATGAAGTCTGAAATAGATGTTGAGGTTCCTGTTCGCGTGGAAGGTGAAGCTGCGGGAGTGAAGGAAGGCGGAGTTCTTGCACAAGTGAAGCACGAAATCAGTGTAAGATGTCTTCCGGGAGATATTCCTGAAGAACTTGTTGTAGATGTATCTGAACTAGGAATTGGCGACGGATTAACGGTTGCTGACGTGAAAGGTTCCCTTTCAGTTGAAGTAACAAGTGAAGATGAAGAAGCCATCGTAACCGTTCAACCACCAACTATTGAACCAGATCCAGACGAGGAACCAGAAGAAGACGTTTCTCCGGATCAAGTGGAAGCAACAGAAGAACGTAAGGATGAAAATAAAGACGGTAGAGTCGAATAATTTTATCTCCCTAAAAGGTATAGCCGCTGCGGTTATACCTTTTTCGGGAGTATGATTGGTGGGTGTAGGGTAGGTATGAAACTAGTAGTAGGACTTGGAAACCCAGGGGCTAAGTACGCAGGTACACGACATAATATAGGGTTTGATATCCTTGATCATTCGGCAAAGGACTTAGGATTTTCGTTTGATCAGTCCAAATTCAAGGGAGTTTTTGGTACATACCTTCATAAAGGGGAAAAGATTCTTTTCCTGAAACCACTCACCTATATGAACTTATCAGGTGAGTCTGTTGTACCTTTAATGAAGTATTTTCAAATTCCGCTTGAAGATTTGGTTGTTGTATATGATGACCTTGATTTGCCTGCAGGGAAAATTCGTCTGCGTCAAAAAGGAAGTGCAGGTGGGCATAATGGAATTAAATCTCTTATCGCACACTTAGGTACAAATGAATTTAATCGCATTCGAGTAGGAATTGATCGTCCGGAACCGGGAACACAGGTTGTTCATTATGTGCTTGGGGGATATCGTCCGGAGGAAAAAGAAGCGATTCAAGAATCCATCGTTCAATCATCCAAGGCGATCGAAGTTTGGTTCGATAAACCGTTTCTTGAAGTAATGAATGCTTTTAACTAATCACTTTGTATAGCAATTCACCCCTCTGCTTATACTACACCGTAGAATAAGCGCAAAAGAGGTGGACAAGTTGGCTATACATTATACATGCAAACACTGCGAGACAGATATGGGATCCCTGTCACAGACAGTCGAAACAAGTCATTTAGGGATTGATGCACTGGATCACAGTCATCGTGAGGAAGTATTGACATATGATGATAACGGTGATATACATGTGAGAGCAATATGTGAGCACTGTCATGAGGCGCTTACGCGTAATCCGGCGCTCTACGAATTAGATTCATTTATCCAGTAATGTAAGTAGATTTATATACATGAAGCTTTGGCTCATTATGCCAAAGCGTTTTTCTATTCAAACTACCTGTCCGTTGTCATAAGTTCGGGGCAATATGAGTAGCAATAAATAAATAGAAGTGTGTACGACCGATTATATAGGTTTTTTTACGAAACAGGGGGATCCACGATGTTAGGATTGCAATCATATTTTAGTCATAGTCAGGAGCTTAAGACGGTTCTCGAGAGCTTAGAAGCATCAATGAGCGAGCAGCTCATCTCTGGTTTAAGTGGTTCATCGAGAACCTTGGCCATGGCTTCTTTGTATCGGGAAACAAAAAGAAGTCAATTGGTCATCACACATAACTTATTTCAAGCTCAAAAGATTCATGAAGACCTGGTAGACCTTTTGGGAGAAGAGCAGGTCTATTTGTACCCAGTGAATGAACTGATTTCTGCTGAAATTGCCGTCGCAAGTCCCGAAATGAAAGCGCAGCGCCTTGACCTGTTGAACAAACTGGCTGAAGGCTTTTCTGGCGTGGTGATTGCTCCGTTAGCCGGGGTACGCAGAATGCTTACTCCAAAATCGGTTTGGCAGGATAGCTTTTATTCCTTTGAACTTGGGTCAGACATTGGGTCCATTGATCAATTGTTAACCAAGCTTATTAAAATGGGTTATCGTAGAGTGGATATGGTGTCTGCACCAGGTGAGATGAGTGTTCGCGGTGGAATTATTGATTTGTATCCGCTAACAGAATCAAACCCTGTGCGAATTGAATTATTCGATACGGATATTGATTCCATCCGTACCTTTTCATTAGATACACAGCGGTCCATTGAAAATGTTGAGAAGTTAAAGGTGGGTCCTGCAACAGAGATTATCTTATCTGATCAACACTATTCACAGGCGGCCAGTCGATTAGAAGAGAAGCTTGCGGTCACACTCAAGAAGGTCTCAGCAAAAACAACACGAGCCCAGCTTGATGAAAAAATCACAGCTGACATTGATAAATTAAAACAGCGGACTAGCTTTGAAGGTATGTACAAGTATATGTCCTTGTATTTTGATCAGGCAGAATCACTGCTTGATTATATGCCTGAGGGTACGATGTGTATCGTAGATGAATTAACCAGAGTGAAGGAAATGGCAGATAACCTGCAAAAGGAAGAGGCAAATTGGAGTCTTTCACTGATTGAGAATGGAGACCTTGTACATGACGTGCAAATGTCGATTGATGTGCTACCGTCGATTCAAAAATCTCCGTACCCGGTTGTTTATCTATCCTTATTCTTAAAACACGTTCCTTCGACATCACCTCAAAATGTGGTGAGTATCTCGTGCAAATCCATGCAAAACTTTCATGGACAAATGCAGCTTCTTGAGTCTGAGGTAAAACGTTGGCAGAAAGCGGGCAACGCGGTTTTATTTGTTGCAGGGACAAAGGATCGTGCGGATCGCCTATCACTTAACTTAGAAGAAGAGGGTATCGACGTTCACGTGGTAGATCGTGACACAGAGCTGACAGCTGGGAAGATTCACATTATCCAAGGTCAGCTGCATTCTGGATTTGAATTGCCTTCACAGAAGCTTGTCGTTCTGACTGAGGAAGAAGTCTTTGCTAAGCAAACAAAGCGTCCTAAACGAAATCAGAAGCTCTCCAATGCAGAACGTATTAAAAGCTACTCTGAGCTTAAGGTAGGCGATCTCGTTGTCCATACAAATCACGGGATCGGGAAATACTTAGGGATTGAAACACTTGAGATTAATGGCCTTCATAAGGATTACCTGCACCTTCGTTATGCGGCGGATGACAAGCTATATGTTCCGGTGGATCAAATTGATCAGGTTCAGAAGTATGTTGGATCTGAAGAGAAGGACCCTAAGATCTATGCATTAGGCGGAAGCGATTGGAAGAAGGTTAAACGGAAGGTACAATCCTCTGTTGAAGATATAGCAGATGATTTAATTAAGCTATATGCAGAACGAGAAGCAAGTAAAGGACATGCTTTTAGTCAGGATGGACATGAGCAACGTGAATTTGAAACATCCTTCCAATACTCTGAAACAGAGGATCAGCTGCGTGCAACGGAAGAGATAAAAAAAGACATGGAGCTTATCCGTCCTATGGATCGTCTTTTATGTGGGGACGTTGGTTACGGGAAAACAGAAGTGGCGATTCGAGCTGCTTTCAAAGCAATCATGGATGGTAAGCAGGTGGCGATCCTTGTCCCAACAACAATCCTTGCCCAACAGCATTATGAAACCATTGTTGAGCGTTTTTCTGATTTTCCGATTAATATCGGTGTATTAAGTCGTTTCCGTTCACGCAAAGAGCAAACAGAAACGTTAAAAGGAGTAAAAGCAGGCTCCATCGATCTTGTTGTTGGTACACATCGTCTCTTATCTAAAGATGTGGTCTTCAAGGACCTTGCTCTACTTATTGTTGATGAAGAACAACGATTTGGTGTAACGCATAAAGAAAAGATTAAGCATCTGAAAGCGAATATTGATGTTCTAACATTAACAGCTACACCTATTCCACGTACATTACATATGTCGATGCTAGGTGTGCGTGACCTTTCTGTTATTGAAACACCACCTGAAAACAGATTCCCGGTACAGACGTATGTGGTTGAGTTTAATGAATCGCTTGTTAGGGAAGCAATTGAACGTGAGATGGCCCGCGGGGGTCAGGTTTACTTCCTATATAACCGAGTTGAGGATATCGAGCGGATGTCAGAACGGATTTCAATGCTTGTTCCAGATGCAAAGGTTAGCTTTGCCCATGGGCAGATGAATGAACGTGAGCTTGAGTCCATCATGCTCGATTTTCTAGAAGGCAATAGTGATGTCCTTGTGACCACTACGATCATTGAAACGGGTGTAGACATTCCAAACGTGAATACATTATTCATTTATAATGCGGATAAGATGGGACTTTCTCAACTGTACCAAATCCGTGGACGAGTGGGACGTTCGAACCGCGTCGCATATGCGTACTTTACGTACCAGCGTGATAAGGTGTTAACAGAAGTGGCTGAGAAACGTCTGCAGGCTATTAAAGAGTTTACCGAGCTTGGTTCCGGCTTTAAGATCGCGATGAGAGATTTAACGATTCGTGGAGCAGGTAATCTACTTGGGGCCCAGCAGCATGGCTTTATCGAGTCGGTTGGATTCGACCTATACTCTCAAATGTTAAAACAAGCCATTGAAGAACGGAAAGGTGAAACTCCTAAAGAGCCGCCATTCCAAATGGAGATGGATATAAAAGTGGACGCTTATATTCCTGAAACGTATATAACGGATGCCAAACAAAAGATCGAAATGTATAAACGATTTAAAGCGATTGAACAGCTTCAGGAGCTTCAGGATTTAAAAGATGAAATGTTTGACCGCTTTGGTGAATACCCAACCGAAGTCAGTGATTTAATTCGTTTAACAGCGATAAAATTAATTGGTGATGCAGAGCGAATTGAAAAGATAATAGAGAACAAGGATCAGTTGACCATTCTGCTCACTGAAGAAACATCAGAGCAAATGGATGGTAGTAAGTTATTTGATGTGGTGAACACGCTTGGACGTGACGTATCCCTTGGTACAGAAGGCAAACGAATTAAAGTGGTCATTAAAACAAGGAAGCTCACCAACGAACAGCTGCTTGATTTATTGGAGAAAGCGGTTCAGGCCATTCCGCGTTCAAAGAAAAAGAAAAAGTCAAAAACACCTGCTTCCTGACCAGCTCGCTGGTTGATCCATCCAAGACACTGAAACAAATTCAAGAATTGGGGAATAGTTCTTATTTCAAGACAAATACTACCTTTAACCCGAACTTATAGAAGCAGCCAAAAGTGTCCAGGGATTACATCAGCGAAAGTGAGGAAATACAGCATGAAAGCAACTGGAATTGTAAGACGTATTGATGATTTGGGTAGAGTTGTTATCCCTAAAGAGATCAGAAGAACACTTCGAATCCGTGAGGGGGATCCGCTTGAAATTTTTGTGGACCGAGACGGAGAAGTCATCCTTAAAAAATATTCACCAATCTCTGAGCTTGGAGATTTTGCAAAGGAGTATGCAGAAGCCCTTTATGGAAGCTTGAACCACCATATTTTAATTTCCGATCGCGATACGTTTATCGCTGTTTCAGGTGCACCGAAAAAGGAATTTGCGAATAAAGCAGTTGGTGAAGTTGTAGAGTCTGTCATGACCAACCGTAAAACGAAGGTGGAGGCTAACCCGGGAGAATATAATCTTGTCAGTGAACATCACGATGATTATAAGGGCTATGTAATTGCTCCAATTATTGCGAATGGAGACCCGATTGGTACGGTCGTTATTTTTAGTAAAGAACAGACGCTGAATGGGATGCTTGAGCAAAAAATGGCGGAAACCGCAGCAAGCTTCTTAGCTAGACAAATGGAATAGAATAAAAAGAACCGTTACCTACATGGATAACGGTTCTTTTTGTTACGAGGATGCATATGAATTCATTTCTGATAAGATCGTTTGAATGGCGTCCGTTTCACGGGACTCATCCATCTTTTGTATAAAGTCTGTTTCATTCTCTTTTAATCTTGTCAGGTGGTCGAGCAACGTTTCTTTTGTTAAGCTTTCCTCTTCAAGAGTCAGACTGTACCCTTTTTTCTCAAATGATTTGGCATTTAAGATTTGATCGCCTCGACTTTGAGAACGTGAGAGCGGAATGATCAGCATCGGTTTCTTTAATGCTAAAAATTCAAAGATTGCGTTGGAGCCCCCGCGAGTAATGACGTAGCTTGTTGCCGATAAAATATTAGATAGCTCATCATGTACATATTCAAATTGCTTATAACCAGGCTGTTCATTTAAGGCAGGATCTAAGTGACCTTTCCCGCATAAATGAACAATCTGAAATTCAGTCAGCAGTTCTGGTAGTGCGGCACGAACTGCTTCATTCACAGCTTTTGCCCCCAGACTTCCACCCATGATCGTTAAGACCGGCTTACCTGGACGAAAACCAAGAAAGTCAAGTCCGTGCTTCGGGTTGCCTTCAAGTAGCTCACGACGGATAGGGGAGCCGATTGCAGTGGTCTTATCAGCCGGAAAGTGTGCGGCTGCTTCTTCAAATGATGTGAAAATACGAGTGGTAAAACGTTGAGCGATCTTATTAGCAAGCCCAGGTGTGAGATCACTTTCATGTAGAAAAACAGGAATCTTTAAGCTAGAAGCTGCAATCACAACAGGGACGGTAACGAATCCTCCCTTTGAGAAGACAAGATCAGGCTTACGTTTCTTTAGCACTTTACGGGCGTCCAGAATTCCTTTTAGTACGCGAAACGCATCTGTCGCGTTTTTTAAATCAATATACCTGCGTAGTTTCCCGCTTGAGATTGCATCGTATGGAATATTTGTGCGAGCGATTAGTTCTTTTTCAATGCCAGAATGCGATCCGATATAGGAAATGTCCCAAGCGCTTGGATCAAGTGAATCCATAATGGCGATATTAGGTGTCACATGTCCGGCAGATCCTCCGCCGGTAAAGACGATTTTTTTCATTGTTAATTCTCCTTATGCCACATTTAAGAGGGGCGTACTTTCAAACGATTACTCGTTCACTTTACTTGAATTTTGTGTCTAGCTCAACCGCTTCAAGCATGAATGGCGATTTTTAGATAAATTGAGTATGATAGAGACAGGTACCAATGGTAAGGAGGAAGACGTTTGAATAGAAAAAGCAGTCAGAAGACGTCTTTCCTTGGAGGCGCTGTATTACTATCGATTGCTGCGATCTTAACAAAAATCATTAGCGCAGGGTATCGGATTCCATTTCAAAACATGGCTGGTGATTTAGGATTTTACGTGTACCAGCAGGTGTATCCATTCTACGGATTCATGACCATCATTTCATTATATGGGTTTCCGCTTGTTCTTTCTAGACAGCTTGCTGAAAATCCTAAAAAACAACGGGCAACAACTGGTTTTTATTTTATAGGTTTGCTTTTATTTTCTGTGGTGACGTGTGTTGGAATGGTGGTATTGGCCCCGTGGCTCGCCGTTTTGATGGGAGATCCCGCACTAACAGATGTGTTACGCGTAACAGGACTTTCCTTTTTATTTGTCCCGTTTTTAAGCGTAGCAAGAGGTGTAACTCAAGGACAACATGATATGTTGCCTACCGCTATCTCTAACGTGGGGGAGCAACTTGGCAGAGTTACAGCGATCTTACTTATTACATATCTACTAATGAATTCAAGTGCTAATGCCTACCAATTAGGAACAGGAGCAATCTATGGCTCCCTTTTTGGTAGCTTAACAGGTGTTATTCTTTTGTTTACGTTCTTACATCAACGAGGGATCACACTAGGCATAAATGAGTTACGGCAGGTTTCGTTTGGGCAAATCACAAAGCAAGTGAGCTTACTTTTAGGTCAAAGCGTGTTCATCTGCATTAATGCGCTTGTCTTAATTCTTTTTCAATTTGTGGATGTATTCTCTATGATTCACTTGCTCAACATGTTTGGCTTATCTGAAGGAGAAGCGTATGAGCTGAAAGGGGTGTATGACCGAGGGCAGCCACTTATCCAACTAGGTACGATTCTTGCCACAACCCTTGCATTAGCTCTTGTACCCGCAATGTCAGAAGCAAGGGCACGCAAAGAGAAGCTGGCCGTATTGCGGTATCAGGATATGTCTTTACGACTCGCCTTTTTAATCGGTGGTGCAGCTACAATTGGTTTGGTTATCATTATGGAGCCTTTAAACCATATGCTTTTCACAGACATAGAAGGATCAGGCTTTCTAAGAGTGTTGGTTTTATCCATTGCACCTGCCGCGGTTTATTTAACCGCAGCGGCCGTCCTGCAGGGGCACGGACGCATCCGAGTCCCTGTCATTATCTTAGGTATTGGACTGACCTTAAAGATGATTGCGAACATTGCGCTCATACCGTTATATGGAGCGATCGGGGCTGGAATTGCAACAACAATCGCAACAATAACCATGGCGAGTCTCGGAATGATTGCCATTAAGCGTGCATCAGGTAAGGTGATGGTACATGGCACTCCCTATGTGGCGCTTTCCATCACGCTTACTACACTGGCAGTGGCGACAAGCATTTGTTATGGATTGATCGTACATTGGACAGAAATAAGCATAGGAGAGAACCGTTTGCATGATGCGGGAGTCGCCTTAGTACTAAGTGGGATAGGTGGTCTGGTTGTACTTGTATGTCTGCTCACCTTACCGGTTTTTACAGCATCTGAATGGGATCAGATTCCAAAGGTAAAGAAAATTAGAGGATTTTTTATACGTAGGAAGGAATGAAAGAGTAGATGGCAAAGATACATATTGTAGGACTTGGTGCGGGTGATCTAGACCAGATGCCAATGGGTCTCTATCGACATCTAAAGGTAGCACGTAATCTGTTTGTTCGGACAAATGATCATCCGGTTTTAACGGAGCTCGCGGAAGAGGATTTAACGTGGAACTCTTTTGATCAGATCTATGAAAAACATGATCAGTTTGAAGCTGTGTATGAAGAAATCACAGAAACCTTATTAAAAGAAGCCAAAAAAGAAGACATTACGTATGCGGTGCCCGGACACCCATTTGTAGCTGAGCGTACCATTCAGCTTTTAGTGGAACGTGCCGAGTCAGCGAATGTCGAGCTTCATTTTCTTGGAGGAACAAGCTTCCTTGACTCCATGTATACCGCTCTTAAAATTGATCCGATTGAAGGCAGTCAAATCCTTGATGGCACCCATTTTAAAAGGGATGAATTTCAGCTGACACAGCATCTGATCATTGTGCAGGTGTATGATGCAATGATTGCTTCAGATGTGAAGCTGACGCTAATGGAGCGTTTACCGGACGAATATGAAGTGGTAGTTGCCACAGCAGTAGGCTCTAAACATGAAAGCTTGTTGCGTGTACCGCTTCACGAGCTTGACCGAGTGACAACGCTAAATAACCTGACAGCTGTATATGTGCCGCCTGTACGGGAGGAAACGTTGTTAAGAGAGGAATTTTCAACTCTCAGACAGGTAATTGCGACTCTTCGCGGACCAGACGGCTGTCCGTGGGACAAAAAGCAAACGCATGAAAGCTTAAAGCCTTATTTGATTGAGGAAGCTTACGAGGTACTTGATGCAATTGATCAAGAAGATGATGAGCATTTAGTAGAAGAGCTTGGTGATGTTCTTTTGCAGGTGATGTTGCACGCTCAAATTGGAGAGGATGCAGGCTGGTTTTCTATTCAAGATGTAGTAGCTGCTGTGACGAATAAGATGATTCGTCGCCACCCTCATGTTTTTGGTGAGGGTACAGCCAATACGGCAGACGAGGTGCTCACCAATTGGGACGCAATCAAGAAGCAGGAAAAGGGCGGGGCAGAAGCAGGCTTGTTAACAAATATACCTACTGCACTGCCTGGATTAATGAAGGCAATGGCCTTGCAGAAAGCTGCAGCTAAGGTAGGCTTTGATTGGGGCGAGCCCGAACCTATTTGGGATAAGTTTGATGAGGAAGTAAAGGAATGGAAGGATGAGCTTGCAGGCGCTGATAAACAAAAGATGGAAGCAGAGCTTGGAGACGTTCTTTTTACAATTGCTAATGTGGCACGCTTTTATAAGCTCGATGCAGAACAAGCCATTGCCAAAACAAATACGAAGTTCAAAAAGCGCTTTGAATACATTGAAGATCGGGTAAAAGAACAAGGTAAACAAATGACTGAGCTGGACCTAGACGATCTAGAAGCGATCTGGCAGGAAAGTAAACAATACGATTAAAAGGGAGAACCAACGATATGAGACTAGATAAATTTCTAAAAGTATCACGTTTAATTAAACGCAGAACCCTTGCAAAGGAAGTATGCGATCAAGGAAGAATCTCTATTAATGGAAACCAAGCAAAGGCCGGTTCGGATGTAAAAGCAGGAGACGAGCTTGTTGTTCGTTTTGGTCAAAAGCTTGTAACCGTGAAGATTAACGAGGTTCGTGAAACGAGTCGGAAGGACGATGCAGATAACATGTATACCATTGTCAAAGAAGAGCCGGTGAACGGATGATGAAGGCCTTTATTTTTGATATGGATGGAGTCATTATCGATAGTGAGCCTCATCATATTGAGGTTGAAATCGCAACAGCCAAACGGTACGGGGCGACGATTACAGAAGACGATCTTGCCGAATACACGGGTATGGTAAGTGCAGACATGTGGGATCAAGTGAAGAAGAAGCATGGCCTATCAGGTGAGGTTCACGAGATTCATGCGCATGCACACACCGAGAAGCTAAAACGCTTAAAGGAATCCGATCTTACGCCGATTAAAGGAATACCAGAGTTAATGCAGAAGCTATCAGAGCGCAACATTCCGATGGCGGTTGCTTCTTCTTCCCCCCGGGCGTACATTGAAGCAGTCCTTCAGAAATTTAACATTGAAGATCACTTTACATCCGTAATTAGTGGAGAGGAAGTAGATCAGGGAAAACCAGCTCCAGATATCTATCTTGAAACTGCATCTGTTCTTGGCATTGATCCAAAGCATTGTGTGGTTTTGGAGGATTCTCATAACGGAGCGCGTGCTGCTAAGGCTGCAGGGATGACATGTATAGGATATGCTGCACCAGATGCTGGTGATCAGGATTTAACGATTACCGATACGATTGTTCAAGCGATTGATGAGATTGATGTAGACCAGCTTTAATGTGAAAGAGGGATGTAAATGAAGCCTCATTTGTATGGATCTGTGCATTTGCTTTTTTATCAGGATGATCAAGTTCTACTTCTTAAACGGAAAAACACAGGCTTTGAAGATGGGAATTGGAGTGTTGTGGCGGGTAAGATTGATCCGGATGAGGACATGCTTACATCGGTTCAGAGAGAAGCAAAAGAAGAAATTGGAGTGACTGTTACTCGCGATGATATCAAAGTGAATGGTGTGCTGCACCGCTTATCAGGAACATTAAATTGGATCGATTTCTTTGTGGAAATTAAGACTTGGTCCGGAACGCCTTTTAATGCTGAGCCCGACAAGTGCCAGGCTCTAGAATGGTTTCCGACTAATCAAATGCCATATAATACAATTCCCTATGTTCAGCATGCGATTAACAAAGATCAATCGTCCATGTGGTATGACAGTGATGGCTGGCAGTAACTAGACGGGAGGGGAGGTCTCCTCATGAAAATAGGGTTAGTCAGACATTTTAAAGTCACACGAGGGTATCCAAAGCAATTGCTGATCTCGAGTACAGATCTTACAAAATGGGTAAGTGAATATGATGAATCAGACGTCGAGGAGATTCCTGTTGATCTAGGGTCTGTGACATGGAAAAGCTGTTATTCTAGTACTCTACCACGAGCAAGAACAACCGCTGCGACCATCTATCGGGGAAAGATTAAAGAGACAGAGAAGCTACGTGAAATCGATCTCGTCCCTCCATTTCCTTTATCCTTCCGCCTGCCGCTTTTTCTTCATCTGATTATGATTCGGCTCGCGTGGCTGTTTAAGCATTCATCACAACCGGAAAGTAAATGGGACACACGTAAACGACTCGATGAAATTCTTAATCAGGCGGAGAAAGAAGGCAAGGACTGTTTGATTGTTAGTCACGGTGGGGTCATGGACATAATGAGGAAGAATTTAAAAAAACGCGGATACAAAGGACCATATTTTAAAATCCCAACCAATGGAAAGCTGTATTTATTTGAAAAGTAAACTGTCAACAGAATCTCACATTAGAGATCTGTTGACAGTTTTTTTGGTGAAAGCTCGACCTTTCTCTGAACAGGTAGCTCTCGTTTTTTGACCACATACGCTTGCTTATAGTAACTAATTACTTTTGAAGTAACAGCAATTGATAGTACGGAGAAAAAGCCTTTTACCCATCCAATTGCATATAAACTTGAAGCAACGACTACACAATCAAAGAGAAAATTGGTTTTACCAGGGTCAAAACCAAAGCGCTTCTGCAAGAAGAGTGCGAGAATATTAGAACCACCAAGCGAAGCCTGATGACGAAACAAGACACTTAGCCCCACCCCAATGAACATACCGCCCGCCAACGCCCCTAACCAGTAAGGGATAGAGAAGTTTGGTAAAAAGGCATTTATGCTTGTTATAAGCGTTAAGATAGAGACTGATAGAATCGTTGTAATTGTGAAGGAAAGCCCCATCCGACTCATTGAGAATAAATAGAATGGGATGTTAATGAGAAAGAATAGGACGGGAAATGGCAAGCCTGTAAGGTATGCAATACTTAAAGAAAGACCTGCGGTACCACCTGTAACAAGATCTGAATGAGTGAGCACAATCACTCCTAATGAAGCTAAAAAACAACCAACAAAAATAAGTAACCAGCGTTTCATACACACCGTTCCCTTCTACGTATTCGCTACAATGCTCCTTCTATTAGCGTATCGAAAGAAATAAAAAGTGCGCATATTACTTTGAAGGAATATCTAACAAAAAACCAACTTTATGAAGTCTTTTATTTTATAATAGGGTAAAAGTGAAGGAGGACCTAGAATGGACCAGATAGATCGCAAAATTATCGCTGCGATTCAGGAAGATTCAAGGATGACCGTTAGTGAACTCTCTAAGCTTTTATCCTTAAGTCGTCCAAGTACAGCAGAGCGGTTAACTCGGTTAAGAGAAAAAGGGGTGATCGAGGCATACACAGCTCGAATCTCACTTCCGGCTGTTGGTAAAGAAATAATGCTGATTATTCAGGTGGCTGGTTTGAAGGTATCTATCCAAGAATTCGAAGCGATCATTCAAAAGGACGAAGCGATTATTGAGTGTCATCGGGTAACAGGAGAAGTCAGTTACTTTTTAAAGGCAGCCGTTTCTGATATGCATGCGATGACCATGTTAATTGACCGGCTTATTCCCTATGGAACGATTAACACGTCTACTGTCCTCAATTCTCCAGTCCCATTTCGCATCATTTCTCCCTCACAAAAGGAGAAGTAAACCTGTGTGGCGAATAGATTAAACAGAAAAGAAAGGGAGTTTAACGATGAAATTTGAAGCGATCCCATATGAGCGTCCAGAAAAAGAAGAAGTAGAAGAAATATTTACTGAACACATCCAGCTTTTTAAAGAATCGGATACAGTGGAAGGGCAGGTTGAAGCCTTAAAATCCCTGCAAGACTACTCAAACTGGCTTGAAACGCAGGCGAATTTGGTCTCTATCCGTCATTCGATTGATACAGAGGATGCATTTTACAAGGCAGAGAAGGAATACATAGATGAAGTCATGCCTGTTATGCAGGAATTTAAAACAGATTATTACCGTGCAATCATCGATTCACCGCACCGTAAGCAATTGGAGGAAAGATGGGGGAGTCAGCTATTTAAGCTTGCTGAGCTAAGCCTCAAAACCTTTAGCCCGGACATCATCCCGGAGCTTCAGCTTGAGAACAAGCTAACAACGGAATATGGTCAACTGATTGCTTCCGCAAAAATTGAATTCGAGGGAGAAGAGCGTACACTTGCTCAGCTTACCCCTTTTGAACAATCAACGGACCGTGACGTACGAAAAAAAGCTTCTGCTGCTAAATTTCAATTCCTTACTGACAATGAGGAGCAGTTAGATCGGATCTATGATGATTTAGTTCACGTTCGTACAAAGATGGCTCAAAAACTCGGGTTTGCGAACTTCGTTGAGATGGGTTATGCCCGGATGACACGCACAGACTATGATGCAGAGATGGTCGCAAACTTCAGGGTTCAGGTGCAGGATGAGATTGTTCCTGTAGCGACCAAGCTTAGAGAGCGCCAGCAGCGGCGAATTGGAGTAGATACGCTACATTTCTATGACGAGAATTTTACGTATCAAACCGGAAATGCAACGCCTAAAGGCGATGCAGACTGGATTATAGAAAATGGAAAGCTTATGTATAAAGAGCTTTCAGAGGAAACAGACGAATTTTTTACGTATATGATTGAGAATAATCTAATGGATCTTTTAAGTAAAAAGGGCAAGGAAAGTGGAGGCTATTGTGCATATCTTCCTGAGTATGGTTCTCCCTTCATTTTTTCAAATTTTAACGGGACATCCGGAGACATTGATGTGTTAACACACGAAGCGGGGCACGCATTTCAAGTGTATCAAAGCCGTCATTTAGCTGTACCTGAATATGCGTTTCCGACGATGGAGGCAGCTGAAATTCATTCGATGAGTATGGAGTTTTTCGCATGGCCATGGATGGAGCACTTCTTTGGTGAGGACACTGAAAAATATAAGTTTGCCCATTTAGCGGATGCGATCTTGTTTATCCCTTATGGTGTAGCCGTGGATGAATTCCAGCACTTTGTCTATGCGAATCCAGAAGCGACGCCAGCGGAGCGCAAGCTTTATTGGAGTAAGCTAGAAAAACGCTATCTCCCACATCGGAGCTATGATGGGAATGCATACCTTGAGGCGGGTGGATTCTGGCAACGTCAGTCACATATCTATCAAGTGCCGTTCTATTATATTGACTACACCCTTGCACAGATTTGTGCGCTTCAGTTCTGGAAAAGAATGAATGAAGATCAACAAGCTGCATGGCAGGATTACTTAAACCTATGCCAAAAAGGAGGGAGCTTATCTTTCCTTGAACTGGTTAAGGTAGCAGGCTTGCGATCTCCATTTGAAGATGGCTGTGTCTCGTCTGTCATTGGTGAGATCGAAGGTTGGTTGAATGAAGTGAAGGATGAGGAATTATAAATCATCGGACACTCCTTAAGAGATAGCAAGTGAATGTCTGATCACTTCTCTACCAAACGAAATAAAAAAGTGAGACAAATGGTTCAATTAGAATCATTTGTCTTTTTCGATTAAACTTCAAGTTTATACTTTATTTTACAGGGAACATGAAAAAGGTAGCACTAATAAAATACTTTTTTCAGGTTGGAGTGGTTAGTTTGAAGAGGTTTATCATGTTAATGGTATTGATGAGCATTTTTGTTGTGGGTTGCTCATCTGATGCCGAAGTATCCGAAGAGAATGAAACGTCTGATGAAGCGGTGACGGAAGAAGAGGGTGAGTCATCTGCATTGTCCGAAGAGATTATATTTGAATATAACCATGAAGGACTGTCTGATTATGACTTACAAAGTCTAAGGACAAGTGCTTCTGGTGAAACGTCAGTCATTACCGGTCATGAGGACATTGACCGTGTAAGCGAATACTATACATATGTGGTTGATCTGACTGGTGAGGCAGTTGAAGGTCGGGAGTTTGCTCAGGAAGAAGATGTTGAAAGGCGATGTGTAGGCTTATCGCCGTCGCCGAATGGCCAGTACCTTTTATATGATTGTCATGATGAGGGGATTGCATTTTCGGTATATGATTTAGAAAATGATGAGTTAGTACACCAGGCACCTGAGACAGACGATTATATAGATGATTTAGCTGGAATCACCGATGACCTAATTGTTTATATGGTGACAGATACCATCGATCGAGAATTACTTATTACCTTATACGATGTTAAGACCGAAGAGAAAACAGACTTTTCGCTAAGTGAGCTGTTGGATACAGATGATGTTTCTTTAAATGGAATCACGTTGACGAAGGATGGGTCTAAGGTTTTAATTGATACCGTTCTAGAGCTTTATTTACTAGATATTGAGTCCGGAACAGTAAATGAATTAGCGAGTGTTGAAGAGGCTGCCGAAGAGTTTGATAGTAATAATATGTTTATTTACCAAGCGAAAATGTCACCTGATGGGACATATCTTTATTACCTTATTACAGAGAACCGAGGAAGTGACTCGGCGTTTGCAGAATACTATATTATGAACCTTGAGAGTGGAGAAACCGCTGCGTACGAGTCTATGGGACATGATCAAGTAGTCGGTTTTGATTCAAATGGAAACATGTTGTTAAAGGATGATGATCAGCTCATTATGCATAATCTGGAGACAGAAGAGACAAGAGCGATTCCAGATGATATTGATTTACGGTCTTCAACAGGTTTTCATATCACGATGAACGGTGATTATATATTTTATACAGATAAAGATAGTGAAGACGACGGTACATATACCTCTCGTTTGTACCGAGTGGCTCTCGGAGACATCGCAACATTTGAGGAATCAGAATTTAAAGCAGTAGACGTGCGAGAAAGAGACGAGCCTGAGCAGGATGAAATTGTATTAACCGAGCAAAACGCAAATGAAAGAGGGGTACTTCGCGATGTCTTAGAAAGTAGTACGCGTGTTATGTATCCAACTGAATTTCCTGAGACCCTCGACCACCGATTTAATCATGCTTCTGAGGAAAGCTATTGGCAACGAATTCATTTAGACACATCAGAATATGCAAAAGATCAAATAGACGTTAGAGCCTACGTTCATGAAGATGAAGACAGGCAATGTAGAATGGATGACAATGCAGAAGTTGTTGACACGATGGATGGATCAGATCTCTATTTCTATGAATTTGGAAATAATGATGTAGAGCTAGCTGTTAAGATTGATAATATTTGCTATCAATATGAAGCGCGAAAGTACTCACAGGATGAAATGGTTGCGATGGTTAAGTCAATGGAACCAATTGAAGAACCGTTTCAAGATATGCCCATAGAAGAACAACAGTTTCCGACCCTTCTCCCTATACAGGAAGTCGAGCAGATGAATCCTCGATTGAGCACTGGGAGAGATGGGGAAGTTGATAACTACTTCCTTGAATATAAAGGAGAAGGCACAGGAGATCTCTCTCTTAAGCTAACGATTAAGAATGGAGATGAACCATCCTTCTTTATGAATGAGGATTATGGTGATGTTGTTGAATTAGACGGATGGGAAACGGCATTTTATCTAGATGATTATGTTCGTTTACTAATGTTTGATGGGACCTACTATTATGAGGTGGAATTTGATATCAATAATGACATTCTCCAAGCCTATGGTCCAGAGCATGTGAAGGAAACCTTGATCAAAATTGGAGATTCATTTGAATAGCCTGAAAAAATTCATACGATTGCAAAGTTCTCAAACGGGGTAACTAGAAAGTATAGGTATCGACCTAACCAAAAGTGAGGAGGATATCTATGGTACATCGCTTAGAGCGAGAACTGTTTCATCGAGAGCTAGAATTCCTCAAGATGTTAAAGGGTAGGGCGACGAATGAAAATAGTCGCCTTTCAGCAGCACTTGAGGAGGAGATTACACATCTAGAACAAGTTCTCGAGGAAACAGAGATGCACGTATTGGATTAGTTTATGGACGGAGATCATACTCCGTCCTACATACCTTTCTTAGTAACCGAGGCAGATTCACTCCTCTCGTAAGGTTGGTATCTAATCTTTTTCGCTCTAAGTGTTCCATCAAGCACACGCGCTTTGTGTGCTTGATTTTTTACATGTATCCAATCCATGTTTCATAACATGATAGAATAGATCTGAGATGACGGAGGAGGGGACCTATGAAGACAAAGAACAAAAACTGGACCATCCTTATAGTGGGGGCATCCATTATCATTGTTGGCACCATTCTACTACTTGTCCAGATTAGTCGGAATCATCAGGAAAATATGAGTATTATTGATGAATGCTTTGAACGATTTGATGAAGGGAATGGGGTTGTTGTTCAAAAAGAAGGGTTCTGGTCACCCGTTACCTGTGAGAAGCAGTAGCCATCGCTACTGCTTTTTCTCTTTGCAATGGAGAACATTCTTGTTATAATTAAGAATGAGAATCAATATTAATGAAAAGATCGGCAAATAGAGGATCAATGCACCAATTGGAGGGATCGTTGTGGCGAATCACGAAGAGGTATTTGATGTGACCATTATAGGCGGTGGGCCTGCTGGATTATACAGTGCGTTTTATAGTGGGATGCGCGATATGAAAACTAAAATTGTTGAGTATCAACCACAGCTGGGTGGTAAGATCTTGCTTTATCCAGAGAAAATCATCTGGGATATTGGAGGACTTCCTCCCACTCCAGGGCAACAGGTCCTTACAAATTTAAATGAACAAGCTCGAACCTTTGAACCAACCATTTGCTTAAACGAGCAAATTCAAACGCTGACAAGACGCGCGGATGGAGTCTTTTTACTAAAAGGTTCATCAGGTGAAACGCATTACTCAAAAAGTATTGTATTGGCTGTTGGGCATGGAATCTTCAAAACCGCCAAGCTTGAAATTGAAGGTGCTGACCGCTTTGAGGTCACCAACCTACACTACACGGTGCAGCAGCTTGATACGTTTAAAGGAAAGCATGTAGTCATTTCAGGCGGAGGAAACTCGGCTGTTGATTGGGCAAATGCTCTTGAGCCCTTGGCTGCAAGTGTAAAGGTTGTTCACCGTAGAGATGAATTTGGCGGTCATGAAAGCAACGTAAACCAAATGAGGTCTTCGTCTGTTGAAGTCTTTACGCCTTATTGTTTGGAGGAGCTGCACGGAGATGCAGCTGGTACAGCTATTGAGCGCATTACATTAAAGCACTTAGAAACAGAGATGTGTACGGACTATCCAGTAGATGCAGTCATTGTAAACCACGGGTACAAGATGGATCTGGATTTTCTTTTAGAGAGCCCGCTTCAGTTTGAAACAAATGAAGGAATCTTAACTGTTAATGAAAAGATGGAAACGAGTGTTCCAGGAGTCTTTGCAGCTGGGGATTTAGTTAGTAACGACGGCAAGCTGCGATTGATTGCAGGTGCATACGTGGATGGAGCAAAAGCTATTAATCAGGCGAAGGTATTTATTGAGCCTGAAGCAACGGCACAAGCCTATGTTTCCTCTCACAATGAGCGATTTAAAGAGAAGAATGAAGAGATCCTCAAAAAAGACCAGCTCGTTTTTGCAGGAACCGAATAAGAAAGGAAGAGACGTGCAGCACGCACGTCTCTTCCTTTGCCTTTAGGCTATCGCACCTGAAAGGTCTTACAATCCGTTTCAGCGGATTCTTTTGCCTTCGATTTATCGTGATGGTTCACCACGTAAATCTCAGTTGCCCCACAATGGTTATCTCCAGCCCAGTGCATGCAGCTAGAGACTTCACATAGAATCTGTTGTGCCATGATTTTCCCTCCTGTATTAAAAATGGGCCACCAGGAAAGAAACCAAAATCAGAGCCAAGCCCCATATGAAGGGGTTTTTTTTGTGGGACCCGTTGATAAAACGGGTCTGACGTATCATATCAAATCGATATTCCATAAGCAAGAAATGAAAGAAAATAGTGACAGTATTCATAGTCTCTTAACCATTTTAGATATATATTCATACACTTTTCTATGCCATAATAAACGTACATAGCTAGTTAGAAACAGAGAGGGGGAGAAAGGTTGTTTGAGGCAGTCATTGATTTTCTGAGGGATTTTGGCGCCTGGGGTTTGTTTATTCATTCCTTTGCCGATGCCATTATCTTTCCAATACCGGCATTTTTCCTTCAAGTCTCCCTTAGTTTATTAAACCCGGCAGACGCGATTTGGCTCGCAACTGTTGGATATGTCGCATGCTTACTTGGCACCCCCGTTGGGTACTTAATTGGTCATTTTCTCGGGGATTCCATACTCCAACGTCTACTAAAGAAGGATGCGTTAGAGAAAGCACAAGCCCTTTTTACAAAAAACGGAGAAGCCGCCATCTTAATAGGGGCTTTTACACCGATTCCATTTAAAGTGTTTACGATTATGGCGGGAGCAATGAAGTTCTCTATCTGGAAGCTGATCGGGTATGCAGCTCTTGGCCGTGCGGTTAAGTTTTATGCAGTTGGGTTCTTGTTTTACTTTTACGGGAGAGCAGCAGAAAACTTAATTGATTCGTATCTAACCTATATCTTCTTAGGTATTGCCGTGCTCCTTCTTATCGGTATTTACATGAAGCGAAAGCTCCAGAAAAAACGCTCTGACGTATCAGATGTGCAAAAGGAAAATGGATAATAGAATGGCGAACCCCTTCGCTTGAAGGATTCGCCATTTTTGCGTTTATTAATCAATTTACACCTGAGTGCGGAATCGTTCAAGGAAGTTCTTAAGTCGCTCACTCTTAGGATTGTCGAGCACATCACTTGGTTTGCCATGCTCAACAAGCTTGCCGTCAGCAATAAAAACAATTCGATCTGAGACCTGCCATGCAAAGTCCATCTCATGTGTGACTAGAATCATAGACATATCACCTTGCTGTGCCAGGTCTTTAATAACCTCGAGTACTTCTCCAACAAGCTCGGGATCAAGTGCGGAGGTTGGTTCATCAAACAGCATAATCTTAGGCTGCATAACGAGTGCACGGGCGATCGCAACACGTTGCTGCTGACCACCTGAAAGCTGAATTGGATAATTGTCTACCTTGTCACCCAGTCCAACCTTTTCAAGCATCTGGGTCGCACGTGTTTCGGCTTCTTTTTTTGATAATCCAAGTACGTGAATCGGCGCTTCTGTACAGTTACGCAAGATCGTCATGTGAGGAAATAGGTTAAAATGCTGAAACACCATTCCGACGTTTGATCGAACCTTTCGTAAATGCTTCTCATCCGCATCAACCCATTTTCCTTTCGCTTGCATCTTCCACAGATTTTCGCCTTCTACGATAATATCGCCCGCAGTTGGTTTTTCAAGAGTCATTAACATTCGTATAATAGTTGTTTTACCAGAACCACTTGGTCCAATAATGGATACAATTTCACCTGGGTCTACATCAAGGGTAAAATCCTTCATTACTTCTAATTCGTCAAAGGATTTACCGAGTCCTTTAAATTGTACAATAGGTTGTGTCATGCTGATGCCTGCTCCTTTTCAACTTTTTTGGCTTTTCTTTGAATTCGATTATTCATCCGTTTTTCCGCATAGCCGACTAAGAGAGAGGACGGATAGCTAAGTAAAAGGAATAACAAACCGACGATCGTATACACCTCTGTATATTGAAAGTTTGATGCACCAAGCTCACGAGCTGCTGCGAGCATTTCATATACAGAAATCGCCATGAGGAGCGGCGTTTCTTTAAATAAAACAATTAAGTAGTTCCCCATCATCGGAATAACCGGAGGAATTGCCTGTGGCAGGATAACCTTTATCCACGTTTTGGGACGACTGAAGTTGAGCGCCCGACTCGCTTCCCACTGGCCTTTTGGAACCGAGTTAATACCAGAACGATAAATCTCAGATAAATACGTAGCATAGTGAATCCCAAGTGTCGCAATCCCTGCTGTGACTGCACTCATCGAAACACCAACCACTGGAATTTGTGGCCACGCGTAATACACAAAAAACAATTGAACAAGTGGCGGAGTACTTCTTACAAATTGTACAAAGCCATATACGGTCCAGGCAAGAGGTTTAAATGATGAACGGCCGAGTAGTGTCAGCACTAGTCCAAATACAACGGACACAAGATACGCTCCAAGCGTAATCCCCAGTGTGACAAACATCGCACGAAAAATCACAGGAAAGGCATCTACAGCAACCTGCCAATCGATCATGTGCTAGCCACCCCCCTTGATGCCCGCTTTTCAAAGTATTTAGAGAGCAGAATGAGTGGTAGGGCAATTAAAAAGTACATAACGAGAAGTATAGCAAAAACGGGAAGAGCACTACTGTAGTCAGCGCCACGCAAGTTCTGTCCCCAATACATCATATCCTGAAGGGTAATTAACGCAACTAAAGAAGTTCCCTTTAGTAGCTCAATTGAATTATTCGTTAAGCCAGGAATCATGGTTCGGAAGGCTTGCGGGAGAATAATGCGAAACATTTGTTGGGTTCTTGTCATATTTAAGGCGATGCCCGCTTCGGTTTGCCCCTTTGGAACAGACAAGATCGCACTTCTCACAATTTCAGAGCCGTATGCACCATAGTTTAATCCTAAGGTAACGACCCCAGCCACAAATGGATCTAGGCGGACTCCGAAGGCTTCTGGTAACACAAAAAATAACCAAAACAATTGAATTAATAAAGATGTGCCTCGAAAAAACTCGACATAAATCATTGTACCAATTCGAACAAACTTGTACTTAGATACTCTTGAAATACCAGCAATAAATGCAACGGTAAATGCTAAAGCTGTTGCCGTTAACAGAAGTGAAACGGTTGTGGGCAATCCTCGCATAAGTACTTGTACAATATCTACTGCGCTCAATCATGTTCACTCCTAACGGTTCGGTTCATTTAAATAAAACAGGGATATCTCGTTGTACGGTTTACGTCTTAGAGATATCCCCCGGATACATTTAATTGATTATCCTGCGCAAAGCTCTTCAGTGGTCATATCGTCCACCATATTATCCTCAGTGAAACCAAATGGCTCCATGATTTCTAGGATTCTGCCAGACTCTTTTAGTTCTTCTAGCTTCTCGTTGTAGGCATCCTTAAATTCTTCATCATCAGGATGAAAAACAGCAGCTCCATATCCATAGACTTCTTCGCCATTAATGACAGGCTGTTCAAAGTCTTCAACGATCTCGACATTATCATCATCTTGATCCTGAAGGGCAGTACGTAATGTAAGATCTGTCATCGTAATGGCGTCGGTACGACCAGATGAAAGCGCAGAGATGTTGTCTGTAATACTAGAAACCTGCTCAATTTGCGAATTATCAACGCCCATTTCTCTGAGATATTCAATTTCAATCGCTCCAGACATAACGGTGACTGTCAAATCCGGGTTGTCAGCGATATCCTGATAGCTTGTTATGTTATGTGGGTTTCCAGGTTGAACGGCTAGTCCCTCCCCAATTCGGTAATCTGGCTCAGAGAATAATGCATTCTCACATCGATCAGGTGTGACATAGACACCGGCAGTTACGACATCAAAGTTTCTGGAGTTTACTCCATTAATGAGCGCATCAAATTCAACCACGCTGCCTTCAAGCTCATCAACGCCCAGCTCACTAAACACAGCTCTTGCAACTTCGACGGAGGCTCCAGTCACCCCACCATCAGCTTCCTCGTACCCATATGGACGTTCGTTTGCTACGCCTACCTGTACTTTTCCATTGTCTTGAATGTTCTCTAGTGTGTCACCGCCAACACTCGAACACGCACTAAGAATAGCGACAGAAAGTAAGCCTGAAAGTATGTAACCTGTTTTTACGTTCAAAAAACCAATCCCTTCATATATGGTAATTTTGTTAAAAACATTCTTACTTAGTTAATTTTTTCACGATTTGCACTTATTTAGCGTACCAAAATGTAAAAGGGAAGACAAAAGCACTATGAGAGCATATTAGCGAATTATGTTGCTTTTTAGCGTGTTAAGTGGGAGGGATGCCTACTATTCATAGATTAAGCATGCGATAACGTCCGAATCATCTGAATTGCGAATTAAATGGAAGCGGTTTGATTTATGTGTATTTTAAATATGGAATTACTTATACCCGTTGAACAGATGGAGTAAACACTTTTTTTAGTGAAAATAAAATGGCTCTGTTTAATTAGATCGTCATGTCAAGATTCGTAGGTTCATATGATGACATACGGAGGTTTGCTTATGCCTACTAAATCAATTCAAGTAAAAACTTCATCACATCAATTGACTCTTTTTGAGAATGGGCAAGTGATTAAAACGTATCCTGTAGCCATTGGTAAGGTTGCAACAATGACTCCATACGGACAATTTACAATCGTAAATAAACAAGCGAATCCAGGAGGTCCGTTCGGAGCATTTTGGATGGGGCTATCTAAGCCTCACTATGGAATTCATGGAACGAATGATCCATCATCCATTGGAAAGTCAGTATCACACGGCTGCGTTCGTATGTACAATGAAGACGTGTTGGAACTGTCAAAGCTAGTGTCAGTAGGAACACCAGTCTCGATCAGTCCATAACGAGAAGAACCGATGAGTGACTCTGCACTCATCGGTTCTTCTGTCTTCTTATGTCTATGTTTATCGTAGGAGGAATGGGGAACATATGAAGATAGCTAGACTCGAATAACAGGAGATGGTCTAAAATGGGACATTATATAGAGGTTGATCAAAACGTAAACGTATATGTTGAGGACGTGGGCGAAGGAACGCCCATCTTGTTTCTACATGGTTGGCCAGTCAGCCACAAAATGTTTGAGTATCAACAAATAGAACTACCGAAACATGGCTATCGTTTTCTTGGAATGGATTTGCGTGGATACGGAAAATCCGATGCACCATGGAATGGATATGATTATGATACGATGGCTGCAGACGTAGACAAAGTTGTGAAAGCGTTAGATCTACAGGATGTTGTTCTCGTTGGTTTCTCCATGGGTGGACCCATTGCCATTCGCTATCTGGCGAAGTACCAAGAAAATCGGGTTCAGAAGCTAGTCTTGCTTGGAGCGGCAGCACCCCTGTTCACGCAGCGTGATGAATTCCCACATGGTCTTGAAAAGTCAGGTGTGGACGACATCATTGAAAATCTTAAGGCTGACAGACCAGCTATGCTTAAGGACTTTGGTGGCATGTTCTTTCACCAAGACAGATCAAATGCCTTCTCAGAATGGTTTCTAAACCTAGGACTTACAGCTACACCACATGCAACGATTCACTCAGCTGTAGCATTACGAGATGAGGATGGACGAGTTGATTTAGCAAGTGTCCATGTTCCAACATTAATTCTTCATGGCAAACATGATGAGATCTGCCCATTTGAATTTACTTCTTACATGAAACAGGGCATCGCAGAAGCTACTGTTATTCCTTTTGAAAATAGTGGACATGGGTTAGTGTTTGAAGAGAAAGAAAAAGTAAATCAAGAGATTCTGAAATTTATAAAGCTGTGAGCCAAAAGGGCTACAGCTTTTCCCTCTGCCTAAGGGCTTGTTCTAATTCGCTTCCTCCTATCATATAGTGAACTACTAAAGTTGTTGGAGGGAGATACGGATGGATCAGTTTGAATTCGGTACACCAATGGGCAGAGCAAGTGAATCCAAGGATCACGACATTACGTTAAAAGGTCGTAAACAGCTCGATATTACAGGTGTAAAACAAGTAGAAAGCTTCGATAATGAAGAATTCTTAATGGAAACAACAATGGGGTTCTTATCAGTAAAAGGACAAAACCTGCACATGAAGAACTTAAATGTCGAGCAAGGACTCGTTTCAATAGAGGGTAAAATTCATGATATGATCTATCTCGATCATTCCGGTCAGGATAAGTCTAAAGGATTTTTAGGGAAGTTATTTAAGTGACGTTAACCATACAGCTTCAGACCATGTTATCGATGCTGGCTATGGGTGCGTGTTTAGGTGCCTCATTAGATACGTATGGAAAACTCACGCGCCACCCACACGGATTTAGCTGGGTGGCCGCAGTGAGGGATTTTCTGTTTTGGTGTAGCTTGGGGCTGATCGTCTTTTATGTGTTATTCCTCTCTAATATGGGGGAACTGCGTTTTTATGTGTTTTGTGCTTTATTATGTGGGTATGCCGCCTACAGAGCTCTTTTACAACGACTCTTTAACTACTTACTGGACAGGCTCATTGCAATCATTGTTGGGATTATTCGTTTTACGAATAAAAGCTTGTATTACGTTATTGTTAAGCCGATAAAATGGATATTGTATCTAATCCTTAGCTTTTGTATGATGATAGTAACGATCGTTTGGAAGATATGTCTAATCCTATTTATGATTATTTGGAGACCACTCGAGTGGTTGATGCGGCCAATCAATCGGATAATCGGGGGCACAAAGCTTTGGCGAGGGTTGCAACCTTTTTTTCTGAAAATAAAGGAGGTTGTCCGTTCTGTATGGAAGAAGAAAGACAAGAGGTGATCATGAATGGCCAACAGAAAACCTACGATAAGAGAATTAGATTCTGCTTATATTAAGCAACGTGAGCAAGAAAAGCAGTTACAGCTTAAGCGTAAGCGAGGATTAATGAGACGATTGACAGTGCTAGGGTTTGTCGGGTTCATTATACTTGGTATTGTATCAGCAACACTGATTGCCCAGGCTAAATCCATTGGTGAAAAGAAAGAAGAACAGGCAGCATTAAAAGAAGAACAGGATGCTCTCATTGCGGAGCAGGAAAAACTTGAACAGGATATCGAAAATTATAATAATCCTGACTATATTGGTGAAGTTCTCAGACGGGATTATTTTTTGACACGTCCTGGAGAAACATTATATAAATTACCAGAATCATCATCAGATTGACACCTTTTTTTGCTTTCGGTTATACTATATTTCAAAGTGATTTTTTTACAGATATTTAAGGAGGATCTATCTTTTCATGTCAATTGAAGCAGGCAGCAAGGTGCAGGGCAAAGTGACGGGCATTACACATTTCGGTGCATTCGTAGAACTACCGGGCGGAACAACGGGACTTGTTCACATTAGTGAAGTGGCTGATAACTATGTCAAAGACATTAATGAGTTTTTGAAGGTTGGCCAGGAGGTACTGGTTAAAGTCGTAAACGTTGAGAAAGACGGAAAAATTGGTTTATCAATTAGAAAGGCTCAAGATCGCCCGGCTAGTGTGCCAGACAAGACATCACGTCCTAGTCCTGCCTCACGCCCCTCCAGACCATTTAACAATAGTCGACCTCAAGGGGGAAACCGCAGTCAAAGAGGTAATGTTAGGCAAACCGTTACGTTTGAAGATAAGGTTAGTCGCTTCTTAAAGGATAGCGAGGAACGTTTAACAACGATCAAGCGTCAAACTGAATCTAAACGTGGGGGACGCGGCGCAAAAAGAGGCTAAACTGCTGTTTGGATAAGCTCCTTATAGAATAGACAAAAGAGGCAGATCTCGAATCTGTCTTTTTTTATGCGGAAAATGATTGACATGACCGGCATATGAGGGTATATTAAGTCTTGTCGTCATTTTCATGCGACATACTTGAGGCGGTGTAGCTCAGCTGGCTAGAGCGTACGGTTCATACCCGTGAGGTCGGGGGTTCGATCCCCTCCGCCGCTATAATTGTAAGACGTAAGAAAGATCGGCAGGGTGATTCCTGTCGATCTTTTTTTGTCGTTTCAAAAAAAGCCCTTTAGTATGCTAGATTCACGATTATTTTAAAATGAAACAGAAACCGTACGCCAAATTATCGCAGACACACTGATAAAAGGTGGTTATGTGCGCCCGTTTGAACACGCTTTTCAACCTTCTGTGTGTCATTCCTTTATTTCTGGCCGAATGAAGTCGAACGATTCATTTATTGCCACCTGTGATTGTGACAAATTCTTGCCCGCGCTTCTGTTTATAATGAGACCACGAATCTAATAGGGTGGTGGGTCTCTTATGTTAAAGAAAGCTGTAAAGTTATGGAATGAACCTGTATGGATCGCGAAAGTCGGTCAAGTCTATCAAGGAACCACAGATTCAATGAAGCGACAAGCCATCAGTTGGTTTGATACAGCATTCTATAAATGGGGTCTTCTAATAGCCATTATGGGGTTCTTACTTGGACGAGCCGTCATCTTAACAGAGTTAACTCCTTTTGTATTACCACTTCTAGCAGCGGTGTATCTACTTAAACGTGATAAGGCAGCCATTGCCGCATTCTCACTTTTGGGTGGGGCAATATTCAGTTACCACGGTCAGGTCGGATTTGTCATTACAGCGATCATAGCATACATCCTCCTACAAAAAGCGGTTACGCGATTTGTCTCTGACCAAACAAGTGCACTTCCTTACTTAGTTTTCTCTGCCAGCTTACTTTCAAGACTTGGTCTTGTCTTTATAGGAACCGGAACCATATCAGGCTACGCTCTTATGATGGCAGCAGTAGAATCGGGACTTAGCTTTATCTTAACAATGATCTTCCTGCAAAGTGTGCCGCTTTTAACGGCAAAACGAATTCAACGACCCTTAAAGAATGAAGAAATTATTTGTTTAATTATCCTGCTTGCATCTGTCATGACCGGGACCGTCGGGTGGGCGTGGAACGATATGACCGTTGAACACGTGATGGCTAGATATTTATTACTTATTTTTGGATTAGTTGGTGGGGCAGCGATTGGTTCCACAGTCGGGGTGGTAACCGGACTTATATTAAGCCTAGCTAGTCTCGCTAATTTGTATCAAATGAGCTTACTTGCCTTCTCAGGACTACTAGGGGGTCTTCTTAAAGAAGGGAAAAAAGTGGGTGTAGCGGTCGGTCTTCTTGTCGGTACCCTTTTAATTGGTATGTATGGGGAGGGCGGGCCGGGCATCGCAGCCACGCTACTCGAGACATTTGCTGCGATTCTATTGTTCTTCCTTACGCCAAATCGCCTCATTCATAAGATATCGCGCTACATACCAGGCACGGTGGAGTATGCGAATGAGCAGCAGCAGTATTTAAAGAAAATACGTGATGTTACAGCAGGTAGAGTTGAACAGTTCTCTACGTTATTTCAGACGCTATCCAAAAGCTTTCAGATGCCTCCTCCTGCGGATGACCGGGAGCGAGGCGAAAAGGAAGTGGATTATTTCCTGAGCAATGTAACGGAAAAAACATGCCAAACCTGCTTTAAAAAAGAGAAATGTTGGGTTCAGAACTTTTCTAAAACATATGAAACGATGAATAAAATTATGACTGAAACAGCGAAAAATGGGGAGGTGAAGGATCAAATTCTTCAAATGGAATGGAATAAGCATTGTATCAGACCGGAAAAGGTCGTTCAGGCAATTGTGACAGAGCATAGTCATTATCAAGTGAATCAGATGCTTAGAAAGCAAGTGTCAGAAAGCCGAAAGCTTGTAGCTGATCAATTACTTGGTGTGTCTCAAGTAATGGGAGATTTCGCTAAAGAGATCCAAAAAGAGAAAGAGGCTCATTATCAGCAAGAGGAGGAGCTCCTAGAAATGCTAAGGGGTGCAGGTATTGAAGTGGGCCATCTTGATATCTACAGTCTGAGAGCCGGCCAAGCTGAGATTGAATTAAGTATTCCGTTTGATGGAGGGCAGGGAATTGGCGAAAAAGTAATTGCTCCTATGCTCTCATCTTTATTAAATGAAACGATCGTGCTGCAGAAGGAAGAGGCAGGCTTTTATTCAAATGGACATAGTCATATGACCTTTGCTTCAGCAAGACAATTTGTGATCGAAACGGGTGTAGCAAATGTTGCTAAGGGAGGAGCTTGGATTTCAGGTGATAGTTATTCTACGCTTGAACTCGGCTCAGGACAGTTTGCACTCGCTATTAGTGATGGAATGGGGAACGGGGAGCGGGCACATCTGGAAAGTACAGAAACGTTAAAGCTGCTTCAAAAGGTGCTCGAGTCTGGTATTGAGGAGATGGTCGCGATCAAATCTGTGAACTCGGTTCTCTCTCTCCGAACAACAGACGAGATCTTTTCAACGCTTGATTTAGCGATGATTGATCTACAAACGGCTAAAGCAAAATTTCTAAAAATCGGTTCGATTCCTACTTTTATTAAACGACGGGATAAAGTACTCCAAATTGATGCAAGTAATTTACCAATGGGTATGTTCCAGGATTTTGACGTAGATGTAGTCAGTGAACAGTTAAAGGCTGGTGATATTATCATCATGGTTAGTGATGGAATCTTTGACTCTCCAACGCACGTTGAAAACAAAGATCTATGGATGAAGCGAATGATTGGAGAACTGGAGGGGGCTGATCCACAGGATATGGCGGATATGATTCTGGAGCGTGTGATTCGGTCAGATAGTGGCTATCAAATTGAAGATGATATGACCGTCATTGTGGCTGAGGTGAAACGAAATACACCAAAATGGGCATCCATCCCACTTTATCGCCCTTCACCACCTTTGAAAAAACGGGCTTAAGCGATGTAACTATAGGTATAGATTCTCTCTAAAGCGTGAAGGATGGTACCAAACACACACTTGGAGGGATTGTCGATGAAAGGTACATTGAAGCAAATCCTATTAATTACAGACGGACATTCAAATCAAGGAGAAGATCCGATAGCAATCGCGGCGATCGGCAGGGAACAAGGGATTACACTTAATGTGATTGGGATCGTCGATGGAGATTCGTTAAATGAACAAGGTATAAAAGAAGTAGAAGCGATTGCTCTTGCAGGAGGCGGTGTTAGCCAGATTGTTTATGCCAAACAGCTTGCAAAAACGGTGCAGATGGTTACTAGAAAAGCTATGACACAAACGTTGCATGGGGTCGTAAATAAAGAACTGCAGGATATATTAGGTAAAGGCCAGGAGCTTGAAGACCTGCCTCCTGAAAAAAGAGGGCAGGTTATGGAGGTTGTTGATGACTTAGGAGAGACGATTTCACTTGAAGTGCTCATTCTAGTTGATACAAGTGCAAGCATGCGAGATAAGCTGCCTATGGTACAAGAGGCTCTGACGGACCTGTCTATTAGTTTAACTTCTAGAGTAGGAGAGAATCGCTTTGCTTTGTATTCATTCCCTGGGAAAAGACGAGAAGTTGACCGTTTACTCGAATGGACACCTCGTTTGGATAGCCTAACTAGTGTGTTTCAAAAGCTATCACCTGGGGGGACGACGCCAACTGGTCCTGCGATTCAAGCAGCCGTTCGTATCTTTACTCAAAAAGGTTCGAAAAGGAGCTTGCTGAATCATGAGGAACAGTTACTCGACGAAATCGCCGATTAAGTTTGCTTCCGGTGCTCGTTTTTTGGGTAAGTGGAACAAAAAACAGTACACTGTAATCCGCACCCTTGGTGAAGGTGCAACAGGAACGGTGTATCTCACTCAGTCAACGGACGGTTTAGTGGCTCTTAAAGTGGGTACCGATGGCATGGCCATTACAAATGAAGTGAATGTACTCAGGCAATTCTCGAAAAAGTCAGGGGTTGTTCTAGGGCCAGCGTTAATGGATGTGGACGATATTCTGTTTGATGGGACGACTTATCCATTTTATGCAATGGAATACGTAAAAGGTGAAGCGTTAATTACGTTCATGCATGGCAAAGGGCCAGAGTGGTTGGGACTTATGATCCTGCAATTACTTGGAGACTTGGAGAATCTTCATAAAGAAGGCTGGGTATTTGGCGATTTAAAACCAGATAATTTACTTGTAACCGGTCCTCCTTCACGAGTAAGGTGGCTCGATGTAGGAGGAACCACTCTTCTAGGGCGATCGATCAAAGAATACACGGAGTTTTTTGATCGAGGGTACTGGACACTAGGTACAAGAAAGGCAGAGCCTTCTTATGATTTATTCTCAGTTGCCATGATTATGATTAACTGTGCATATCCAAAGCGATTTGATAAGAAATCCGCATCACCTCTTCAGCAGCTTAAAACATCGATCCATGGTCAGCCCCTTTTAAGACCGTATGAATCCATTCTAGTTAAAGCTTTAACGGGCCATTATCATCAAGCTGGACTTATGAAAAGAGATCTGACCCATGTCATGCAGCGAGTGGCTGCGTCTGAGCGAACTGGCACAACAAAGCGTAATCGTGCAAAAAAACATACGAAAAAGCGTGGATTTAAGGTGGAGCTAGCATTAAGTGCGACCTTACTTTTTATTGGGTGTCTTTTATACGTATTCATTCTTACAATGTAAGGGCCTAGTATGTTAAGGCCTTTTCTTTTTTTTGAGACATGTTTTCATCTAAACGCGCTATAATAAACTCAAGTAGAGTAAATAGATGAGATAAAGGGGTCGTTTTGGTTTGAGCGTGGAAGAGTCGGTGCATACGTTTATGAAGCACACAGAAATGGGTATAGATGGGCAGCATGTTGTTGTTGCCGTTTCTGGAGGACCAGACTCAATGGCTTTACTCCATTTTCTCTATGAAGAAAGGCGACGGTATCGCATACGTGTAACAGCTGCTCACATTAACCATCAGCTCCGTGGAGAAGAATCTGAGCAGGATGAACGCTTAGTAAAAACGTACTGTGAACAGGCGGGGATCGACTTTATTTCACAGAGAGTGGATGTTAAGCGGTATGCACAAAAGCAACGAATTGGTTCATCACTTGCAGCAAGGGAATTACGTTACAGCCAATTGGAAAGAATACTGGATGAGTCCAAAGGAGACTGCTTAGCCGTTGCTCATCACGGGGATGATCAAATTGAGACGGTTCTAATGAAATTTGTTCGAAGTGCAAATGCCCTGCAAAAGCCAGGAATGGAAGCGATAAGACCCTTTCATCAAGCGAAGCTGATCAGACCTTTTTTAGCTTTATCGAAATCAGATATTTTTACATACTGTGATGAAAATAGCATCCCCTATAGGATTGATTCGAGTAATGCTTCATCGGCGTATACACGTAATCGTTTTAGAGAAACCATTTTACCATTTGTAACCGAAGAAAACCCGAATATACATAGACACGTCCAGCGGTACCATGAATGGCAATCAGATGATCAAGACTTTTTAAATGGATTAGCAGAAGAGGCGATGTTGCAGGTAGTCCATGCGAAACGTGAACAAATTGTTACAATCTCCATTGATTTATTCCTCTCGGTGGCGCTCCCTTTACAAAGGAGAATGATTCATCTAATATTAAATTATCTTTACAAGGGGTCTGCCCGCATTACTTCTGTACATATTGAGCAAACGATAACAATGCTAGGAGCGAGTAATCCTTCAGCTACGCTCGAACTGGCTGATGGACTGAAAGTAAATCGCGAATACAACCGTTGTCACTTTGTGCGAAACGAGCCAAACGAACAGGGTCAGATAACCAAAGAGCTTAAGGTTCCGGGTAAAGTGGTTCACTCTTTAGGTGAGGTAAGCGCTACTTATGTAAGCCAGGAAGAACCGAGTGGACCATTTGAAGTGCTCCTGGATCTAGACTCCATTCAATTGCCGTTAATGATCCGTGCTCCCTTACCAGGTGATCGGATTGATGCTTTAGGGATGGACGGCACCAAGAAGCTTAACCGGCTTTTTATTGATCGGAAGTTACCTAAATCGTTAAGATCAGAGTGGCCAATTGTAACGGATGCAGATGGATACATTATTTGGGTGCCATACTTACAAAGATCACGTATAGCAGTCGTTACAGAAGAAACTAAGAACATTGTGAAGCTGACATTTTTAAGGAACTAAACCGATTCATGCGGTTTAGGAACCGAATTAAACAGGAGGGTCTAAAGCCTTTGATGAAAGATGAATTGAAAGAGATACTGATTTCCGAAGAAGAAATCCAGAATAAAGCCCGTGAATTAGGAAGCGAAATTACGGAACAATATAAAGACGCGTTCCCGCTTTTTGTAGGAGTTCTAAAAGGTGCGCTCCCTTTTATGGCAGAGCTAATTAAGCACGTAGATGCTCATCTTGAGTTAGACTTTATGGATGTGTCAAGCTACGGGAATGCTATGGTTTCATCTGGTGAAGTGAAAATTATTAAAGACTTAAACACGTCTGTTGAAGGACGTGACGTCTTGATTGTCGAAGATATCATCGACAGCGGACTTACCCTTAAGTATTTAATTGAGCTGTTTCATTATAGAAAAGCCAAATCAGTTAAGGTTGTCACTCTTTTAGATAAGCCTGATGGACGCAAGGTAGATCTCGTCCCTGATCTGTGTGGTTTTACAGTGCCAGATGCCTTTGTTGTAGGGTTTGGACTTGATTACGCAGAACGCTACCGTAATCTTCCTTACATCGGTGTGTTAAAACCAGAGATTTATGAGGGGTAATGTTTGTGGACTTAAAGTCCGGTATGGTACTATTATTGCAGCTTTGTTGGACGTGGGAGGAGGTCTAGAATGAAATATCGGGTGTTTAGAAATACGATCTTTTATCTACTTATTTTCTTGGTAATTATTGGGATTGTAAGTGTGATTAATACAGATCAAAATACTGTAGAAGATTTAAATTACAATCAGTTTACTGAACAACTTGAGCAAGGAAATGTAGAAACGTTTAGTATAAAACCAGAACGAGATGTTTATCTGGTACGTGGTCAGCTTGTTGGGGCCAAAGAGGATGAATTTTTCGAAACGTACGTACTTCGTAGTGAACAAACCTCTGAACTACTCGCGCAAGCACAGAGTAACTTAGAGATCCAGCCTGCTGATGAAACAAACAGCTGGGTGGCAATCTTCACGTCTCTTATTCCATTTGTCATTATTATCATATTATTCATCTTCCTTATGAGCCAAGCGCAGGGCGGTGGTAACCGTGTCATGAGCTTTGGTAAGAGTAAGGCTAAAATGGTGAGCGATGATAAGAAAAAAGCTAAGTTTAAAGACGTAGCAGGTGCAGATGAAGAGAAAGCCGAACTCGTTGAGGTTGTGGAGTTTCTTAAGGATCCACGTAAATTCGCTGCAATTGGTGCACGTATTCCAAAAGGTGTTCTTCTAGTAGGACCTCCAGGAACAGGTAAAACTCTACTTGCTCGTGCTGTTTCAGGTGAAGCAGGCGTGCCGTTCTTCTCGATCAGTGGTTCTGACTTCGTAGAGATGTTTGTTGGGGTAGGGGCTTCTCGAGTGCGTGACTTGTTCGAGAATGCAAAGAAAAACGCTCCTTGTATTATTTTTATTGATGAGATTGATGCAGTTGGTCGTCAGCGTGGTGCTGGTCTTGGTGGTGGACACGATGAGCGTGAACAAACACTTAACCAACTACTTGTTGAGATGGATGGATTTAGTTCAAACGAAGGGATCATTATCATTGCGGCGACAAACCGCTCAGATATTCTGGATCCAGCATTACTTCGTCCAGGACGATTTGACCGTCAAATTCAAGTAAACCGCCCAGATGTAAAAGGACGTGAGCAAGTTCTTGTTGTTCATGCCCAAAACAAGCCATTAGGCGATGATGTAAAACTTGATGTAATTGCAACAAGAACGCCAGGTTTCTCAGGTGCGGATCTTGAAAACCTTCTAAATGAAGCAGCACTTGTTGCTGCCCGAGAAGACCAAACAAAAATTGGTATGTCTCATGTTGAAGAAGCCATTGACCGTGTCATTGCTGGCCCGGCTAAGAAAACACGTGTGATCTCTGCAAAAGAGAAAAACATTGTTGCTTGGCATGAAGCTGGTCATACGGTTGTTGGTGTGAAGCTGGAAGGTGCTGACATTGTTCACAAGGTAACAATTGTTCCTCGTGGAATGGCTGGCGGATATGCCATGATGTTACCTAAAGAGGATCGTTACTTTATGACAAAGCCTGAGTTAATCGACAAGATCGTTGGTCTACTTGGGGGCCGTGTCGCTGAGGAAATTCAATTTGGTGAAGTAAGTACCGGGGCGCACAATGATTTCCAACGTGCAACGGGTATTGCTCGTAAGATGGTAACGGAATATGGAATGAGTGAAAAGCTAGGACCGATGCAATTTGGTCAATCATCTGGTGGTCAAGTATTCCTAGGACGTGACATCCAAAACGAACAAAATTACAGTGATGCAATTGCTCACGAGATTGATTTGGAAGTTCAAAAGATCATTAAGGATGCCTACGAAAAATGTAGACAAATCCTTCTAGAACATAAAGACGCGTTAGATCGTGTTGCTGAATCGTTAATTAAGCTTGAAACATTGGACGCTGAACAAATTCTTTCTCTTGTCAACGAAGGAAAGCTTCCGGAGAATCATCACGGAAATAAGCTAGGCGATTCTGATTTGAAAGTGAACATTAATGGAAAGCAAGAAGGAACTCCATACGAAGAAACAACAAACCTGGATCAAGGTCAAAATGAACCACCAGCTGATGGTGGAAGCCAGGATACCGATCGTCGGTACTGACTAAGACTAAGAGAAGATGCCCGTTTCGGGTATCTTCTTTTTCTATGACTAGGCACGATCTTTGCCAAAAAGATCATTTACACGCATAATATAAAACGAATCAGCGGGGACGGTGAAGAGATGATTCTTGTCATGGACGTTGGAAATTCATCAATCGTGTTTGGTGTGTACAAAGAAAATGAATGTATTCGTTCTTGGCGCATGGCAACCGATCGGCAAAAGACAGCAGATGAGTATGCGGTTCTGGTTAAGTCGATGTTTGCAGATGTCGGCATAACGTTTCCAGATATTACTGGGATAGCCATTTCATCAGTCGTTCCGCCTATCATGCACACGCTTGAATTGATGTGTAAGATGTATATGAATCAGACAGCATTAATTGTTGGTCCTGGGGTAAAGACAGGGTTAAACATCCTTTATGAGAATCCTCGTGAGGTGGGTGCGGATCGAATTGCGAATGCAGTTGGTGCGCTGACTCATTACAAGTCACCTGCAATCATTGTTGATTTTGGAACCGCAACTACGTATTGTTACATTAATGATAAGGAACAATATGTCGGAGGGGCCATATCTCCTGGTATGGCAGTATCGGCAGAAGCTTTATATATGAGGGCATCAAAGCTTCCTAAAATAGAATTAACAAAACCAAAATCAATGCTTGGAAAAAACACGGTTCACGCAATGCAAGCAGGTACATTTTATGGATATATTGGAGGAGTGGAAGCGATCATTTCTCGTATTCATAAGGAATCGCGGCTAGCCGTAAAACCAAAAGTGATCGCAACAGGTGGTCTTGCTGAATTGTTGGCACCTGAATCGTCTATGATAGATATTGTAGACCCCTACTTAACGTTAAAAGGGCTCAAAGCCATTTACGAAAAAAACATCTAGAGTGGAGATGAAATACATGAACGATTATTTAGTAAAATCAACAGCGTTTGACGGGAAGGTTCGTGCGTATGCGCTAGTTGCAACAGACATGGTAAATGAAGCTGTACGAAGACAAGGAACATGGCCTACTGCATCAGCGGCTCTTGGTCGTACGATGATGGCAAGCTCAATGATGGGTATGATGCTTAAAGGTGAAGAAAAGCTTACCGTAAAAGTAGAAGGTGGCGGCCCGATTGGCGCCATTGTTACAGATAGTAACGCAAAAGGAGAAACACGTGGATATGTCTCTAAGCCTCAAACTCACTTTGATTTAAATGAACACGGAAAATTAGACGTAGCGAGCGCTGTAGGTACAACTGGAACACTTTCCGTTGTTAAAGATCTTGGATTGCGCGAACCTTTTACAGGAAGTGTGCCAATTGTTTCAGGTGAACTTGGCGAAGATTTTACGTATTACTTCGCAAACTCTGAACAAACACCTTCTTCAGTAGGAGTGGGCGTTCTAGTTAATCCAGATAACACGGTTCAAGCTGCCGGTGGGTTTATTCTGCAATTAATGCCTGGTGCAGATGACGCGGTCATTGATGAGATTGAAAAACGCTTATCCACGATTCCGCCAATCTCTAAACTTGTAGAGCTTGGTATGCCTCCTGAGGAGATTCTATATTCTCTTTTAGGGGAAGAATCAGTCACGATCCATGAAAAGTTACCAGTTGTCTTTAAGTGTACTTGCTCAAAAGATCGAATTGCTAACGCGATCATCAGCTTAGGCCAAGCTGAAATTACAGCAATGATTGAAGAAGATGGTGAAGCAGAAACGGTGTGCCATTTCTGTAATGAAAAATACCATTTCACAGGCGCTGAGCTTCAAGAGTTAAAAGAACAAGCCGTTTAATAAAAATGTAAAATCCTTCTTTTTCATTTCGTAGATTCATTGACTTATAAGTAGAGTTCTGATAGTATCAACTTATAAAACCAATAAATTTACTAGGAATTAAGGAGGCTCATTATGACTGCTGTCAATTCTGTTCTCGATTTAATTGGAAACACGCCTTTAGTGAAATTAAATAGGTTAACGACGGATCAACATGCTGATGTTTATTTGAAATTGGAATATTATAATCCGGGTAGTAGTGTAAAGGATCGGATCGGTTTAGCGATGCTAGAAGCTGCTGAGGAAGCTGGGAAAATCAAGCCTGGTGATTCATTTGTTGAACCTACAAGTGGGAACACAGGAATTGGCCTTGCGATGGTTGCTGCAGCAAAAGGATTTAAAGCGATTCTCGTAATGCCTGAAACCATGAGTTTAGAGCGTCGTAACCTTCTACGTGCATACGGAGCAGAGGTTGTTCTCACTCCTGGCCCTGAAGGTATGGGTGGTGCTATTCGCAAAGCAACGGAGCTTGCAAATGAGCATGGATACTTTATGCCTCAACAGTTTGAAAATGAAGCGAACCCTGCTATTCATCGCAACACTACAGGAAAAGAGTTGCTTGAACAAGTAGATGGTCAGCTTGACGCTTTTGTTTCTGGAATTGGAACAGGCGGAACGATTACAGGTGCAGGTGGGTTCCTAAAGGAACACTTCCCTGAGCTTAAAGTGGTTGCTGTTGAACCAAAAGATTCCCCGGTCCTATCTGGTGGTAGCCCGGGTCCTCACAAAATCCAAGGAATCGGTGCAGGCTTTGTACCAAAGATTCTTAATCAAGACGTATATGATGAAGTAGTTCAAGTTTCTACAGAACAGTCCTTTGAATTTGCTCGTAAGGCAGCAAGAGAAGAAGGCATTTTAGGTGGAATTTCTTCTGGAGCAGCCATCTATGCTGCACTTGAAGTAGCGAAAAAGCTTGGACCAGGTAAAAAGGTCGTAGCGATTATTCCATCAAACGGAGAAAGATACCTAAGCACAGCTCTTTATCAGTTTGAAGAAGAGTAAGTGTCTATACAAAAAGGCAGTCCAGAACACGGGACTGCCTTTTCTTATGGTTCGATGTCATGTAAAATAGAAGCCATATCTTACGGTCAAAAGGGAGAAGGTGAGATGTCTACATTGAACTCAACGACATCCAGAATTACAAGAGCAAGATCATTCTCATTTAAAAAAGAAGATTGGTTTGGTAAGTACCAGCAAATGGCGAGCCATTCTGAGCACCACATTCTGCTTGAAAGTGGACGTGGTGGCCAGTACAGCATAATGGGTCTCGATCCATTTGCGATTATTGAGGGTCACGATCAAACATTAACTCTTGAGATCAATCAAGAAAAGCAAGATTGGCAGGGACCATTACTTGAAAGTCTTGAATTAGTGATGAAGCCATATATGATTGATGCTGCTGAAGCGATTGAGGGAATCCCTTTTAGTGGAGGGGCGATCGGTTACTTTAGTTATGATTTGATGAGAGAAATGGAACAAATCCCAACTCAAGCAGAAGATGACCTTCCGCTACCTGAAGTGTACCTCATGTTGTTTGAAGATGTGTTTGTTTACGATCACCATCGTGAGATTCTTTATATATGTGGTAATGGCAAAAATGAATCTGAACTTAAAACACGTTTAGATGAGTATAAGAGTCAGTGGCAAGAGGACGTTGGGACTAAGCCCATCTGGAAGAAATCGAGTACGAACGAATCGGTCCGTTCTAGTATGACGGAACAAGAGTTCGTATGTGCGGTAAATAAGATTAAAGCGTATATCGCGCAAGGTGATGTGTTTCAAGTAAACCTGTCACTCAGGGAAACCAAACCACTCACCGTTTCACCTATGCATGTGTATGAAAAACTCAGAACGTTGAATCCTTCGCCATACATGGCATATATGCAAACACCAGGATTCCAGCTTGTTAGTGCATCACCTGAATTGCTTGTGAAAAAACAAGGCAATCAACTAAGTACAAGACCTATTGCAGGGACTCGTTCTCGCGGGAAGACAGAAGAAGAAGATCAGCAGCTTGCAGATTCGTTGTTTTCCAATGAGAAAGAACGGGCAGAGCATGTGATGCTTGTGGATCTTGAGCGTAATGACCTCGGTCGTGTCTCGAGCTATGGTACAGTTAAGGTAGATGAACTAATGGTCATCGAGCGGTACTCACACGTGATGCATCTTGTATCAAATGTGATTGGTGAGCTTGCGGAGAAGCATTCTAATTATGATGTCATTCGCGGTGTTTTCCCTGGAGGCACAATTACAGGAGCACCCAAAGTACGAACAATGGAAATTATTGAAGAGCTTGAGCCTGTGCGTAGAGGTGTATATACTGGTGCCATTGGCTGGCTTGGTTTTCATGGAGATATGGAACTTAATATCACCATTCGAACAATGGTTTGTCATGACAACCTTGCACATGTTCAAGCTGGTGCTGGTATTGTAAGTGATTCCAACCCACACCACGAGTACAAAGAATCATTTAAGAAGGCGCGTGCATTATGGCGTGCGCTAGAGTTGAGCGAAGAAGAGTGTATGACAGAAACACAGATGAGCTGAGGAGGAATAAACATGATTCTTATGATTGATAACTATGATTCATTTACGTATAACCTGGTTCAATATTTAGGTGAGATGGGTCAAGAGCTTGTAGTCAAACGAAATGATCAGATTACCATTTCAGAAATCGAAGAGCTAGATCCAGCAATTCTAATGATCTCACCTGGACCGTGCAGTCCAAACGAGGCTGGAATTAGCTTAGAGGCCATTCGTTATTTCGCTGGAAAGCTTCCGATTTTTGGAGTGTGCTTGGGGCATCAGTCCATTGCGCAAGTTTTTGGTGGGGATGTTGTACGTGCGGAGCGTCTCATGCATGGGAAAACGTCTGAGATGAAGCACGATGGCAGGTCTATCTTTAAAGATCTTCCATCTCCTATAACGGCAACTAGATATCATTCTCTTATTGTGAAGCGTGAAACGTTACCGGATTGTTTTGAGATCTCCTCTGAAACCGAAGAGGGAGAAATCATGGCAATTCGTCATAAAGAATTAGCAATAGAGGGTGTTCAATTTCATCCGGAATCGATTATGACAGGGGACGGCAAACAGCTGTTGCGTAATTTTGTAGAGGCTCATTCAGGGAATCAGGCATGTTCGTCTATTTAAATGGCAAGTATGTAGATGAGAGCATGGCGACAGTATCGCTTTTTGATCATGGGTTCTTATATGGATTAGGCTTATTTGAAACCTTTCGTTTATATAACGGTCATCCTTTTTTATTGGATGACCATTTTCAACGTATGGGAGATGGGCTAGAGCAGATTGGTATCGATTGGACGATTCCAAAGGATCGCGCAATCGAAATCTTACAAGAGCTAGCTAGGATAAACAAAATAGAAGACGCATATGTAAGATGGAATGTGTCAGCTGGAGACGAGGGGCTCGGACTATATACTGGTCGTTATTTGGAGCCGACTGTTGCAGTCATGATGAAGCCTCTCCCTTCCTTAGATAGAAGCAAAGCAATGACGATGTTGAAGCTCCCGCGTAATACACCGGAGGGTGATTACCGGTTGAAGTCTCATCATTACTTAAACAATGTTCTTGCTAAAAAAGAGCTAGGGTCCATGTTGAATACAGAAGGGATTTTTCTAACGCAAGAGGGATGGATTGCAGAAGGTATTACGTCAAACATCTTCTGGGTAAAAGGAGATACGGTCTATACCCCTTCGTTAGATACAGGAATTCTGGATGGAATCACCCGGCAATATGTGAAGGCGTTGTTAAACAAAAAGGGAATTTCTCTTACAGAAGGGTTGTACCCTCAAGAGGTTCTGTTAAAGGCGGATGCAGTATTTTTAACAAATTCCATTCAGGAAATTGTTAAAGTAGAGAGCTGCGATGGGACGTCGTTTAAAGATCACCCAATCTTAGACACACTTCAACAGATGTACAAGCGGGAATCAACATGGCGATGGAGCATTGCCGAATAGGAGTGTTAACGTATGGCAGATGGACAAGCAATTGATCCGGCGCAACTAGGCCCTACACAAATTATGGGTATATTGAATATCACCCCCGACTCGTTTTCTGATGGTGGTAGGTACAATGAAGTGGAGCTAGCGGTTAAACGAGCTCGTGAATTAGTAGACGCTGGTGCGGATATGATTGATATTGGCGGAGAGTCTACTAGGCCGGGAGCCGAGAAGGTTAGTAAAGATGAAGAGCTACATCGAGTGATCCCAGTGATTGAAGCGCTTGTACAGGAAGTGGATGTTCCGCTATCTATTGATACATACAAGGCAGAGGTAGCTGAACGTGCACTTCAAGCTGGTGCTTCCATCATTAATGATGTATGGGGGGCTAAGGCAGACGGAAATATGGCGAAAGTTGCAGCACAAAACGGTGCGTCGATTATTTTAATGCATAATCGCTCGAACCGTGAGTATGGGAACTTTATGCAAGATGTTCTATCCGACTTAAAGGAAAGCATCGCCCTTTGCAAGGAAGCAGGCGTCTCAGATGAACAGATCATCTTAGATCCTGGAGTGGGGTTTGTAAAATCCTATGAGCAAAATCTAGAGGTGATACGTAGACTCGACGAAATCGCTAAACTTGGATACCCTGTTTTACTAGGGGTTTCTAGGAAATCGTTTATATCTAAGGCGTTGGATCTTCCTGTAGATGATCGGTTAGAAGGAACAGGGGCGGCGAATTGCTTAGGGATTTCAAAAGGAGCTTCCATCATTCGGGTTCATGATGTGAAGGAAATGGGCCGAATGGCAAAAATGATGGACGCTTTGCTTGGAAAGGGGCACTAAAAAGAATGGATAAAATCCGGTTAAACAGAATGAAATTTTACGGGTATCATGGGGTCTTTGCTGAAGAGCAAAAGCTCGGTCAGCGTTTTCAGGTTGATTTAACACTCGAACTTGATCTAACAGAGGCCGCTTCAACAGATGATCTAACCAAATCAATTGATTATGGGGACGTATATGCAAGAGTTCAGAAGATCGTAGAAGGAGAACCACGACAGCTTTTAGAAGCCGTGGCAGACTCCATTACGAAAGAGTTACTATCTGCATATCCCATTTTAAATCAATGTACAGTCGTATTGATTAAGCCAGACCCTCCAATACCAGGCCACTACGACTCTGTTTCAATAGAGCTGACAAGGGCCAGAGCAGGTAATGGCTAACGTATATTTATCGCTTGGCTCAAATATGGAGAGTCGAATTGGTTATTTAGAGAAAGCGATAAGCAAGCTGCGTTTAATGAAGGATAGTGAAGTGACAGCCATCTCTTCAATTTATGAGACCGATCCTGTTGGCTATGTTGATCAACCTTCCTTTTTAAATCTGGTTGTCTGCCTGAGTACTACCTTGCCACCGTTTGAACTTCTAGCTGAAACTCAACAAATTGAGAATGAGCTCGGGAGAAAGCGCGAAATTAGATGGGGCCCAAGGACAATAGATCTTGACATTCTTCTGTATGATCAAGAAAATATGAAGATGGAGAGTTTAACCCTCCCGCACCCAAGAATGTGGGAACGTTCGTTTGTTATTATTCCATTACTTGAGCTTGCTCCCGATTTAAGCTTTAATGTGCAGGGAGTGACCTTGAAAGAAGTGTATAATCAACTACATGATAAAGAGGGTGTACGAATGTGGAAACCTTAAACTGGGGCAGGCGTATTCGTGCATTTCGTAAACTAAAGGGATACACTCAAGAAAGCTTTGCAAAAGAAATTGGGGTGTCCGTTTCTGTATTGGGCGAAATTGAACGTGATACACGTTGCCCGGATGAACAGTTAATTGGTCACATTGCATCTGTATTAGGTATATCAATTAATGAATTACGCCCTTAATGCTTGTAAAAGGCATAAGGGGAACGATTATAAAGAAGTAACTGGTAAACTGGCTACTATCATTTAGGAGATGAAGAATCAATGAGTGAAGAACTAGAATTGCATGATTTGTTAGCGGTACGACGTGACAAATTAAAGCAGCTTGAAGAACAAGGGATTGACGCGTTCGGTCATAAATTTGAACGGACTCACTCTTCGGCACAAATGACGAAAGAGTTTGATGAGTACTCTAAAGATGAGTTAAGTGAAAAAGAAGCTCCTGCTGTCTTGGCTGGTCGCGTCATGACTAAGCGTGGTAAAGGGAAAGCGGGATTTGCTCATATACAGGACTTAACGGGACAAATCCAAATCTATGTTCGTAAGGATGCCATAGGTGAAGACCAATACGCTTTGTTTAACTCACTAGACATTGGAGACATTATTGGTGTATCTGGTATGGCTTTTAAAACAAATGTAGGGGAACTATCATTAAAGGTAACTGATCTGAAACTTCTAAGTAAGTCGCTACGTCCACTACCTGATAAGTTCCACGGATTAAAGGATGTTGAACAACGTTACCGTCAGCGTTATGTGGACTTAATTGTAACGCCTGATGTGCGCGATACATTTATTGTTCGCAGCCGTATCTTGCAATCAATGCGTAGATATTTAGACGACCAAGGGTATTTAGAAGTTGAAACACCGATGATGCATTCAATAGCTGGAGGAGCATCTGCTAAACCATTCATTACCCACCATAATACACTTGATATGACTCTCTACATGCGTATCGCAATTGAATTGCATCTTAAGAGACTCATTGTTGGTGGACTAGAAAAAGTATACGAAATTGGTCGTGTCTTCAGAAATGAAGGAGTATCAACACGTCATAACCCTGAGTTTACAATGATTGAATTATATGAAGCGTATGCGGATTATAAAGACATCATGGCCTTAACAGAAAATCTAGTTGCTCACATCTCGAAAGAAGTGTTGGGTTCAACAGTTATTCAGTATGGTGATTACGAGGTAGACCTTACTCCTGAGTGGAGAAGAGTTCATATGGTTGATGCCATTAAAGAACAAACAGGTGTGGACTTCTGGAAGGAAATGACGGACGAGGAAGCCCGTGCGCTTGCGAAAGAACATAAGGTACCTGTTAAAGAAACAATGAGCTACGGGCATGTAGTTAATGAATTCTTTGAACACTTTGTAGAAGAAACATTAATTCAACCGACGTTTATTTATGGACATCCGTTAGCCATTTCTCCTTTAGCTAAGAAAAATCCAGAAGACGAGAGATTCACAGATCGTTTTGAGTTATTCATTGTTGGTCGTGAGCACGCAAATGCGTTTACGGAATTAAATGATCCAATTGATCAACGTGCGCGTTTTGAACAACAACTTGTCGAACGTGAGCAGGGTGACGATGAAGCACATATGATGGACGACGACTTTATTGAAGCGCTTGAATATGGTATGCCTCCAACAGGTGGTCTAGGAATTGGTATCGATCGACTTGTTATGCTACTAACGAATTCTCCTTCTATTCGTGATGTTCTTCTATTCCCTCAAATGAGAAACAAAGAGTAGGGAAGTATTCATGGATAATGGCTTCACTTGCTATAGTTAATAGGGAAGTGGAGTCATTACACATGGAACTTTAAATTCTTTTAATTAATTTTCGAAAAGTAGTTGCATTCTTTTTCTCAGGGTGGTATATTATTTCTTGTCGCCAAGAACGAAACGGCGTCGAAAAAACAATTGTTGACAAGTTAAATGAGATTTGTTAACATTGAAAAGTCGCAATGAACGGCGGCAAACAAGTTCTTTGAAAACTGAACAAAAGCCAAGCGTACGAAGAGATACATGATATCTCATAAGTATAAAAAAGTCGTAGCGTAAGCTACGCAATTGGAAAGTTGATGGAGACATCAACGCCAGCAGTTGAGCAATCAACTCACCACTTTTATGGAGAGTTTGATCCTGGCTCAGG
>NZ_JBNNQX010000015.1:0-75370 GCF_050276055.1 Alkalihalobacillus sp. NPDC127517 | reverse complement strand
GGGACATAACTAAAAATCAATTTGAAAAGGCGAATGATTCGATTGCAGAATCATTCGCCTTTCGTGATTTTATTTGAACAAGCGGAGGGAGAACCCGAGACTTCTACGGAACAGAACGCGGTGAAGACACTGTAGCGGTGCCTTTTCCGCGAAAGTGGCTGAGGCCGTTCTTGTGGGTGCGAGGAATTCTCCTGTAGCGGGTTATTTGCTACATTAATGTTATGTCCCGCCCTCATTTTGCGTTTCCTGCGCGCTAGAACTTAAACCGTTGTCTCTTGTTGCTTTAATACCTTAGCATCAAAAATAAACGGTCCAAACGGAACAATCGATGCGATAAACGCAAGTAGTGCTGTGAATAGTGACCATCTAACACGAACCATCATATAGAAAATAGCTGCAATGTATAACACAAACAAAGCGCCATGTGCAGATCCAACAATCGTTACGGCCATATCTATTCCAAGACCATATTTAAGTGGCATAGCTAGGCCAAGCAGTAGTAAAAATGACATACCTTCTAAATATCCGATCACTTTAAATTGTTTAATGGGGTCCTTCATGTGTAAAGTCCTCCTTCATAAAATGGCTATATCTTCTATTGTACTACTCTACCGGACAAGAATACGCCTGGCTCATGAATTTTTTGTGAAGGAACGATTAAAAGGTTTGTCCGCAGACTCAAAGGGTACACACTCTTTACGATCTATTATGAAGGAGTGATGAAGTTGTCTACAGTAACGGCAGGTATTCAAATCTTACCGAACGGCAAGGATGACGGGACTCATGGTGATCTTCCAGAGATTGTACAAGTGATAAAGGATTCAGGATTACCTTATAAAGTAGGTCCAATGGAGACAGTGATTGAAGGTGAATTGGATTCTGTATTTGAAGTCATTAAAACGGCACAAGAAAAAAGCATTGCGCTTGGAGCAAGTGAAGTACATTCAACCGTAAAACTACATTACAGACCAAGTGGCGTGTCATTATTAGATAAAGAAGAATAGAATAGGAGTTGTTTTGATGGATACTCATCAATTATATATTAACGGATCTTACATGGCTTCTAAGTCAGATGAAATCATTGAGGTTGTGAATCCTTCTACAGAAGAAGTGATTTCAAAGATCGCAAATGCAACGGAAGAAGAAACCAATAAAGCCATCGAAGCAGCGTATGAGGCGCAAAAGTCATGGGCGAAAAAAACTCAGGTAGAGCGAGGGAAGCTCGTACGTGATCTTGGTAGACGCCTGGAAGAAAATAAGCAGCATTTTGTTGAGCTGTTAATTGAAGAACAGGGAAAAGATTATGAACTTGCAAATGGAGAAGTTCAGACAGCTATCGATTATTTTTACTACATGTCTGAATGGGCTAGACGAATTGAAGGTGAAATCGTTCCTAGTGATCGACCGAACGAACAGATTTACATGCAGCGTAAGCCAATTGGGGTAGTTGGAGGCATTGTACCTTGGAACTTCCCGGTATTTATTCTTGCCAGGAAAGTAGCAACTGCCTTGATTACTGGATGTACAATCGTCCTTAAACCAAGTCAACAAACGCCTAATACAGCTGTTGCATTCACAAAGCTTGTTGATGAATCAGAGCTACCGGCAGGGGTGTACAACCTTGTGACTGGAAAGGGATCATCTGTTGGGAATGTACTAGCGAGTCATCCTAAGGTTGCCATGGTTACGATGACCGGAGGCGTTGGAGCTGGTACAAAGGTGATGGAAGCGGCTGCCCAGAACATGACAAAAGTGAATCTTGAATTAGGTGGGAAGGCACCAGCCATTGTTACAAAGCATGCAGACATTGATCTTGCTGTAGAAAGCATTACAGAATCACGTCTAACGAATAATGGACAGGCGTGTACCAATGCAGAGCGTGTGTATGTTCATGAGGACGTATCAGAAGAATTTATTGCAAAGCTAAAAAAAGCATTCAATGAAAAAACGTACGGCAATCCACTTGAAAACAAAAAGGCTGACATTGGTCCATTAATTAGTAAAGACCACCTCGAAGGCGTACAGGAGATGGTCCAGCGAGCGCTCGAAGCGGGAGCTGAACTTCTAACAGGAGGACAACCGGCGCAAACGGATAAAGGATTCTTTTACGAGCCAACCTTACTAATGAATGTTAAGCAAGATTCAGAGATCATTCAGGAAGAAATCTTTGGTCCTGTTCTTCCAATCATGACGTATCAATCGTTTGACCAAGCGATTGAATGGGCGAACGATTCCAAGTATGGATTATCTTCTTCGATCTATACAGAAAATGTCCACGAAGCGATGCGTGCCGCGGATGAGTTACTATATGGCGAAACCTTTGTAAATCGTGAGAACTTTGAAGCCATTCAGGGGTATCATGCAGGATTACGTCAATCAGGACTTGGCGGAACGGATGGAAAACACGGTATTGGTGACTTCCTAGTTACTCACACGGTATACATGCAATTTAAACAAGACTAAACGACATTCAAGTGCCTGTGAACATATGAAACACAGGCACTTTTTTTATGGGAATAAAATACGTTAATCCTTGTTTTTTTAAAGGGATATTCTGCATAATAAAAGAATGTAGAGAATGAGCCGAATTAGAGGAGGGTATTCCTGTGGATGTACAACTTGTACCGGTTAAGCAAGAAGAGGCTCCTATCCTGCATAATCTTATGCAATATTATATTTACGAATTTAGCGAATACTTACAAGATATAAGGCTTGAAGAGAACGGTCAATTTGAACCGTTTAGATTAGATGGCTACTGGATAGAGCCACACCTCCATCCATTATTTATTAAAGTGGATGATCAGCTGGCTGGATTTGTTCTGCTTGAAGCCACACCTGATTCATCGCCTAATTCAGTAAATGAGTTCTTTGTATTGAAACCATACAAACGAAAAGGCATAGGTAAACAGGCAGCTTTTAACGTATTTAAACGATGGCACGGAAACTGGGTTGTCGCACAATTAAAAGAAAATAAGCCCGCCCAAGCATTTTGGAACCGTGTGATCGATGAGTATACAAATGGAGATTATGAGCAGTTAGAGGACCATGAGAAGCGGACGATTCAGTCGTTTACGTTGTAGACCTCTTGTGCGTGTTATAATTGGTTTTAAACGTTGAAGAAGGATAGGATGAGTACCTTGGATAGATTAAATGTAACATTACAAGCAGATAGTCGATTAGCGGCATTGTATAAAAAAGGATTTCCGTTAATTGAACAGGAACTAGTTGATCAGTCGGAAGAACCTTTGCAAGAAGGAGACCTTGTAACGATTGAGGATGAACGGGGAGAGTTTGTTGCGAAAGGTTATTATGGTCAGCAAAACAAAGGGCGTGGCTGGGTCTTAAGCACAAAGAAGCAAGAGGAGATCAATGCGACTCTTTTTATGCAACGCATCCAAAAGGCAGTGGCCATGCGTGGACAGCTTTTTGCGGATGAGAAAACAAATGCGTTTCGCCTTTTTAATGGAGAAGGGGACGGTATTGGTGGGATCACGATTGACTTCTATGCAGAATATGGCGTGATTACGTATTACAGTGAAGGGATTTACTCCATGAAGGAATGGGTCATGGAAGCTGTAGAGCGAACGTATCCTTTTACTGGGATTTATGAAAAGAAGCGATTTGCGAATAAAGGATCGTATGTAGAAGACGATGATTTTGTTAGTGGACTAGAAGCGCCAGAACCATTAGCGATTTTAGAAAATGGAATCAGCTATGCGGTTTATTTGAATGATGGGCCAATGACGGGCATTTTCTTAGATCAGCGTGAGGTGCGTAAGCGAATTCACGAGCATTATGCCAAGGGAAAAACCGTGCTTAATACGTTTTCTTATACAGGTGCATTCTCTGTAGCTGCGGCAACGGGCGGGGCACATGTGACAACAAGTGTTGATCTGGCTTCTAGAAGCAAAGAACGGACAATCGAGCAATTCCAGTTGAACGAGGTGGATCCGGAAGAGCATCGTATTCACGTAATGGACGTGTTTGATTATTTTAAGTACGCACAAAAGAAAAGCCTTGCGTTTGATTTAGTAGTACTTGATCCACCGAGCTTTGCTAGGTCTAAAAAGCAGACGTTTAGTGTGGCGAAGGACTATCCAGCATTGCTTGGTCAGGCCATTGCCATCACAGAGGAAAACGGAGTGATTGTGGCTTCAACGAACAACAGTGTGCTAGGTATGCGTAAGTTTAAAACGTTTGTGGAGCAGGCATTCAAAAGCCAAAAGGTCGGTTACACCATCCTTGAAGAATTTACAGTGCCTGTAGATTATCCTTATTTAAATCAGTATAAGGAAAGTAACTATTTGAAGGTGTTGTTTGTACAGCGGGAAGATTAAAAGTCTTTGGAGGGGTAGAATGCCGCTAGCGTGATGGCAGGCACGATTTCCTCGTATGTAATTTAATAGAACAATTAATGAAAAAAGGCGGTACATCCTGGATGCTCGCCTTTTTGGTGTGTAGTCAAAGGATGCCGTTCCCGGAATGGCCGACACGCTTTCCTAGGGGGGCATTGAACTAAAACTGGCTAATGCCAGTCTTATTTCAATCTCGCCTTTGCACCCCACAGGAGTCGGTCGGCCATTCCGTCCGCTGGGGTTGTGGGGGTAATCTAATTACATCGTGAAATTTAATATATAAAAAACAAGACGAAGACAGCTTTAAAATTTCTAGATAATTCTTAAAATATATAAAGTAGCAGGGGCATCACTTAATGCAACGTCTCTGTCTTTTTGGTCTGTCCGAATGTAAGCATTAAGTATCAACTTAAATTTCATTAATACAACTCAACGAAATAACAGATCAAAAAGTGAGATGAGCAAATCCAAGCGGACGAGATGGCGGCCGACTCCTAAGGGAGAAAAGGGCAGGGGTGAAATGAGCCTTGGCGCAGCCAGGATTAGTTCACCGCCCTCCCTAGGAAAGCGTGCCGCCATCACGGTAGCGACATCCTACCACTCTACATCGAAAAGAGCGCATAATTATCCGCTAGCAACGTACTAAGTTAATTTATCAATAGAATCCACTTGTTTTTAAAGAACGATCTATCAAAACAAAGCTTAAGCTCTAACCAAGCGGACGAGATGGCAGGCCGACTCCTAGGGGAGAAAAGGGCAGAGGTGAAATGAGCCTTGGCGCAGCCAGGATTAGTTCACCGCCTTTCCTAGGAAAGCGTGCCGCCATCACGGTAGCGACGTTATTCCACCACACAACAAAAGGAGCGAACATCCAAGATGCTCGCTCCTTTTACATTTATTATTTTTCTTCTGAAGCTTCGTCAGTTTTTGCTTGTGATTCTTCGCTTTCACTTGGTTTTGAGCGTTTAACTTCGTTTGTGAGTTCTTCAATTGAAGAGCGCACGTTTCCTTTACCTGAGAAGTTCTCAATCAGCTCTTTCATATCAATGCCAGAAGAAGCTTTTAGAGAATGCTGTAATGTGCTCATCAAGTCTGTAGCGTAGCCAGTGACTTTGTTTGCACCACTGTTCTCGCCGTTGCCACCTGTATCAACAACAGTGATTTGATCAATGTTAGAAAGTGGAGCTGCCACTTGTTTCGCATAATCAGGAAGCATTTTCACAATCATATCAAGCATAGCAGCCTGACCGTATCCTTCGAAGGCTTCTGCAATTTTCTCTTTCGCTTCGGCTTCTGCAAGACCTTTCAGTCGAATAACCTCTGCTTCCGCTTCCCCTTGTGCACGATCCGCTTCCGCACGAGCTAAACCATCCACACGAACTTTTTCAGCATCGGCTTTTGCCATTGCTTCAACACGGTACTTATCGGCATCTGCTTCAGCCAATTGTTTGCTTTTTGCAGCAGCAGCAGCTTGCTCAACCGAATAACGATCGGCATCGGCTTTTTTCTTCACTTCTGAATCGTACTGACGTTCACGTCTTAGAATCTCTTTCTCTTCTAATTCAATTTGCTTTTGACGCTCAATGATTTGTACCTGCATTTGCTGCTCGGTTACTTCTTGCTTCGAGCGCGCTTCTTGTAAGTGGTAAGATTGGTCAGCAAGGGCTTTCGCTTTCTCTTGCTCCGTACGGTATTCAGCCACTTTTAGTTGGTTATCTTTTTCGGCTTCTGCAATTTCCGTTGCACGCTCAAGCTCAGAACGCTGTGCTAGCTTATTCGCTTCCGCTTGCTTAATACGTGTTTCCATTATAGCGTCAGCAGTAGCGATATCTGCATCACGTTTAACTTGCGCAATTCTTGGTTTACCTAATGATTCTAAGTAGCCATTCGTATCTCTAAGATCTTTAATGGTAAATGATACGATGATAAGCCCCATCTTTGCTAAATCCTGTGAAGCAACCTTTTGTACTTCTTGAGAAAAACGCTCTCTGTTTTTGTAGATTTCTTCTACAGTCATAGAACCTAAGATCGAACGTAAATGACCTTCTAATACTTCTTTTGCTTCCGTTTCACGATCTTCACGCGTTTTTCCTAGGAACTGCTCAGCAGCTGTTGCGATTTCACTAATGGAACCACCGATTTTAATAATCGCAGTACCATCAGCAATAACGGGTACACCTTGCTCTGTATACACTTCAGGTGTTTGTACGTCTAGTTTACTAGAAAGTAGACTAAGAGGTTTTGCTTGTTGAAAGACAGGCATAACAAACGTACCACCACCGCGTACAATCTTAATGCGATTTCCGGATCCGTCGATGTTTACGTTTTTGCCACCCAAATAACTACCTGTAACAATCAATGCTTCGTCTGGACCTGCTGTTCGGTACTTTGTAACAAATACCCCGATTAAAGCAAGAACAATAGCAGCAGCTGCTGCAATAACAAGAATGGTCGGACTAATAAAAGTATCCAATAAAATTCCTCCTAAATTAAATTAAAATGATAGCTCTTTCTCTTTAACTGATACGTACGCAACGCCTTCTTTAATGTCGATCACGAAGATGTCTGTGCCTGATGCGATCTCCACGTCATCAAATGCTTTTGCTGTTTTTGAAACATTTCCTCCCGAATCATAAAGAATCACTTCTCCAAATCCGTCTTGAGGGATAGAGACAATCACATGTCCTGGCCTGCCGATTAAATCATCTTCAGTGTAAGCATTTGATTCTTCTGCGTTTGTTAATGGGATAAGGACAAAAATATTAAGTAGTAAAACCAGTACCAATGATACGAGAGCGGATAGGATCAGGACAACTACACTATTTATTGAGGTCAGTGTTTCAAAAAGATATCCACCAGCACTTACAAACGTGACAAACGAAAGAAGTAAAGTAGGGTTGAACCAACCGTCTGGGATAAATTCAAACATACCATCTAAGATGTCGCTTACTAGAATGTAAACGAGTGTCAAAACACCACCTGCAATTAATCCGTATAAGTAAATTTGTTCAATGTTCTCCATGCTAATCCCCCCTTACGATGTCCCAGTAAAATGAAAGAGATATAATTCCATCCCTTTCCATAGTATCACTCCTTCCTTTATATAGAAATGTCTAATGTGTAGGTCTTATGTCTGAATATACGGAGCAGTCAGGAAAAGGTTGCACAAATTGAAAAGTTTATGAGAAAAAAGTCCGAGGATCGTCCTCGGACTCAGTTGGACATTCACTTAAATGGTCACTCGCTCATGATTTGTAATGATTTGATCATTTACATAAAGCTCACGCGTGTCATTTGTCTTTACCTTGAAACGTGCTTGAGTATATGGAAGGTTGTAGCCATTTTCGGAAACAGTGGTTGTTATTAGAATAGCTTGGTCAGTCGTTTCCATTGTCACTGTAACAGTGGCATGAGACTCTTTAAAATGACGAGTGATCCCGTCATCCTCGTAAAGAGTGTGGCTGACTTGAGTGTTCTCTTTTGATGGATACAAGAGGAAGGCACGTTCATCCTTATCCTTTTCTTTAAATGTCCGTGGTGCCTCGTTGATTGGAATAATCGCACCGGCTTTAACAAGTAAAGGCGTTTCATCAAGAGGAGCAGGGATTGTCGCGTATGAGCCACCTTCTACATGGGTTCCACGATAGAAATCAAACCACCCACCAGCATGATTTGGTGCATAAACTCTTCTTTCTGTAACACCTGGTTCAACAACAGATGCAACAAGTAAGGAAGGTCCTACTAAGAAATCATCATTCTCTTCCCACGTCTTCTGGTCATCCTCAAAGTCTAGGAAGGTTGGTTTCATAATAGGCTCATGCTGAGTGTGAGACCGATAAAAAGCTGTATACCAATAAGGGGTTAACATGGATCGTAATTGAATCAGCTTTTTGATTGCTGGCGTCGCTTCTTTATACATCCATGGTTCGTTAACGGTCTCGTCCTCATTCCACGAATGGATTGTGAATCTGGGGTGGAATACGCCATTTTGAACCCAGCGTACAAATAACTCTTCATCAGGTTTTGGACCAGCGAAGCCACCTACGTCATGACCGATATTATGAATGCCTGATAAAGTTAAACCAAGACCAGTCTTGATGTTGTAGCGAATCGTCTTCCATTCTGTTCGGTTATCTCCAGTCCAAGTCTGAACATATCGTTGCATTCCTGGTGCACCTGAACGAGAGATGAGGAACGGACGCTGGTTTTGGTCGTGTTCCTCCTGCGCTTCAAACGAAGCCTTCATCATGAGAAGTGGGAACACGGCTCGGATCGTTTGGAAATCTTGGCGGTCACCAAAACCGTGGACGCTGGCACCTGTATTCCAAATCTCGTATTCATTATTATCATTCCAGGTAGACTCAATGCCATAAGAAAGCAATTGTTCCTTCACTTGATCCTTCCACCAGGTAAATGCATCAGGATTTGTGAAATCAAGATACGCGCCACCACCGTCCCAGAATTGGGCAAGCTCCGTTTCACCGTGCTCGTTCTGAATGAAAAAGTTTTGCTTCTCTAGTTCTTCATATTTCGGATGACTTCGCAGGAATGCAGGTTTAATATTCGCAGCAAGTCTTAGCCCTTTTGCTTTAAAGTCGGCAGCAAGCTTTTTAGCATCTGGAAACTTTTCCTTATTCCAATGAAACACATATCGTTTGTCATCAATGGAGGTGTAACCTGACGAAAGCTGGAATGAATCACATAGAATGTCGTGTTCCTCACAATGCTTAATGAATTGCTGCAGTTGCTCTTGTGCATTTTGTGCATCTGTATAACTCATCGTTGAACCAGAATAGCCAAGACTCCACTTTGGAGGCATTGCCGTTGTCCCTGTCATCCACGTGTAGGTTTGGACAACGTCACGTACCGTCGGACCAGCGAGCATGTAATAATCCAAATCACCGCTTTCTGCTTCAAAGTAGCGATATAAGGAGTGGTAATTATCAAGCTCTCGACCTAAATCGAAGTATCCTGGGGCCAGGTTGTCATAAAACAATCCATATGAGAAACCGGTTTTTGGATTACGTGTAATGTAAAACGGAATATGCTTGTACAAGGGATCTGAGAACTCGGCATCATAACCCATCGCATCAATAGTGATATTCCGGTACCTACCATGGTGACGGTTTAAGGAACCGGTCCGCTCACCAAGTCCAAAGTATTGCTCTGTAATCTCTCTACGCAAATAATGTTTAATCGTTGATCCGAGTTCCCCGTTATAGTTATACGCTTGAGTCTCACGATCCTCTGCGAAAACAATCCATTCATCCATATCTTTTCTCGACCATGTGATTCGGAAGCCTTCTTTTTCAATCGTAGCTTTTAATGAATCTGTGCTGACTTCAAAAGTGGAATTGGTTTCATGGTACGAATAGGTCGGGCAAGAAAATCCAGTGGTTTTTTTGCGCGGGCGTCCGGAAAGCTCAACGTCGGATTCACCAGGCGCAATACTCCATGTAGTCGGAAGCTGTAAGCCTTCTTTTTTCTCAAAAAGAACTCGGATTATGTCCTGCTCTAACACATAAATATGTGCAAATATCTGGGATTCATCGTTGTAGAACGTTACATAAGCCTCATGTTTCTCTTTTAGGGCAAATTGGTAAGCGTGCTGAATATTCATATAATCTCTCTCCTTTAAATAAGTGTTACATTAAACCGAATAGCGTAGGTAACCATGTGCTGATTGTAGGAATCATTGTGACTACAATTAGTACAGAAATAACTGCAATATAAAATGGAACAAGTGGACGTACCACTTCTTCAATTCGTACACGACCAACTGTACTTCCAACAAATAAGGCACTACCACTTGGTGGAGTAATGTTACCAATACATAAGTTAAAGATTAGAATGATACCAAAATGAACTGGATCCATTCCGAATTCTGTTACAACTGGTAAAAAGATTGGAGTGAAAATTAAAATGGCAGGTGTAACATCCATAACCGTTCCAATTAGCAATAGGATTAGGTTGATTAACAGCAAGATCAGGATTGGATTTTCAGTCAGCGTTAAGATAGATGAACTTAATGCGTCCGGTATTCCTGTAAAAGCCATAACAAGAGACAACATGGCAGACGTACCGATTAAGAACATAATGACAACCGTCAGCTCAACAGCTTCTCTAAAGATACCTGGTAATTGACGCAGCGTAATTCCTTTGTAAATAAATGAGAGAATGAGCGAGTATACAATAGCGATTGCCGATGCCTCTGTCGCCGTAAATACTCCGGCTATAATCCCACCAATAATAATAAAGATTAAGAACAAACTAGGAATCGCTTCCCAAATCACCTTAAGGGGTGAATGGACTCTTGATTCAGGAGAAGCAATGTACCCTTTTTTCTTCGCAATGATAAAGGCAACGACCATTACAGCCAGTCCCCAAAGAATACCAGGTATGTATCCAGCTAGAAACAAAGCAGCAATTGACGTTCCTCCACTTACTAAAGAATAGATAATAAACAAACCGGTCGGAGGAATAATCAATCCTGTAGGAGCAGAAGCGATGTTCACTGCAGCAGAGAATTTCCGGTCATAGCCCTCTTTTTCTTGAAGTGGGTGCATAACCTTTCCAATGGCTGCAGCGGATGCTACTGAAGAACCGGCAATCGATCCAAAGAGCATATTTCCTACAATATTTGTATGAGCTAATGAACCAGGTAATTTACCGGTTAGAAGCTTTGCTACATTAACCAAACGCAGGGCAATCCCACCTTGGTTCATGATAATTCCTGTGAGTAGGAAGAACGGAACAGCAAGCAACGTAAAACTATCAATTCCGGTAACCATTTTCTGCGCTGATGTGAAGATCGCAACATCAAATGGAGCGATGATAAACATCGTTACAATGGACGCCCCGGCAATGCTAATGGCAATTGGAACACCAATGAGAAGTAATATGATAAATATAACAACTAGACTAATTCCTGCTAGAAGAGCCATGTTGATTCTCCTTATCTAATTTAGATTGTTAATGAATGGACAAGTCCGTTTCGGTTGTTTCATTTTTTGCGCCGTTTTTGCCAGTTACTAGCTCTACAACTGTGAACCAAGTAATAAGCGCTCCTGAGATTGGTAGAGAAAGATAGACATACCCCATTGGAATACCAAGAGACACGGTTTGTTGAGACATCGTTAATGAAACAATTTGAATCCCGCCATAAACCATGACTATGAGTGAGAAGAGAACGAGGAAAAGGAGGGCGAGCTGTCGAATTCGCTTTTGGATTCCCTTGGAAAACCGTTCAACAAACATCTCAATGGCAATATGTTTCTTTAAATGGAAGACATAAGCCCCTCCGATCATTGTGACCCAAATGAGTGAGTAGCGTAAAAATTCCTCTGAAAAGGTACTAGGTGAATTTAAGATGTAGCGACTGACTACTTGCCAAACAGCTACGAGAACCATGACACCAAACATGGTCGAAGATAGAAAGATAATAACCTTACCGAGCAGCTTGTTAATAGAATCAATCATGTTCATCGCTTCCTTCTCCTATTGTTTGAATTCGTTCATAATAAGAAGTGAGATCTGGGTTATTACGAACCTGCTCATGTATAGGTTCAACTAATTCGCGAAAAGCGGCTTTATTGACATCCTCATGAAAGGTAACGCCAAGTTCTTTTGCTGCTTCGATAGATTGATTAATTTCCTCGGCCCACAGCTCCTTATGGAATTCGGTTGATTCCATAGCAGCTTCTCTTAGGATTTGTTGTTCTTCTTCTGTGAAACGATTCCAACGGTTCTTACTAAAAATGAGAAGGTCAGGCACAATTGAATGCTCCGTATAGGAATACTCCTTTGCTACTTCCCCGTGATTTGTAGAAATTAATGCGGTTTCATTATTTTCAGTACCATCAATGACCCCTTGCTGAAGAGAAGTGTATACTTCACCAAATCCCATTGGTGTCGGGGCACCACCCATCAATCTCGTCATTTGGATAGCGGTTTCACTGGGTTGCACACGAATCTTGAGACCGGATAGATCCTCTGGCTCTTTGATAGGCTGATCGACGGTATACATATTTCGGACGCCAGAATCATAATAGGTCAAACCAAAGAATCCGTTTTCAGTGGTAGATTCATAGATATCAGTAGCAATTTCACTTTCCATGACTTCATAGTAGTGATCTTGATCTTCAAACAAATAAGGGATACTGAAAAGCGCATAAACAGGTGAAAAGCTCTCAAGTGCAGTGGCGCTTACCTTGGTCACATCTACGGCACCAGTTTGAGTAAGTTCAATGGCTTCACGTTCTGACCCAAGCTGTTCATTTGGATAGAACTCAAAAACCAATGAGCCATTGCTTTTTTCTTCAGCGACTTCTGCAAAATGAGTTAATGATTGATGGATAGGATGTGATTGGTTCATATTGTGAGCCAGACGTAACACAGTTGTATCGGTTGACTGCGCGACAGGGCTTGAACAAGCTGTTAGCAAAACAGGTAGAGCGCTTACAACAAAAAGTACAGTGCTGCTTTTCATATCACTTTCTCCTCCTAAATCAAAATAACAACGTTGTTATTAGCATAAGAGAAAGCGTTATCAAAATCAATGAAAACGTTGTTATTTTCTAAAGAATTTAATAGAATGGTGAAAGAACTTGTTGAAAAAGGGCGGAATAAACAGATGAAAATAACCATAAAAGATATAGCGAAGGCGACAAACGTCAGTTATTCGACGGTATCAAAAGCATTAAACGACAGCCCTTTAGTAAAGCACGACACGAAACAGTTTATTCTTGAAAAGGCAAATGAATTAGGATACACGCCAAATTATTCAGCCAAGCATCTTGTAACCAAGCGAACAAACACAATTGGACTCGTCTGGCCAGAAATTAACCGCTTAGCATTATCGGAGCTTGCTAGTCAGGTAAACAACCAGATGAAAATACATCATAAACAAATGCTCTTATCTATTAATAACGCACTAGATTCCATTGATCTATTTTCCAAAATGAGAGTAGACGGGATGTTGATGTTTGAAGAAGATTTACCTCAAGATCAGCTTCCAAAAACATTGGATGTACCCTTATTATCTTATGGGGTACCGAGTATCAATCAATTTCCGACCATTGGGGTCAAACATGAATTGGCTATGGAGCTTGCCGTTCGGGAGCTAGTGCGCTGCAACAATCAGTCCATCGCATATGTCGGAGTGATCGGAGGTTCAGGGCGAAGACAGCAGGCAAAAGAAAAAGGGTTTAAACAAGCGATGGAGAAGGTTTCAAGGGAGCCTCAATTTATTCAAACAAAGGGGTTGGATGTCGGAGATGCAATGAGAGAAGTAAGGAATTACGTTAATGAACACACGCTGCCGGATGCGTTGATTTGCTCAAGCTATGATATTGCCATAGGAACCTATCGAGCGTTGCGTCAATCCGGACTAAAGGTTCCAGACGACATATCTCTTATTTCCTATGACAACATTCCTCAATTGGCAGAAACAGAAGTTCCATTCTCTGCCGTAGGTGTGCCAGTTGAGCTACTTGCAAAAACATTAGTAGATGAGCTTATCCACTTAATAGAGGATCCGGATCAGGAGCTAAGTGGTTGTGAACTCATACCTGAGCTTGTTGTGAGAAGCTCGTCCCAAAAGATGCGGTAGCTTAATCGTTATCCGAGTATGGCTTGTACTCTTCCAACTTGTCCGTCAGCTAGGCGGACTTTTATGCCATGCGGATGAGAAGGTGAGTTGGTTAAGATATCCTTTACAACACCTTCTGTTCGTTTGCCGGTGCGTTGATCCTGTTTCAGAACAATTTCAACACGTAAGCCGGCTTGAATGTTTGCTCGTTTTTTACCATCCATGTATGGCCACTCCTTGTCAGTATGAAATAAAATCTACATGCTATTTTACATGAAAAAGGCTAGCTATGATATGAATCGCTAGCTAGCAGCTTTAAATTATGAGGATTTTTTAGGCGAGAGGAGGGTGAGTGGCTTTTTAGCTGGGCCTTCGATCACATCTCCGGAGCATGAGAAGCGTGAGCCGTGACAAGGACAATCCCATGTTTGATCGGCTTTGTTCCAACCAACCTCACACCCGATATGTGTGCAGGTTGTGTCTACGATATAGAGCTCCCCATCATTCGTTCTGCATGCACCAGCCTTTTGACCCTGGTAGTGAACGGCGGCACCCTCACCATTTCTTAAGCTTGTAATACTTTGTTCATCTGGACTCACTTTTCCTTTAATAAGCTCTGAGGCCACGTTTAGGTTTTCCTTTAAAAAGTGACGAATACTTGGGTCCGCATGAACACGACTCGGTAAAAAGATGTCTTCATATTTATCTGAACCATGAGCAATGACGTTTGCTGTAATGATGGCGGCGTTTGTTCCTCCTGTCATACCCCATTTTCGGTACCCTGTGGCTACAAATAGATCTGTGTGAACTGGTGATAAGCGACCGATATAAGGGACTTTATCTAAAGTCTGCAAATCCTGTGCTGACCACTCATACGTAAGATTAAAGGAATCAAAGTGTGTGTTGGCATACGATCCGAGCGCCTCATAATAAGATCTTGTATCTCCACCTTGTCCGGCTTTGTGATGCTCCCCTCCGATAAGGATTGTTGTTTCGCCTTCCTCATTTGTGCAGGCTCGTATGGAACGACTCGGCAGATCCACATGTAAATACATCCCACCTGGCCATTTCTCTTGTGTTACACCAGATATAATGTACGAGCGGTCTGCTTTCATACGGGTGAAATACAATCCACCTTTGTCGATAAATGGGAAGTGTGAGGCAGCAACAACTGATGAAGCCGTAACAGGAAAGCCGTTTTTTGTTAAGATGGTCGGTTTTGCATCATGATTCACATCAAGCGCAACGGTATGCTCGAAAATGTTTCCACCATTTTTAACGATTTCATTTGCTAAGAAAGCCATATACTTTAAGGGATGGAATTGAGCCTGGTCTTTCATAACAAGCGCTGCTTTAACCGGAATGTTTAAAGGGATGGAATCAAGCCATTCGTGAGGAATGTCGAGTACCTCATAGGCTTCTTTTTCTTTTCGGAGCTTCTCTACACCTTGGTCTGTGGTTGCGTAGAGATAGGCATCCTCCATCTCAAATTGACATGGAATGTTGTGTTCCTCTACAAGTTCACGAACAAAATCAACCGCACGCTGATTGGCCTCGTAATACGTTTTCGCCCCACCTATACCTAGGTGATTGACAAATTCGTCGTAGATTGCCCCGTGTTGTGCTGTGATTTTAGCTGTAGTATGACCTGTTGTTCCTTCGCAAAGCCGGTCTGCTTCAAGAAGAGCAACCTTTTTGCCTTCCTTGCTCAACAAATACGCAGTGGTTAGTCCCGAGATGCCTCCGCCAATAATCGCAACGTCTACAGTCATACTCTCTGATAAGGAAGGAAATTCAGGCATCGTAACATCTTTCCGCCAATATGTGTTCCAAAGGGGTTGTTTTGGTGAGTCACTCATCTCTAATAGCCTCCTGTTGTACTTTCTAGGAATAGTTTGGCTAAATGTGACAAAAACATGTATAAGAGATCATTTCATTTTTGTTAAACTTGTAACAAATGTAGTGACAAGTTCAAAGGAAATTGATAAATTGTAAAGTGTGATTTTAATATGAATTAGGTGAGAGGGTACGATATGAAAAAAGCTGTTGAGAATTTGATGTTATTTGCATGGGGAACATCCTTCATAGCTACTTTAGGTTCACTGTTTTTCTCGGAAATTCGTCATTTTGAACCTTGTACATTATGCTGGTACCAACGCATTTTAATGTACCCATTAGTCATTATTCTATTGATTGGTGTGATCCGAAAAGAAGCGAGTGCAGCTATTTATGCAGCCGTCTTATCTGGCATAGGATTATGTATTTCTATTTATCATTACACTCTTCAAAAACTTCCTGATACAGTTGGTTCAGGTCCGGGATGTGGACGAGTTCCATGTACGGGAGAATATATTAATTGGTTTGGTTTCGTGACGATCCCTTTTTTAGCGGGGACAGCATTTTTAATCATTCTTATGACAAGTGTGACCATTTTAAAGAAATCTAGGGGTTGATGAAATGAAAAAGATCGCTATTTTTGGAGGCATTATCGTTGTGGTATTTGCCTTACTCGCTATTTTAACAGTAACTGCCAATAAGCAAAAGATGGAGTCCGTAGGTGAAAATCAATTTGGCAAAGACGAGCTTCTTCCTGCAACAATGGAAATTGTAGATGATCCGAACTATCAAAACGCGATTCTGCCAGATGAGCTTGAAGAGCGTTTAAATAATGAAGAAACGTTTACAGTCTATTTCTATGCATCAGAGTGCCCGCATTGTCGAGAAGCAACGCCAAGACTGAATGAAATAGCAGACGAGTTGGACGAGGACATTCCTCAGTACAATCTACGTGAGTTTGAGCAAGGCTGGGAAGACTACAACATTCAATCAACACCAACTTTAGTACACTTCAAGGATGGGGTAGAAGAACAGCGTCTGGTCGGTGCTGCTGAAAATGAAGTGTTTGAACAATTTTTAACGACGTATCCATCTGAATAATGATCTTTGTCGGGTACCAATACATGGGTATCCGGCTTTTTTTAATCAACCGAATAATTCTTTTTTCTTTAGGCTATGCTAGATTGTATGCATTTACATGAGGCAGATGGTGCTGGCAAATATTGAAGGACCATTGATTTAAGGAAACACCCGTGATATGATTATGGATGGAAAAAAAACTACAAGCGCCTTAGTATGTAGGCGACACATATATTCAGGCAGACGACCATATCCAGGTTGTTAGGGGGTATGGTCTTTCTGCGTTATAGATTACGCGTCTCTAAGTGGAGATGAAAGGCTGACTAACGTGTCACCATCGGAAGGGTGCCCAAAAGGAGATTTGTCATTTGGCAACATTTTATGATTTTAATCTGAGCGAGCAAGTTGTTCAGGCAGTAACAGGTATGGGATTTGACCAGGCTACACCAATCCAAGAAGCAACGATTCCTACAGCTTTACTTGGAAAGGATATTATCGGTCAAGCACAAACAGGAACTGGGAAAACAGGAGCATTTGGTGTTCCTTTAGTTGAAAGAATTAATATTGATAAGCGTGAAGTTCAAGGGCTAGTTATTGCTCCTACAAGAGAGCTTGCTAACCAAGTAGCAGAATCGCTAATCAAGTTTGGCCGTAAAAAAGGTGTACGTACAGTTACCGTTTACGGTGGTCAAGATATGCGTAAGCAAATCCGTGACTTAAAACAAAATCCGCACATCGTTGTAGCAACACCGGGTCGTCTAATGGACCATATGCGCCGCAAAACGATTCTTCTTGATCAAGTTGACACAGTTGTACTTGATGAAGCAGATGAAATGCTAAACATGGGATTCATTGAAGATATTGAGACCATTTTGAAAGAAACACCATCTGAGCGTCAAACACTTCTATTCTCAGCTACAATGCCAAAGCGTATTGAAAAGCTGGCTACTACTTTCATGGATTCCCCTGAAGTTATTGCAGTGAAATCAAAAGAAGTAACGATGGAAAACATCGAACAGCAATACATTGAATTGTATGAGCGTGATAAGTTTGATGCCCTAACTCGTCTGATTGACATTCAAGTTCCAGAGCTTGCAATTGTGTTCGGACGTACAAAGCGTCGTGTAGATGAATTGTCTGAAGCACTAATCAAACGCGGATACCGTGCAGAAGGTATTCATGGTGACCTGAATCAAGCGAAGCGTGATAGCGTTCTTCGTAAATTCAAAACCGGTCTAATTGATGTACTTGTAGCGACAGATGTAGCTGCTCGTGGTTTAGATATCAGTGGAGTATCTCACGTATACAACTTTGATCTTCCACAAGATCCTGAAAGCTATGTACACCGTATTGGTCGTACAGGTCGTGCAGGACGTTCAGGTATTGCCGTTACTTTCGGTACACCACGTGAAAGAGACCATATCAAAGCAATCGAACGTTTGTCTAAGAAGAAAATGGATCGCCATAGTGCCCCAACTCTTCAACAGGCAGTCGAAGGTCAACAAAAGCTTGCACTTGAGCAATTACGTGCATTAACTGAAGTTGAAAATAGTGCAGATTCTTACCGCGAGGCAGCTGAAGAGCTACTTAAAGAAACAGATGCTACAACTGCTTTGTCTGCTGCATTAAAACTATTAACAAAAGAACCGGATGCTACACCTGTTCGTCTGACAGATGAAGCACCGCTTCGTTCGAAAAAACCTCGTCGCGATGGCGGCGGTAGTGGTGGAAGATCACGTTACCGTCAAGATGATCGTCGTCGTCAAGGTGGTCGCGGTGGTGAAAACCGTGGTGGTGGAAGTGGCGGTCGTCGCGAATACCGTGGTGGAAGCAATAACACTAGCTCAAGCCAAGGTCAAAGCCGTAAGCCTAAGAAACACGCATACAATAAATAAGATTGAATCGCCTCTTTGGGACTTTGTTCCTAAAGAGGCTTTTTTAATAAACGAACAAGTGATCAATCTTCTTATAATCGTTTACGAATAAATAGATGATGTAATACAATGGAAATGATGTGTACAGAAGGTACAGAAAGGAGCAAGATGTGAAAAGAACAGCAGAACGAGTATTGGGAATTATCGGAAGTGTCATGATGACAATTGGATTCATCCTTTTTACTTTAGCCACATTTGTATTTTCTTCACCTGAAGGTCAAGCTCAATTAGAGGAAATGCTACAGGATCCGGAAGTCAATCCAACGGGTGCTGATATGGGTGTTGATGAAATAATCAATTTCTTTGTCTCAAATGGATGGATTATTGTGATGGCGCTCCTTGTTTCAGTCATCTTAGGAGTATTAGCCACGGTGCTCGTTAAGAAAATGCCAATCGTATCTGGAATCATGTGGGTGTTAGCGGCCATTATCAGTCTCATATCCATTTGGTACCTAATTTTCATTCCGGCTATTTTATTCTTTATCGCAGGAATCTTGGCATTTGTCCGAAAACCGAAGGAAGAAAGTCCAATCGTATATTAAATTTATTATAGGAGTGAGAAGATGAAACGAACAGGCGAGTTAGTTTTAGGGATTATCGGTAGTGTTCTTCTATTAATAGGAATTATTTTAGGTTTTTCCTTTAGCGCTGTATTTGGAAGCGATGAATTTAACGATCAATTCCAAGAAGGATTTAGTCAAGAATTACAGAATGATCCAGAATTTAGTGATGCAGAAGTAGAAGCTGTTAACAATTTTATTGAATCATTGGGTTCATTTGCAGTTGGGCTTACGGTTTCTTGGGTGATCTCAGCAATTCTAGGTATCCTTGCAACCATTTTTGTTAAAAAGAAAACAAAACTCTCCGGTATTCTATTCATAGTTGGAGGAGTTGTCGGGATCGCTTCAATTATCCCTGCTATTCTTTATGTGATTGCTGGAATTATGGCGCTTGTTCGTAAAGCACCACAGGTTACTGAGCCGTACGAAACAGTATAAGCATTTTAGAGGGAATCCGCTTGCGGATTCCCTTTCTAAGGAATATTTAGAAAGTTTAAATTAGAATGATAAAGCGCTTACTCGCTTTTATAGCAAGAGTTTGCCGACTTTTACCAAAAGATTTCCTTGTAAGATTATCTGACATATCAATTGCATTGGAAGCTTTTCGATCATAAAGTAAAAGATAACAAGAATGTGTTATAAAAGATTACATGAAAAGGAAGTGTGTGGGGATGTCGGTAAATGCACCAACTAGAGAAAGCATCTTGGAAACAATCAAGGAAACAATTGAGAAGAAAAGTGTAGAACTTTTACACATGCAGTTTGTTGACTTAGAAGGTACATTAAAACACGTAACCATTACAGCAAGACAACTGGATCAAGCAGTGAACGGACAAACAATGTTTGATGGGTCTTCAATCACAGGATTCACACCTATCAACCAATCTGACTTGTATCTAGTACCGGATATTACAACTTTTGCTGTCTTACCTTGGACAGAGGAGGAAGGATATTCTGAAGCACGCTTCCTATGTAGTGTAAAAAAGCCTGACGGGTCCGATTTTGAGGGAGATCCTCGTAACGTATTAAAAAAGACAGTGAAGAGAGCAAAAGACAAAGGTTTCTCTATCAGTGTTGGACCTGAGCTTGAATTCTTCTTATTTGAAACGGATGAGTATGGTTTACCAACTCAACGCACACAAGACGTCGGCGGATACTTTGAGCCATCTCCTAAGGATGATGGAGAAAAAGTTCGCCTTGCGATCTATAAAGCTTTGAAAATGCTTGGTTTCACAATTGAAGCTTCTCACCATGAGGTTGCAGAAGGTCAACACGAGATCAACTTTAAATATGCGGATGCTCTCGCTTCAGCTGACGCAGCAACAACGTACAAATGGGTTGTAAAGACAGTTGCTAAGCAGTTTGGATTACACGCGACATTTATGCCAAAACCACTTGCTGGAGCAAACGGTAACGGAATGCACGTGAATATTTCTCTTTTCAATGATGAAAAGCAAGAAAATTCATTCTATGATGATTCAGATAAGCTTGGACTTTCATCAACAGCCTATAGCTTTATTGCTGGATTGATTGATAACGTAAAAGACTTTGTTGCGGTAACAAACCCGCTTGTTAACTCATATAAGCGTTTAGTTCCAGGATATGAAGCGCCATGCTACATCGCTTGGTCGGCTTCAAACCGATCTGCACTCATTCGTATTCCAGCTACACGTGGAGCTGGTACACGCGTTGAAATCCGTTGTCCGGATCCATCTGCTAACCCTTACCTTGCGTTTGCAGTGATTGCATCTGCTGGTTTGGATGGTGTAGATCGTGAGCTGGCAGCTCCTGCTTCTGTAGATGCAGATATCTTCAGCATGACAGCTGCAGAACTCGAAGGCCGTGGTATTGATAATCTTCCTTCAAGCCTTGAGCAAGCACTTGATCGTTTTGAAACGGGTAGCATTGGTCAAAAAACGTTGGGTGAGCACGCATTTAACGAGTATCTTGAACTTAAGCGTGGCGAGTGGGATGAGTTCCGCATGACTGTTCATGATTGGGAAATTTCTACGTACCAATCAAAATTCTAATTGCTAAATGATTATTTATTAATGAAACAAAAGGCTAATGATTCTGAAATAGGATCATTAGCCTTTTTTTGTGCAGAATGCTTGATTACCCCCATAGGGTATAGTAAACTAGCAGTAATCAACGATGAGGAGGAATTTAAATGGAAACTCAAACTCTCCACGTACAAGGAATGTCTTGTAACCACTGTGTAAAGGCTGTAGAAGAAAATGTAGGACAACTAGATGGCGTAGCTTCTGTCACTGTTCATTTAAAGGATGCGAAGGTTGATGTAGAATTCGATCAAGAAAAAGCACCTCTAACAAAAATAATGGAAACAATTGAAGACCAAGGATACGATGTAACAAAGTAAAAACAATGGAGTCGTCATAGATGCGGCTCTTTTTTTCATAAAGGGGGTGTCAGGATGAACCAAAAAGATTTAACCATTCAAGTGTCGGGGATGACCTGTGCTGCTTGTGCCAATCGGATCGAAAAGGGACTTAAGAGGATGGATGGCGTGGAAGAGGTGAAAGTAAATAGTACTCTCGAAGTAGCTCAGGTATCCTACGATCATTCAAAAATAGAGCCAAATGATCTCTTTCAAAAACTCCATTCCTTAGGTTACGGGGCTATCGAAGAAACAGCAGAATTCGAGGTGATTGGGATGTCATGTGCGGCGTGCTCCAATCGAATTGAGAAACGATTATCCCGTCTTGATGGAATTAGCACAGCAACGGTTAATCTTGCAATGGAAACCGCCACGGTTCAATATCATTCTGGGCAAGTTTCCATTTTCGACATGCAAGAAGCTGTACAAAAGCTAGGATTTACATTAAAGCAAAAAGAAGATGACGCGGACGCTCCGGACCACAAACAACAGGAAATTAAAAAACAAACAATTAGATTCTGGGTGTCTGCAGTGCTGTCATTCTCGCTTTTGTGGGCGATGGTGAGTCACTTTACATGGACTTCTTTTATTTGGCTACCAGACTTATTTATGAACCCGTGGTTTCAGCTTGTTTTAGCCACACCCGTGCAATTTGTCATTGGTTATCCATTTTATAAAGGTGCTTATAAGGCTTTACGAAGTGGAAGTGCAAATATGGATGTGCTTGTGGCTATGGGGACCTCTGCGGCATATTTTTATAGTGTCTATTTAGCATTTCAATCAATTGGTTCAACTCATCATATGGTTGACCTTTACTTTGAAACAAGTGCCGTTCTTATTACATTGATTATTTTAGGGAAGTTATTTGAAGCAAAAGCTAAGGGACGCTCTTCGGATGCTATTAAGAAACTTCTAGGACTTCAAGCGAAAACCGCACGTGTGTATAGGGATGAAGCTGAACAGGTTGTCCCGTTACAGGAGGTCAGAGTAGACGATCTCATTTCTGTGAAACCGGGTGAAAAGATTCCTGTAGATGGAACGATCACTCAGGGGCAGGCTGCAATTGATGAATCAATGCTGACTGGTGAAAGTGTGCCTGTTGATAAAGGGATCGGAGAAAAGGTGTTAGGCTCAACTCTGAATACGAATGGGTCACTCCGGGTAAAGGCAGAGCAAATTGGCAAAGAAACAGTTTTGTCTCAAATCGTTCAAATCGTTGAGCAGGCGCAGACCTCAAAAGCGCCAATTCAACGCATGGCTGACCGAATTTCTGGAGTCTTTGTTCCAATTGTTGTAGCTATTGCTGTACTGACTTTCTTGATCTGGTATGTTGCCTATAGACCTGGAGAATTTGGCACAGCTCTTGAAGTGTTTATCTCCGTCCTTGTGATTGCCTGCCCTTGTGCGCTCGGACTTGCAACCCCTACATCCATTATGGCAGGGTCAGGAAGAGCGGCTGAATATGGCATTCTGTTTAGGGGAGGAGAGCAGCTGGAGACGGCTTATCTTGCTGATACCATTCTCCTTGATAAGACAGGCACCATTACAAACGGTGTACCAGAGCTAACAGATGTGTATCCGGTTGGAGACGAACTAGAAAATGATCTTCTCCAACTCGCGGCCTCTGTTGAAACACATTCGGAGCATCCGTTAGCTACAGCTATCGTAGCGGGGGCTCGGAGTCGAGAGCTTTCACTCCTAGAAGTTAGAGGCTTTAAGGCAATCACTGGTTTTGGTGTGGAAGCAGAATTGTCTGGACGTAACATCTTAATTGGGACTCGCAGGTTGATGGATCAGCATCGTGTACAGACAAACGAAGCGCTTGAGATGATGCATTCTCTTGAAGCAGCTGGGAAAACAGCGATGCTAGTTGCCATAGAGGGTACGCTTGCTGGTGTGCTTGCCGTTGCTGATACAATGAAGGATACATCAGCTGCAGCCATTCAAAGATTAAAAGAAATGGGTCTTGATGTCTACATGGTTACAGGCGACAACAAGCAGACGGCCACAGCCATAGCAAACGGGGCAGGTATTGATCAGGTGATTGCTGAAGTGTTGCCAGAGGAAAAAGCGGAGGCTGTGAAGCGACTACAAAAGCAAGGAAAAAAAGTGGTTATGGTTGGTGATGGTATTAATGATGCACCTGCCTTAGCTACAGCAGACATTGGGATAGCTATAGGAACTGGGACGGATGTTGCAATGGAAGCAGCGGATATTACGCTTGTCCGAGGAGATTTGCAGCGAATAGCTGATACAATCGTTGTAAGCAAGAGGACCATCCGTAACATTCGCCAAAACTTATTCTGGGCTTTAGCTTATAACAGTGTAGGGATCCCTATCGCAGCAGCGGGGTTCCTTGCACCATGGGTAGCAGGAGCAGCGATGGCCTTTAGCTCAGTGTCTGTCGTATTAAATGCACTACGACTGCAACGAATGAAGCTTTAACAACATTAATAGGATAAAAAACACCCCTGACATCCCTTTTAAAAGGAAATCAGAGGTGTTTTTATTTTTAATACGTTTTATCAAGTATACGTTCCGTTAAATGCCCCGTGGCTAACAGATCCAACATATTGATTCAGCTCTACACCATGTTTAATGGCAGCTGTAATAAATTTCTTCGCTTTATGAACAGCTTCTTGAACCGTTGCACCCTTTGCAAGCTCAGCAGTGATTGCTGCGGCGAACGTACAGCCAGCTCCATGTGTATACGTTGTGCTGATTTCTTCAGACTCAAGTAACTGCATATCTTGACCGTCATAAAATACATCTACAGCGCTTGAGTGATCCAGTTTGCTTCCGCCTTTAATGACAACGTTTTTAGCGCCTAGTTCATAAATCGCAGCCGCCGCTTCCTTCATTTGCTCAACGGTTGTGATCGGTCCGTTTCCTGTAAGCTGTGATGCTTCAAATAAGTTAGGAGTCACCACATATGCTTTTGGAACGAGTACCTCACGTAAGCATGAATCTGTTTCTGGGTTCAAGGCCTCATCTGCACCCTTACATACCATCACAGGATCCACTACTAAGTTTGTGATATTGTACTGCTCAACTTTTTTAGCAACTAGCTCAATAATTTTAATTGAACCAAGCATTCCTGTTTTAGCAGCATCAATACCAATCCCTGCTAGAACGGTTTCTATTTGTTTTTCAGTTACAGCAGGGTCGATTGGGAAGACTTCATGAGCCCAGCCTGAATGCGGGTTTTGGGCAACGATGGTTGTCAGTGCATTCATCCCATAGACACCTAGTTCCTGAAATGTTTTTAGATCAGCTTGAATTCCTGCGCCGCCACTTGTGTCAGAGCCGGCAATGGTTAGTGCTTTATACCGTTTCATATCGCGTAAACTCCCCTTATCCTATAGAACTACCTTCATTATACTAAAGTACAACCATGAATGAAAAGGAAGTGGACAATTAATTCCTCTCACTCCCAATTAATATGAAAAAATAAGGATAAAAAGCTCAAAAAGATGGGACTTTTAGACGATATAAATAAAAGATGTAAACGTATTGTAAATAGGCTAATGATGTTAGGGAGTGGGAAATCGTTGAAAAGTGTTAAAGGAAGGCTTTTGCGGATTTTTTCAATTATCATTGTATCGTTTTTAGCATTCTCTATCTATAGTGTGAGTACACTCTATGTATCAAATGAACGTCTGCAAAATATGGAAAAGGAAGAGTTTCCACTATTATTGGCTAAGGAACAAATGGCTTTTAACATTACAGAGCGTTTGGCTGCTTCAAGGGGATATCTTCTTTTTGGTTATGATGAATATCTTGAACAGTTTGATGCGCTAAGTGAAGAAGCCGCTGTTATTGAAGAACAGCTGTTGAACCTGGCAGGAGATGATGAATCTTTAGCTGATACGCTAACCTATACTCATGCATGGGAAGGGGTATTAACCGGAGAAGTATTCCCTATGTATCAAAACGGAAATGCAGACCTAGCGGAATCCATGATGAATTTGCGTTCAACGCCCATCGCCAGAAATTTAACAACTCAGTTTCAAGAGATGTCAGAGAATGAACGCAATGCCATGGCTGCAAGTATCAATGAGACGCAGCGTGCAGGAGAACAGCTTCAATTAATTGTCTTAATACTTGCAATTGCCTTAACGGTTATTATGATTGTTCTTGCTTTGCGTATTTCTTCAACGATCTCGAGTCCTCTTAAACAACTAGTGAAAGAGGCAGATGCAATTAGCGATGGTGATTTAACGGGGGAACCGATACGTGTTAAAACAAAAGATGAGTTCCTTGCTCTAGCTCATTCATTTAATAAGATGAGAGATTCGTTACGAAGTTTGATTGGAACAACTGCAAGTATGTCAGAAAACGTGGCTGCTACAGCAGAACAATTATCAGCAAGCTCAGAAGAAACATCGGCCGCAACGAATCAAATTGCTGGTACGGTTCAAGCGCTGAATAGCTCAGCTGAATCAAGCTCGGAGACATCAAGAAACAGTCTCAAGGCATCGAATGCGATGACGGAAAGTGTAGAACAAATTACATTTGCCACTGCAACGGCTATTGAGGCATCCATGAAAATGGAAGAGCGCTCTACATCTGGTAGAGAGCTAATTGGACAAGCGGTTGGTCAAATGAAAGATATCCAACTCACAGTGGAAAAATCCGCTGAAGTGATGGGCGAGCTTGATAGAAGATCAAAGGAAATTGGCGACATTCTAGAGTTAATTACTTCAATATCTGAACAAACAAATCTACTAGCTTTAAATGCAGCGATTGAAGCTGCTAGAGCAGGAGAGCACGGAAAAGGTTTTGCAGTTGTTGCTGATGAAGTACGTAAGCTTGCCGAAGAATCAAAGAACTCAGCTAGTCAGATTGAGCAAATGATTCATGCGATTCAGCGAGATGCCAAGACTGCAACAACAGAAATGCAAAAGGGAACAGAAGAAGTCTCTCAAGGAACACAATTAATGGATGACGTGGGCACTTCATTTGAGCATATCTCTAAATCCATTAATGAAGTCAATAGCCAAATGATGGCGGTATCAGCCGCCACTCAAGGTATTGCTCAGCAGACAATGAAATTAAATGAGTATATGACAACGATGGATGTACAGGCAAAAGCAAATGTTGAAAGCACGGAGGAGGCTGCTGCTTCTACTGAAGAACAGCTAGCAGCTATGCAGGAAGTGGCTTCCTCGGCTGAGGTACTAACAGAGCTTGCAAATAGTTTACTAGAAGAGATTTCGACGTTTAAACTATCAAACACATCTTCATTTAAGCAAGATCGTGATTTAGAGGTTGAGAACGATGATGATGTGATTGATTCAGAAAAAATGACTGAGACGGACAATGAAACAGTAGTGGAAGAAGAAAAAGTAGATGAGTTAGTGGATCGAAAATCTTCCTAACTAAAAAACCTGAAGCGGATATATATTCGCTTCAGGTTTTTTAGTGTCTTTACGTGGCCTTTACAAATTCTTAACAATGATCAACTAGATTAACAGGGTCTAATTACCTATGCTTATAGGAGGTATTTATAAAATAAAGGAGAGATTGGATGAAAAGTGTACGAGGAAAATTACTAGTAGTCTTCATACTTATTACCGGACTATTTGTGACATTTGCGGTATATAGTAGCTGGAACACATATTTATCAAATCAAAAAATTGATGAGATTCGAACCAATCAGCTGCCCATCCTCTCAGCGAAAGAACAAATGACGTATAACATTGCCGATCGTCTGGCATTATCGAGAGGATATCTTCTATTTGATGACGAAACGTATAGAAATGAGTTTAAGGAGGTAAGTGAGGTAAACAATCAGCTTGAAGAACGAATTTTAAAAAACACTCAAGAAGAATCATTTGTTGAGGCCATTAACCAAGCGCAAGAGTGGGAGGATGTCCTGACATTTCAAGTATTTGGGTTAATGGGTGATGGTGAGTTTGAGCTTGCAGCAAGGAATATGAATGAACGGTCTACTCCGATTGCAGAAGAAATGGTTGAGACGTTTCAAACATTAGCAGCAGAAGAACGAGCAAATATTGACCAAAGTATGGAGAGTATCGTAGCGTTTGGAGAGCGATTGCAATGGATTACGCTTATTCTTGCATGTGTCATGATTCTTCTATTTGTTTGGATGTTCTATAAAGTATCAGGGATGATATCAACGCCACTCGCGAGGTTATCAAATGCTGCGAATCTTATAGCAGATGGAGATCTCAGAGGGAATGAAGTAACCACAGTTTCATCAGACGAAATTGGTGTGGTAACAGCTGCTTTTAATCAGATGAGAGAAGCATTAAAGAAAATGATTGGAACAACAACTACCCTCGGCAAAACCGTTACCGTAACGGCAAACAATCTTTCCGACAGCTCAAGTGAGTCCGAGCAATCAGCGCTTACGATGACCTCCTACTTACAAACACTCGCAGCTATGTCTGAGTCTAACTCTATGTTAACAGCCCAGAGCTTAGAGAAAGCAGAAGACATTAAAGAAACGGTGGTGACTATTGACCGGGCGACAACCTCGGCCACAGACACCTCACACCAAATGGACGAACAAGCTAAGGCGGGTCAAACACAAATTGCTGAAGCCATGAATCAAACCGCAAAAATCGAACAAACCGTTTTTCAAGCAGCTAAAGTAATGGAGCGCCTACACAAAAATACGGGGAAAATCAATCAAATGGTCGCTGTCCTCACTGAAGTTTCTGAACAAACGCAGCTTCTTGCTCTGAATGCATCGATTGAAGCAGCTAGAGCTGGAAGTCACGGCCAGGGCTTTGCTGTGGTTGCATCAGAAGTGCAAAAGCTATCGATCAAATCAAAGAAAGTAGCTAGCCAAATTAGCGAAATGGTTCATACGATACAAGAGGAAACAGATCAAGCGGTTAAAGAGATCTCAACTGGAAGGTCGGAAGTAATTGAAGGTACTTCACGTATGAATCGAGTGGTTCAATCATTCCAAAAAATTAGTACATCGGTTCAAAAGGTGTATACAGAAATGGAAGGAGTATCTGATTCTACACGGTCGATTTCCTCCGACATACGAGATCTACACCGCCATATTCAAGAGGTGAGTGATGCGTCACAAGAACATGTTAGACGAACAGAAGATGCAACAAGACAAACAGAAGAACAACTGGCTTCTACTCAAAAGATAAAAAATATGGCCGATGACCTTGCTGAAAAGACAAAAGGGCTTGAGGATGAGCTATCAATCTTTAAATTACCATAACTTTGTATAACCTTTTTTGGTGAAAAGACTGGCTAAATATTAATTTATATGTATAATTATTGAGGGACGTTAGAAACGTAGGTAGAAAATCTAACAGTCCACCGCTATTATACGATAAGGGGTTTATATATATGAATTCACTGGATTCAAAGAATTACTTTTCAATACGTAATCTATTAATCTTCCTCATTCCTTCTTTGCTTGGGATCTTTTTATTCATGATTCCACTTGAAAATGGAGATGGAGAAATTACACTTCCTGTTGCCTTTATGGCTAACTTACTTTCAGACGTGTTAGGCACAGCAATGTCTACAATTGTTTTGGCTGTGTTATTGATCTCTGTCATCATGACGATTTTTGTTTCAATTCTAAAGCCACAAACATTTATGGAAAATGATTTCTTGAAGAGATTGTTTGTTGTTGGTCCGTTTTGGTTTGTTATTCGCGTACTGGGAGCCGTATTTGGAGTCATGACATACTTTGAATTAGGTCCAGAAGCTGTATGGAGTGAAAATACGGGAATGGTTGTTTTTGGTGACCTTCTGCCTGTACTGTTTGCTGTCTTTCTTTTTGCTGGTCTACTGTTACCTTTACTTTTGAACTTTGGTTTACTTGAATTATTAGGTGCACTTTTAAACAAATTAATGCGTCCATTATTCCGTTTACCTGGTCGTTCTTCGGTTGATTGCCTAGCATCTTGGATGGGTGATGGAACCGTGGGTGTTCTATTAAGTAGCCAGCAGTATGAGCAAGGACATTATACAAAAAGAGAAGCGGCCATTGTATCAACTACATTCTCTGTTGTATCCATTACATTTACAATTGTGATTTTAGAATACGTGAATCTATCGCACATGTTTTGGCAGTATTATCTAACTATTCTTGTTGCGGGTCTTGCAGCTGCTTTAATCACTCCGCGTATTCCGCCACTATCACGTAAGTCAGATACGTATGTAGATGGAAGAGAATCTGAGGATGAAGTCTATCCAAAGGGTACAAACTTGTTCGCACTTGGCTTTAACCGTGCGATGGGAGTAGCACAGCATACGGAAAAACCTGTAAAGCATATCAAAAATGGATTGCAAAATGTTCTGGATATGTGGTTAGGTGTGATCCCTGTCGTTATGGCTGTTGGTACAATCGCTTTAATTTTTGCTGAGTTTACACCAGTCTTCTCATGGCTTGGTGCACCGTTTGTCCCAGTTCTACAATTAATGCAGGTACCAGAGGCTGCGGCAGCTGGTCAAACAATGGTAATCGGATTTGCTGACATGTTACTTCCTGCACTACTTGCAGGTGACATTGAAAGTGAGATGACACGTTTTATCATTGCTTGTTTATCTGTCACTCAACTTATTTATCTTTCTGAAACAGGTGGCTTACTCCTAGCTTCTAAGCTACCAGTAAACTTCTGGGATCTGGTTCTTGTATTCATCGTTCGGACCGTTATTACCCTGCCAGTCATTGTTCTAATGGCGCATTTATTCTTCTAAAATCAATCAAGCGCAACAGACATTTATCGTGTCTGTTGCGTTTTTTCATCGTTTTATAGACGTGATACAATAAAAGAAAGAGTAGAAAAAGAGGTGTAGCCATCATGAAGATTTTACAAAACGAATGGCAAAGACAAATCGCATCGGAATTTGAAAAGGACTATTATCTCGATTTACGAGAATTTTTAAAAGTAGAATATCAAACACAAACCATCTATCCGCCGATGGACGAGATCTATAATGCTCTTCACCTGACTGACTTTCCGGATGTAAAAGTAGTCATTATTGGCCAAGATCCGTACCACGGTCCGAACCAGGCACATGGGCTAAGCTTCTCTGTCAAGCCAGAAGTCCCGATCCCGCCGTCCTTAAAAAACATGTACAAAGAACTTCAAAGCGACCTAGATATTGAGCCACCAAACCACGGAACCTTAACCTCATGGGCAAAGCAAGGTGTCCTGATGTTGAACAACGTTCTGACCGTTCGACGCGGAGAGCCTGCCTCTCATAAAGGACGTGGATGGGAGACTTTTACGGATGCTGTCATTGATTCATTAGATCAAAGAGACGAACCAGTATGTTTTGTCCTTTGGGGGAAACACGCACAAGTCAAAGGGGAGAGAATAAAGGACCCAAAACATTACATACTCACTTCACCTCATCCAAGTCCCTTTTCAGCCCGACGCGGATTTTTTGGAAGCCAACCCTTCTCCAAAATCAATCAATGGTTAAAAGACCAAGGCAAACAGCCAATTGATTGGGAGCTATAGAAGGGAGGGGAAGTCTTGATAAAAGGGATTTACATCGTAGTGGCCATCCTTGTAGGGGGGATATTTAACGCACTATCCGTCCCCGCGGGCTGGTTGCTTGGAGCGTTAGTATGTGGCATCATTTGGTCTCTTGCAGGTGCAAAAATTGCCTTTTCAAAGCAATACTTTTCATATATTATCGCGATTATTGGAACAAACATCGGATTCACCGTCATTCTCGAGCGGTTTGTCACCTACAAACAGCTCATTCTGCCATTACTCCTATCTATCCTACTAACGATTATGTTTGGTGTAATACTTGGCCGCTACTTTCATAAGTGGTCAGGCCTTGATAAAAATACAGCATTCTTCTGTTGTTTACCCGGGGGTGCATCGGAAGTTATTGCAGTCAGTGACGAATACGGTGCAGACCAACGAATTGTTGCTGCCTTTCATACAACGAGAATTACGTTGTTTGTCCTTGCGATCCCCTTTTTTGCTGGTCTATTGACGGATGTGGAAAAACAACTCTTCACTCAGCCAACAAACACAATGTCCGGTGTGAGTTTTGTATCTGTCCTGCTTTGTGTTCTTGTGGTAGCTTTACTTTCTACATGGGTCGGAGCTCGAATTCCATTTCCAGGTGCCATCGTTTTTGTCAGCATTGGCCTGGGCTTTATCGCTCATACATTCATCTTACCGGATATATCGATGCCCTCTGTTATACCAGGCATGGCACAAGGACTAATGGGAGCCATATTAGGTTCCCGCTTTGACCGTGAGACCGTACGCGAACTAAAGAGAATAGGAAAAGTAAGTGCACTCACCCTAGCCATTTATTTTGGTACAAGCCTTTTGCTAGCAGGTTTATTTTTCGTCCTAACCTCCACATCCTTTAACGAATCCCTCCTAGGCATCGTACCAGCCGGAGCCGCAGAAATGGCAGCAACTGCACTCTCATTAAATCTAGACTCAACCTTAGTTGCAACCCTACAAATGCTCCGCGTTCTCTGCCTATTCGCTGCGCTTCCATTTTTAATAAAATGGTTCGCAAAGAAGCCTGAAGCAAGTCATGAGGTTCGTTAGCAAGAAGGGTTTAGAGAGTTCCAAGAACAATTGTAAAACAACCAAGGTCGTAGGAGCCTTAGTAAGAGAAATGAATCATTTACTAAGAAAATCGACACCTTCACTCAGAAGAAGGCCTCGATAGCAAGGGGAAAAGGCACTTATCCAAGAACCACACCCTGTTACCAAGGACGTAAACTAGGATAGCAAGACGTTTCGCTCAGGCAGTAAGGAGAATAGGACTGGAAGTAAGAAGGCGGAGCGCGGGACGGAGGAGAAATGCGCGAGATCTGGGAATGAGTGCGCGGGATGGAGCCGAAATGCGCGAACTCAGGGCCAAAGCACGCGGAATCGGTTCAAACTACTCTAATCAGCAAAAAGAGTCCCCAACCTTCTCAACCCCACTCACCCGACATAATCCCCCACCCCCACCAAAAAAACGAGCCAATTGGCTCGTTTTTCTATTCCCTTTATTGAAGCATTTGGCTGGACTTTGGAGTAGGCATTTGCACAGGCTGTGTAGCTGGTGCATAGGCCTGAGTCATGGCTTGGACATCTTTTGCCGCGAGTTGTGGCACTTGATAGTAGCCATGCTTGTTCTGGTAAAGGAACACTTCATAGGCCATTTCAATAAAGTTCGGGATCGAATCGGCAATGACACGGCGAACTACGGGATTGGTGATCTCTGTGGCCGCCATTCCCATCAAGGATGCTTCCGACTTAAGCAAACCTAACATATGAGCAGATAACCCAGTTTCTTTTACATCTTGTAAGGACTGGTTTGGCTTTTTGGGTTGCGAAGGCGTAATTCCATAAATGACATCATGTGTTTGAGTCATTTTATAGACGCCTGTTGAACCAGAAGGCTTCTGTCCTGTACGGAAAGCTTCAACAATTAGATTATATTGGCTTTCAATGAAGGTGTACTGACGATCAAGTATTTCTACCAATGTTTGGTCCTTCATAAACGAACGAAAGATCATAAATTGGTCGAGCACATTGATCATACCGGCAATGATTTCATGGCTGTCAAAGAGTTCGTGACCTCCATGATTCATTTGTGGTGGAATCTGTTCAGATTGCATTTGGTTTGGCTGATTTTGATTCGGTAAGCTATTCATTGTGTGCGCCTCCTTTTTATAGGACCCATGCGATCCATCATTTAATGTGGCTTGAAATCACCTGAACCATACCTGTTTATATTTGCAAAAATGTAAGCGGATACGAGTGCTTTCTATCAACAAAACCAGAGTAATCAGTTATTTCAGAAGAATAGAAATAGTGTAAGGTAATCTTCCAACTAAGTAGCCATCAGTTAACGGACACGTATAATTAGGGGTAACAAGAGATGTTAACTATCTTTACGCAAGTAAACGATTGAAGGGGGAGAATGAATTTGAACGATCCAATTTTTCTGATGAATAATGTTTGGTTAACGGTTGCTGCAATTTTAGTCCTTTTTATGCAAGGTGGATTTATTCTACTTGAAGCAGGTTCAACACGAATGAAGAATGCAGGTCATATTGCTGGAAAAACCATTTTTACAGTCGGTATTGCTTCTTTAGTCTTTTGGGCTGTTGGGTATGGATTTATATATGGAGATGGAAATGCCATTATCGGTTTATCTAATTTCTTCTTCGGAGACTTTAATAGCTTCGATGCAGAAGGAACAACTGGTGCAGTTGATTTCTTCTTCCAGCTAACGTTTGCGGCAATCGCATTAACAATTGCGTTTGGTGGATTTGCTGAACGTGGAAAGCTAGCAGCCTATATACTGTTTGCTGTTCTTTTCTCAGCCCTTGTCTATCCAATCGTTGCACATTGGATCTGGAGTGAGCAAGGATGGTTATCTGAACTAGGTAAACAAGACTTTGCAGGATCAACGGTTGTTCACTTAACAGGTGCGATGGCGGCACTAGCTGCAACGATTTTATTAAAACCACGTCTTGGACGATTCAATAAAGACGGTTCTCCAAATGAAATTTACGGTCATAACCAAGTATTTACGGCATTGGGTGTCCTTATTCTTTGGGTAGGTTGGTTTGGTTTTAACGCAGGAAGCACAGGTGGAGTTGCTGATGGATTCTTCGGTTACGTTGCATTAAACACTCAGCTTGCAGCTGGTGCGGGTGCAATTGCTGCCCTATTCATTGTTTACGCAGTAACTGGTAAGTCAGATGTTCCAACGATGTTAAATGGTGCGCTTGCAGGTCTAGTAGCTATTACAGCATCTTGTGCCTTTGTTGCTCCTTGGGCAGCAGTGATCATTGGTATTATTGGTGGATTAATCGTATTCTTCAGTATGAAAATGTTTGATAAGGCTCGAATTGATGATCCAATCTTTGCTTTATCTGTACACGGGGTTGCTGGTGTATGGGGAACCATTTCTACAGGATTCTTCGCTACACCTGAGCTTGCAAATATGAATGGTGGTTTACCTGGTTTGTTCTACGGTGGAGGGTTCTCTCAACTGGGTGTTCAAGTAATCAGCGTAGCTGCGTGCGGTGCCTTTGCATTTATCGCTTCATATGTAATCCTTCTTGGTATTAAAGCGATTCTTGGTGGACTGCGTGTGACAGAAGAAGAAGAGATCATGGGACTTGATATTAGTGAGCACGGAAGCTACGGTTATCCTGAAAGCATGCAAGAGCAACTTGATAAGAAAAAAACGGGTGCATAAGGAGTTCTGAATGACTGGGCAACCAATTCATGACGATTATAATAAATGGCAACGCCGGTTAGACGAATTGTATCGCAATCGGCTTGCAGATATGGAACAACTGGATCTGACAGTAGAGAATCTTCATGGGCTCCATGAAAAGTTAATGCGAGAGACGATTCAAGTGGCCATTGAAAAAACAGAAAGTGAGCGGGGCAAGGTTCCTGCTCGCTTTACTTTCTTTGTAATGGGAAGTGCGGGTCGAGCAGAGCAGCTTCAATGGAGTGATCAAGATCATGCCATTATCTTTGAGCAAGAGGACGCGGCAAACAAGAAAGAAAATCAATCGTATTTTTTAAGTCTTGGGGAAGAAATCGTGGAAGCGTTAGAATGTGTTGGTTATGAGCGCTGTGATGGAAATGTGATGGCTTCAAATCTTAAATGGTGCAAATCAAGAGAAGACTTCCGGCAACAGCTATTAGGGTGGTTAAGGGAAGATACATGGGAGCATATGCGGTATGTGTTAACGTTTTTTGATGGAAGAGCCATACTTGGCCCTGAACATTTTCTAAGTGAATTAAAGGAATCCATTTTTAATGAAGTCACACAAAATAAACAGCTGCTTCAACGCTTTAAAAATAATACAGGGCGTATGCGTAATGGAATCGGGTTATTCGGTCAATTGCTCACCGAAACCGAAGGAGATCATAAGGGTACGTTTGATTTAAAGCAACTAGCGTTATTCCCTTATGTAAATGGATTACGACTTCTTGCCATTCAAGAAGAGATTACATCACCTCAAACGTTAAAACGATTTGAAGAATTACCAGATCAGCATTCCGACATTCAAAACTATCAGGCATCGTATCGCAGGCTTTTAGAAAAACGAATTGCTTGGCAATCACCGATCCAGTCCTACGACGATATCCATCATGTCAACGTGAATCAACTTGATACACATGATAAAAAGCAGCTTAAAGAATGGATTAAAGAAGGACGAGAGCTCTATCATATGGTTGAAAAAATAGTAGGGAGTAGTCATTCATTATGATGAATAATATGATTCAGCTTGTGAAGCAGCTATCGACTAAATTAAGTCCTGGCATCTACACGTCTTCTCAGCAGCAATCAGCAGCGAATCAATTGGCTCATGTTCGCGAAATTCAACGACAGTTAAAACAACATGATGTATTAGACAACCCACTCATGAACCTGCCATTTGTCGTGTTTGACCTTGAAACAAGCGGATTTAATCCAGATGTAGGCGATAGTATTTTATCTATAGGTGCGATCAAAATGAAGGGCTCTACAATTATAGAGGAGTCTACCTTTTATTCGACAATCCAACCAAAAAAACAACCGTCTGACGAGATCCTTGCTTTAACTGGATTAACGATGGGTGAGTTAGAAGCTTCACCTGCACTTGCTGATGTGTTGATGTCTTTTTATCAATTTGTAGGGGATGCCACTCTTGTTGCCCATCATGCGAGCCATGAGAAGCGGTTTATGTCTCATGCAACCTGGCAGACGCTACGACTGACGTTTCAGCATCGACTCGTTGATACTTCCTTTTTAACTCGTGTGGTCGCACCCAATGAAGAATTGGTTACGCTTGATGAATGCTGTGCGTTTTATCAAATTGAGGCAACAAATCGTCACCATGCGATGTCAGATGCTGTGCTTGCAGCCAAACTTTGGCGTGAAAATGTCTTAAAAGCAAATGAGATGGGATTTACCTCTTTGCGAGATGTCTATGTTCATCTGGCTAAGAGCAAATAAAGCATATAGATAGAGGAGGAAAGGGTTGTGAATCATGACATCCCGCCTAGACAAGCGTGCTTCCCCATTCGAGTTGTGATGGAGATGACTGATTTATCCGCACGGCAAATTCGATACTATGAGGAACAAGGGCTTGTAAAGCCGGATCGTAACGAAGGAAACCAGCGAATGTTTTCATTATTTGATATTGAGCGATTGAATACGGTAAAGGCTTATATTCAAAAGGGAATTAACATCGCAGGAATCAAAGCGATCATGTCTTCAGACGGTTGAATGATGGATTGTCCAATTCTATGGGCAGTCCTTTTTTTGTGCTACACTTACAAGGAAAGAGGTGAGACGCATGAACATTTCAGCCAAACGAGTGATCGAAAAAATGGAAGAACAGCTGGCATTGCTTCGGACGGCAGTCAAGCAAGATGACCAACAAGCTGTTCGTGAATATACATCCGTCATTGAAGGCTATTGCCAATTATTAAAAGATCAACCAAACACCTATCAAGCAGTAAAGGCACCTTCTCCTCAAAGAGAGTCCCAGTCTATTCCCACACAGCCTGTAACACCGATTCAACCTGCATCCCCCTCTCCAACAACTGAACAAAAACCAGGCAGTCTTTTTGATTTTTAAACAAATAGAGAGGGTAACTAAATCAAGATCTTCTGAAGGCTAATGATTTTCTGTATGAGAATCATTAGTCTTTTATTTTCTCGAACTGACGCTTCTATCTCAGTCTTTTTCAACATATCTTGTCAGGCAATCTCTCATAAAATAGAATGTTTGTGGCTAAACCACAAAATACTCATGAAAACGTTGTATTGTGCGAATATTGTTACGTTATAGCGTTTTCTTATACAATGAAAGCAGTAACGGAGAAGGATGAGGTGTTCGCTGATGGACGCTTTGAGCAGAGATTTTTTCCTGTTTTTATCTAAAAATCGCGGATTGAATTTTATGGCCAAGAGATGGGGGAAATCCCTTGCCACCGGTAATATCATTGGTGGAATTGATTTTGAGTCGTGTCTTCCGCACATTGAGCAGTTAAACAAAAAAGGCATAGAGGTTACCGTTGATCATTTAGGTGAATTCGTCATGGATGAGGCCGTTGCGCGTGAACGTACGCAGGAATGTATTCGTACGATCCAAACCATTGCGGCGAACGACATTCAAACACAGATATCGGTTAAGCTCACGTCACTTGGACTAGATATTAGTCAGGACCTAGCTCGTGAGAACATGCACAGGATTTTAGAGATGGCTACCAAGCATCAGGTTTTAGTTACGATTGATATGGAAAACGAATCAAGATGCGAGGCCACGCTTGAATTGTTCCGTGAATTAAAAGAGCAATACGATCTTGTAGGAACAGTGATTCAAGCTTACCTGTACCGATCAGAGGAAGATCTAGCACGGTTAGATGATCTCTCGCCTTTTATTCGCTTGGTAAAGGGAGCATATAAGGAATCTGCTCAAGTGGCCCATACGGAAAAAGAAGCAATACGCGAGCACTTTAAACAATTAATCAAAAGGCAGCTAACAAGTGGACATTACACGGCAGTCGCCACGCATGACGATCATATAGTGGATTTCACAAAGGAATATGTTCGGAGTCAAGGTATACCAAAGGATCAGTTTGAATTTCAAATGTTATATGGCATGCGAACCAAGACTCAACAAGAGCTTAGAGATGAAGGATACAATGTAAGGATTTACATGCCTTATGGTGATGACTGGTATGGGTATTTCATGAGACGACTTGCAGAAAAACCGTCTAATATCAGCTTTGCATTAAGAGGATTAACGAAAAAATAAGTAAGGAGACGATTACATGACAACACCTTATAGACACGAACCATTTACAGATTTCAATCAGAAAGAAAATCAAGAGGCTTTTAAAAAAGCTCTTAAAACAGTTAATAATGAATGGCTGGGGAAAGAGTACCCACTTATTATTAATGGTGAGCGTATTACGACAGATGCGAAGATCGTTTCATACAATCCAGCGAAAAAGGATGAAGTGATCGGCAGTGTATCAAAGGCAACAAAGGAGTTAGCAGAGAAAGCGATAGAGGCAGCGGCTACAGCATTTGAAACGTGGAGATATACAAAAGCCGAGGAACGTGCCAATATTTTGTTCCGTGCAGCAGCGAGTATCCGTCGCAAAAAACATGAGTTCTCAGCATTGCTTGTAAAAGAAGCAGGTAAGCCGTGGAAAGAGGCCGATGCCGATACAGCGGAGGCGATCGATTTTCTAGAGTATTATGCAAGACAAATGATTGAGCTTGCAAATGGTAAACCGATTAACAGTCGCGAAGGCGAATACAACCAGTACATCTATACGCCAACGGGTGTGACGGTGTCTATTCCACCTTGGAACTTCCTATTTGCCATCATGGCGGGAATTACAGTTGCTCCACTTGTTTCTGGAAACACAGTTGTCTTAAAGCCGGCAAGTGCGACACCAATCATTGCGGCTCGTTTTGTTGAAGTGTTAGAAGAAGCAGGCGTACCAAAAGGTGTTATTAACTTTGTACCTGGAAGTGGATCTGAGGTAGGTGATACGCTTGTTGATCATCCGAAAACAAGCATCATCACATTTACAGGATCTCGTGAAGTCGGCACACGTATTTTTGAACGTGCAGCCGTGGTGCAGCCTGGACAGCAGCACTTAAAGCAAGTGATTGCAGAGATGGGTGGAAAGGATACCATTATCGTGGATAAAGACGGGGATGTGGAGCTTGCTGCACAGTCAATCTTCACGTCTGCGTTTGGTTTTGCTGGCCAGAAGTGTTCAGCTGGTTCAAGAGCGGTTGTGCATGAGGATGTATATGATGCGGTGGTTGAGCGTGTTGTTGAAATCACAGAAAAACAGACTACAGGTAACCCGGAAAGTCACTCTACGTACATGGGACCGGTTATTGATGCGGCTTCTTTTGAAAAAATTATGGGTTATATTGAGATTGGAAAAGAAGAAGGCCGTCTTGTAAGTGGAGGAACGGGTAATGATTCAAAAGGCTTCTTTATCCAGCCAACGATTTTTGCAGATGTAGATGCGGAAGCTAAAATTATGCAAGAAGAGATTTTTGGTCCCGTTCTAGCGTTTTCAAAGGTTGCAAGCTTTGATGAGGCACTACAGGTAGCAAATAATACAGAATACGGCTTAACAGGTGCGGTCATTACAAATAACCGTGCGCATATTGAGCGTGCAAAGCAGGAATTCCATGTAGGAAATCTGTACTTTAACCGTAACTGCACAGGTGCCATTGTTGGATATCATCCGTTTGGGGGCTTCAAGATGTCTGGAACGGATTCTAAGGCAGGCGGACCAGATTATCTAACGTTGCACATGAACGCTAAAACAGTGAGTGAAACATATTAAGGTTTTCGACAACATTCGAGGCGGATTTCTATCTGCCTCGTTTCTTTGTTATACTAGTTTCATATATTGAAGGGGAGGGGTTTTGTGAACTCATATTTAATCAGTTCAATCGTAGTGTATATGTTGGCGATGATATTTATTGGATATTATGCTTACAAGCGTACATCCTCACACTCAGATTACATGCTTGGAGGAAGAGGTTTAACGCCTGGTGTTGCCGCGCTTAGTGCAGGCGCATCAGATATGAGCGGCTGGCTCTTAATGGGGTTACCTGGAGCCATTTTTGATGAAGGCTTTCGTGCATCATGGATTGCGATCGGACTCGCGTTGGGTGCTTATATAAATTGGCTGTATGTCGCGCCGAGATTGCGCACCTTTACGGAAGTTGCTAATAATTCGATTACGATTCCAGGGTATTTCGAGAACCGATTCGAGGATAAATCAAGAAAACTTCGGATTTTTTCAAGCTTAATTATTTTAATCTTTTTTACTTCCTATGTTGCATCAGGTATGGTAGCCGGCGGGGTGTTATTCAATGAGATTTTAGGATATAGCTACACGACCGGTGTCATCGTCTTAGTCGGTGTGACGCTTATTTATACACTTGTTGGAGGATTTTTAGCTGTTAGCTGGACAGACGTTGTTCAAGGCTTAATCATGATGACGGCATTAATTTTGGTGCCGATTGTGACTCTGATTACAATTGGAGGGCCAAATGAAGTGGTAAGTGAAGTTCGTGCAATTGATCCCAGTATGTTGAATGTATTTACGGGCATGAGTGCAGTGGGCATTATCTCATTTCTTGGATGGGGATTGGGGTATTTTGGTCAGCCGCATATTATTGTTCGCTTTATGGCTTTAACCTCTTCAAAGGGTGCGAAGAAAGCAAGACACATTGGGATGAGTTGGATGATCATTTCGTTAGTAGGTGCGGTTTTAACAGGACTTATTGGATTTTCATATTATAGTCAACAAGGGATGAATATCTCGGATCCTGAAACAATTTTTATTCAATTGGGTACCATTCTGTTCCATCCAATCATCACAGGGTTTATATTAGCGGCATTGTTAGCGGCTGTGATGAGTACCATTTCATCTCAATTACTCGTGACCTCGAGCTCGCTTACGGACGATTTGTATAAGACATTCTTCAGACGAGCGGCATCTGAACGTGAGCTTGTGTTAGTAGGACGGTTATCTGTTCTAGCTGTTACTGGTATCGCTCTTGGGATTGCCTGGGTTCAACCTGGAAGCATACTTGATATGGTCAGCTATGCGTGGGCTGGCTTTGGAGCATCCTTTGGTCCAGTTGTGTTACTAAGTTTGTTCTGGTCAAGGATGAACACATCGGGAGCTGTTGCGGGGATCATTTCAGGTGCCGTTACGGTTGTACTTTGGTCGGCCCTTGGTGCTTCCGAGGTATTATATGAGTTAATTCCTGGTTTTGCAGTGAGTACTATTATGGTATATGCAATCAGTTTAATCACTGCACCACCATCTAAACAAGTTGTGGACCAGTTTAACAAAGTGAAAGAATTATCTTAGTCATAAGAGGCAAATGATCGAATCGGTCATTTGCCTTTTTTGTATACGGATCCCTTGTTATCAATCTCTATACAACACGAATCATTCAAAGTATGATGAAGGAAAACGTGGTGTAGGGGGATCGTGGGATGGACAAGTCTCTAAATCAGCTTGAATCATTAACTGAAATGAGCGAGATTATTGATTTTACGAGTAAAGAATTAAAACGACCCATCGTTCTTGAAAGCTCTGACTTTTCATTAGCTGCCTATCATTCCTATCATATTCATCAATTTGATCTCGCAAACCAACAAACGATTTTCTCAAAAAAGTGTCCGCAGCATATCTATGATACGTTTCTTGAAAGAGGAATTATTGAAAAGCTTCAGGAGAGCGAGGATCGTTTCACAGTTGGACCAATTGAAGAGATAGGTTTGAATACGAGAATTGTTAAAACCATACGTTACCAACATGAAATTCAAGGGTACATTTGGCTCCAAGAATATCAAAACCCGTTAACTGAATTGGAGCTTACTTTTTTTGAAGCAGCCGTCAGTCATCTCGCAAAAACGATGCACGAGAATCAGGTGATCAAGCTCTCTAAAAGTAAATCAGTGGATGATGTCTATCAAGCAGCCTTAAGTGGAAGAGTCACCTCCAAACGAACGTTACAGGAACGGGCGTATAAAGAAGGGATTCCATATACACGACTTCAGGTTGTGACCGTTTTTGTTCAAGAAGAAGGCGCGCCGCTCTCAAAAAGAGTGGAGGCCCTTAGAAAACTCGCGTTGCCAAACAGCTACGTTTTAAGCTTCAACGGACATGTGATTATTTTAACGGGAGAGCAGCCAACACCATTTACGATCATCAGTATGTTAAATGCGCTAAAACAAGAAATGTCAGACGATACGTATTCGAATATGTGGATGGGGATTAGCAGGGCCTGTTTAAATATAAGTGAATTAGCAAGAGGATATGACGAAGCCCTACAAGTGACGAAGGTAGCAGATCTGCTGGGGGAGCAGCAAGTGGACCGTCGTGAATTCTCACAGCTAGGAATGCTTCGATATATTGAAGTGTTAGCTGGTGCCCAGGAGGAATCCAACTATCAAAATCCTGATCTGGTGGTTCTTGAACATAAAGACTCAACCAGTCAAACTGAATTTATTAAAACGATCGAACTCTATTTATTCAATAACTGTCGGGTCAAGGCGACCTCGGAACAGTTATTTATTCATCCAAATACATTATCGTATCGCTTAAAGCAAATTCAAGAGCTGACTGCCATTCGATTTGATCAGTTTAATCTGAACTGCCAGCTCTTAATCGATATTATGGTTATGAAAAAAAGACGCAGAGACCAAAGCTTATGAGGGCAACCACTCAACTAATACCGCATAGTGATGCGACTCTGCATCTTCTACATAGTTTGGTAGAATGGAGACGGGACGTAACCCTTGCTTTAACATAAACGTGAGTACTAGATCGGTGCGTTCACCTAAAACAACGGCTTGAACATATTCTTCAACCGAAAGTTCGTGGGAACATTGATGGAAACCAGGGATGCGACACGCCGCAATAAATCGTTTAAGGCCAAGTTCGCGAACGGTTTGCTTCCGTGCCTCGTAAAGTGCCTGAGCTACACCTTTTCCGCGCATAGTTGGTCTTACACATAAGTCAATGCCATATAAGGAGTCTCCGTCAGGATCGTGACTCTCACGTATGTAGCCGGAATCAGATACCTCTTCCCACGTATGGGGTTCGCCGTCAAAGGTGATGATAAGCGAAGTAGCCGATCCAGCGGGAACTCCGTCTACCTCTGCAAGCAGTCCTGATTTTTGAAAGGTATCTTCATGGCTTTTAATCTGATCCTTCTGCCACCAGAGCTCTTCTGGAAATGGAGGAGGGAAGGCTTCTTTTTGAATAGTTAATAACGCCGCGTAATCAGCAGCTGTATAAGGTCGTATAAGTACATGTTTCATATGCGTGCAAACACCTCCATTCCTTTATACTAATAGAAATGAGGATTCAATGACAGTTTGATGGAATGAAATTCTTTTAATAAAAGGTATGGTAATCTTTAAGGAAAGACAAGAGAGGACGATTAGAGATGGTTAAGTTATTTTTACTAATAGGAAGCATTGTAATGGCGCTTGGCGTTGGGATTGGAGCGTTTGGTGCCCATGGACTTGAGCCAAGAATTTCAGAACGAATGCTAAAAAACTACCAGACAGGTGTTCAATATCACATGATCCACGGCCTGGGGATCATCGCCGTTGCCTTAATTGGCATGAAGATGACCTCTTCTGCATTATTAACTGGAGCCGGTTGGGCATTTTTAATTGGAATTATCTTTTTCTCAGGTAGCCTTTATGCAATGGCACTTACAGGGATGACAAAGCTTGGAGCGATCACACCAATTGGAGGTGTTGCCTTTATCGTAGGTTGGATTTTAATTGGTACGTTTGCCGTACGCTCTCTATAACAAATAAAAATAGCGAACCTTCCACATTGATGGAACGTTCGCTATTTTTGTGTGTTACCGAGGAGAATACGTTCCGATGTCAGAGCTCTGTTGCCCAAAGGGATACGAGTACGTAATGGGTTCATCAAACGTCACCCAATCTAAGTTAACCATAAGAAGAAGGTAGCTCTCGCCGGTTTCTGGGTTACTAACAATAATATGATCTCGCCCAGCTTCTTCTAAACGCCCGCGGAATACGCGTGCATTCCACTCATCATTGTTCTCGAATGTCTGATGAACAACGACATTTTTTCCGCGATTTAATCGAAGGATATTCTCAATAAACGACTGTTCAATTGGAAGCGATGCACCGCCCTCTGCTGGCGTGGCACCTGCTTGAGCTTGTTGTGCAAAGCCTGGTGTTTGGTAGTTCTGCGCTGAGAAATACGGTTCTGGACCCTGTTGGCCTTGCTGACCCTGTTGTGGCTGTTGACGATAATACCCCTGATCATAATAGCCATTCTGGTAATTCCAAGGTTGTTGATACATACACATGCCTCCTTAAGTATTTAAAAAGTGGAAAAGACCTCAGCGCATTCAGCCTGAGTAGGAATGTAAAAGCAGTGAGACTTATACCTTCCCGAATTCACCTGACCATACCATGTGGCTGGACAATCACCCGCAGGCTTAAAAAACCATAACGCATTATCAGCCGGATAAAACCGTTCCCCATTAATTAAGCGTTTTGCCAATCGTTTGTCGCGTTCTCTGGCTCGTTGGTAGAAGTAACCTTTCTGAACAGCCTCAAAGCCACCAGGTGACTGAAAAGCAACCTGTGGAATCGTATTGACGTTTCCGAAATCGGAGCAGCTCACTCGTGCCCGGTTCACCATCACATTCCCTGCCATCAACATTCCTTGTTCGCCTTCACCTTCAGCCTCTGCTCTCATCAGACGAGCCAACACATCAATATCACTTGAAGATGCCTTAATAACAGCCATCTCACACCTCCGTATGACTTTAAATCAACATCCCTCTAACTGTATGAATGAGAGGAAGAAAATATGAATGGTTCAAAAAAATAAAAAAGACCCTTGCACAGTTTATATACACACTGTTATAGTGTATATAAAGATATACACACTATAACACTAAATATTAGGAGGATGGTTATGTCGGAGAGGCAGCAGGTATGGAAGTTGATGATGTTTGAGTTGAAAAAAATCAAACCTAAGCACATCTTGAATTTTCTATTGTTTACCATAATAGCAATCTTATTTTTCTCGGAAATTATGTTCTCGAGTGTTTTTCTGGAAGGAGAGCGTGCAGTTAATATTGCTTTAGACGCAATCTTTTTTGGCTATTCTATATCGGTTGTAATGTACTTAAGATCCAAGTCATTTAAGCTCCAATCATTAAAGGGAGGTTTATATTCAGCCCCATTCATGGTTGTGTTACGAACGCTCCCCCTTAGTGAAAAAGCCATTGTGAAATCGAGGATCAGTTTATTTTTACTAATGTCCTTTCTCATAAGCACGATTCATATGATCATCATCTATTTCGTGTCTACAGAATTAAGAGTAATCATTCCTTTAGAACAATTACTATACTGGATCATTATTTGGAACATGGTAACAGCGTCAATAGGAATGTTTATGACAATGTCCGAACCTGGGTCCACATATACCAGAAAGTATTTAGTTACATTTAACGTCATTTTCTATGGTGTTCTTATAGTAGCACTCACTGCTCTAGTAAGGTTTAGCGGAAATGGTGTGTTTGGCTGGATCCTTTATTTCTCTAGTGAACATACGATTTCAACGATGTTCATCGCAATTGCACTTGCAGTGAGTACCGTTATTTTTGTGTATCACTACATGAACCATTACATGAAAAAGGTTGATTATCATGTATAGATTTAGAAGGGAGGTCACTAGATGAAGCTCCCCATTCATTTAGATGAATCGAGTCGTTCACCGATTTATTATCAGATTGAAGAACAGTTAAAGGCATTAATTGTTTCCGGGCACTTAGAGCAGGGAGCAAGCCTTCCGTCGATCCGAGCGCTATCTAAGGATTTAGCCTGTAGCGTCATTACAACAAAACGTGCCTATCATAATCTTGAAGAGAAGGGACTGATTCGAACCTTGCAAGGAAAAGGGACCTTTGTTGCAGAAGTAGATACGGGTGCGAAACAAACGGCGAAAGAGGAAACGGTGGCAAAAGGGTTGAAGCAAGCGATTCAAACAGGTAGACAGCATAACTACTCAGACAAAGAACTTGTTACATTATTTACAAATCTTTTAAAAGAATAGGGGTGCCACATGAAACCATTAACAATGAATCACGTAAAGAAAAGCATTGATCAACAGTCCATCATAAATGTTGAAGTGATGTCACTGGATGCGGGATGCATTCATGCTCTAGTTGGTGATAATGGCTCTGGTAAAACCACACTGCTTCACTTGATTTCAGGTTATATTCATCTAGATTCAGGGAGCATCGAGCGGTTTGGTGAGAATTCGAGTAAGGAAGAGTGGAAGCAAAAGCTATCCTATATGCCTCAGGAAATGCAGGCTCATTCCTTTTTTTCTTTAAAGGATTTAGCGGATTTAGAACAGATTGCCTACACAGGGTGGGATCACGCTCTCTTCAATCGGCTAGTTCACGAATTCGACCTCCCCTTAAAGAAAAAGCTCGATAAACTCTCTGTCGGGATGCGAAAAAAAGCGATGACAGCGTTAGCGTTATCCAGGCCATCAAAGCTACTAGTCATGGACGAACCCCTTGCTGGTGTAGACATTAGCGGGCAGGAGCAGTTAAAGAGAGAATGGATTTCCTACTTGGAAGCGGATGAGGAGCGGACCATTTTATTTTCTACTCATACGCCAAGTGAGATTGGTGAAATGGCAGACTATATTCACATACTAAAGAAAGGTGAGCTTGAGGGACCTTTTGAAAAGGATTCACTTAGTGAACAATATGCGTACATTTGGATTGAACACGCTCCAGAGCTTTCAAGCATTCCAGGGGTGAAGCGAGTGCAAACCACAGGAAACACGTCGATGCTTCTAACAGAAGATCGTTTTGTAACAGAAGAAGCGTTAACGGCAGCGCGCTATGAGATTCAGCAGATTCAAGCTCTTACTATCACTGAGATTTTAAGGGTAAAACTAGAAGGAAATGAAGGAGTGAGCGCATGACTTTATCTATTGATCACGTGTCAAAGCAGTTCGGTCAACATCAAGCGGTGAGAGACATTTCGATTCATGTACCTAAAGGAGAAATTTTCGGGATGCTCGGTGCAAATGGAGCGGGAAAAACAACAACGTTCCGTATGATTCTTGGTCTTCTTGATCCATCAGATGGAACGATTACATGGGATGGTAAGAAAATTGATTATAGCCGCACAAGCTTAGTTGGATATTTGCCTGAAGAACGTGGCCTTTATCCGAAGCTAACAGTAAAAGAACAGCTCCTTTACCTAGGACGTTTAAAAGGAATGAAAAAGCCGGAAATCTTAAAAGCGACCAAACAGTGGCTAGAGACCTTTAAGGTGCCTGAATATGAAAACAAAAAGATTGAAGAGCTTTCAAAAGGAAACCAGCAAAAAATTCAATTCATTGCGGCGATCCTGCATAAGCCGGAGCTGGTTATTTTAGATGAGCCATTCAGTGGATTGGATCCTTTAAATGTCGACCTTCTGAAAAAAGCGGTCATCGAATTAAAAAACGCAGGCTCAACCATCATCTTTTCAAGCCACCGGATGGAGCATGTGGAGGAGCTATGTGAGCACCTTTGTATCATGCACAAAGGAGAGCCGGTTGTTCATGGAAAGCTGAAAGAGATCAAACAAGATTTTGGGAAGAAAAATGTTTTGATTCGCGCCGATTATTCGCTGGATTTCTTGCAGGAACAACCAGGTGTGACGAAATTTGAAGCCTTCCCAAATGGAGCACGCGTCCAAGTGGATGGGATGGAAGCGGCAAAATCATTATTTCAGCAAATCACACAAAAAGGGTTTGTTGAACGCTTTGAAGTAGAAGAACCAAGCTTACACGACATATTCGTCGAGAAGGTAGGGACCTCATATGAATAATTTTTGGACAGTCACCATGCATACGTTTACGAACCGACTAAAAACAAAAGCATTTATGATTACGACCTTAATTACGATTCTGGTTATTGCAGGTTTCTTGAATGTTGATCGAATTTTTGAAGCTTTTTCTGGAGATAGTGATGGAGTAGAGTCGATTGCGGTTATTGGTGATCAAGATGAACTTGCAGAAATTGTGACTCAAGAACTATCTACTTTAGAATCGTACGAAGCGACAAATGAATCTGCTCAACAAGGAGAGCCAAGTGAGGTTCTTGAAGTAACAGAATCAGATTACGTACTAAGCTTAAATACGGATGAGTCCGGGCAACTATCGGCCTTACTATATGCCGATGATGTGTCATCAAGTGTGGCAAGCGAAGTGGAAACAACGGTACAGCGTGTAAAAGAATCCGTTGAAACGCTTGAGCTCGGTCTAGATGAAGCAGAATTAGCTGCGATTTATGCTCCAATCTCTTTTGATACAGAATCTGCAGAGGCTTCTCTCAATCCAGATCGGACAGAGGAAGAAACGTCACAAGCACAGACGATCGTATATATACTATTATTTGTCATCTACTTCGCAGTTATTATCTATGGATCGATGATAGCTACAGAAGTGGCGACAGAGAAGTCGTCACGTGTTATGGAAATCCTTGTTTCAAGTGTCCACCCAATCGTACAAATGTTCGGGAAAATAGTTGGAATTGGACTAACCGCTTTAATACAACTCGTTGTTCTATTAGTTGGTGTAGGTTTAGGGCTACTTATTAGAGGATCAACCGAAGATAGCTATATTTCGGGAATACTGGGATCAGGTTTTCCAGTTGACTTAGTTGTTTATGCGCTAATTTTCTTAGTTCTAGGGTTCCTTTTGTACGGTAGCTTGGCGGCTATGCTTGGCTCTTTAGTAAGTCGTGTAGAAGATGTAAATACACTGATTCAACCGCTTGTTTACATGGTCATGATCGCCTTCTTTATTGCTGTATTTGGGTTAAATAATCCAGAATCTATGCTAGTTACGGTTACATCTTGGATTCCATTCTTCTCACCAATCATTATGTTCTTGCGACTAGGATTACTGGCTATCCCATTATGGGAAGTGATTCTTTCCTTTGGAGTCATGATAGCTTCAATCATCGTCTTTAGCTTATTCGCAGCCAATGTATATAAAGGTGGCGTCATCATGTATGGCAGCAATTCATTATTCAAAGGAATTAAAGCTGCGTTATCGCTTTCAAAAAAATAAGCAAAAGCCAAAAAAGCATTTTGAGAACGTAGGACATGTGTGGTACGATGAGACTATTGCGTAAAGGGTAGGAGGTGAACAGGTGTGATCGAATTACTTTTAGAGATGATGATGATTGGTGCGATTTTATTAATTGGATTATACATGCTGGCAGCGTTCGCTAGAATTAATCTTGCTTTTAATCATCACAAAATTAGATCGAACCAACTGAAAGAACGACTCGTGACGATCTATAGCTCTAGAGTAGATGCGCCTGTTTGTCCTATGTCGGTCACCTATCGTCCGAAGATACCGTCGATTTATGATCAATATGCCTCTGATGATGAAGCTCCATCCTTTGTGGTAGCAGCTTAATATCAATTGCGTATAACCAACAAGGAGGAATTTTCATTTTGAAGAAGTCACATATTATCATGTTAACAATGGTTTTATTAATGGTTGTTTTGTCTGCTTGTTCGCCAATGGAGCAAGCACCAATAACCGCTGAGACAGAAGGGTTTTGGAGCCACTTTTTTGTGTATCCAATGTCTTGGCTTATTACAACAGTAGCCGTATTTTTCAATAACAACTATGGTCTATCCATCATCATAACAACGATTTTGATTCGTTGTGTATTACTGCCACTTGTATTAAAGCAACAAAAGAGTACTCGTAAAATGCAGTTGCTACGTCCAGAGATGCAAGAAATTCAAGAACGAATGAAAAAGAAAAAGGGAGATCCAAAAGCACAACAAGAAGTTCAAAAAGAAATGATGGGCTTGTATCAAAAGCATGGGGTAAACCCACTAGCTGGATGTCTGCCGATTCTTGTGCAATTCCCAATTATCATGGCGTTCTACTTTGCGATTATTCGTACAGAAGAAATTAGAGCACATGAGTTCCTTTGGTTTAACCTGGGACAACCTGACTACGTGTTACCGGTGATTGCGGCAATCACAACCTTCTTCCAGTTCAAAATGTCGATGAGCCAAATGCAGCAAATGCCGACTGTTGAAGGTATGCCAAACCCGATGAACATCTTACTTTATGTCATGCCTGTTATGATCATCATTGCTGGTGTAACCCTACCTTCAGCCCTTTCCCTGTACTGGGTAATCGGAAACGTCTTTATGATCATCCAAACATACTTTGTAGTCATTCGCCCGAACGCGAAGCTGGCAGAGTTAGAAACGAAATAAGTATGAAGACCACTGAGGCGAACTCAGTGGTCTTTTTTGTGCGGAGTTAATTAGGGGTCGCGTGCGGGCCACGCAAAGTCGCGCAGAAAAGAGAGAGGTTGCGCACTCCCCCACAATCTCGCGCAAAGAAGCACCCCACCCAAATCCAGCTCACACAAAAAAAGCGAGCCCTGCGGCTCGCTTCCTTCTTATTCCTATCCTCAAACGTAAAGATACTTAGAAAGCTGTTCTTTCTTAAGCAACGATCCAACGTAGAATGACCCAAACTCTCCGTAGCGCGCCGATACTTCGTCAAAGCGCATTTCATAGACAAGCTTCTTAAATTGAAGGACATCATCCGCAAATAGTGTAACGCCCCATTCCCAATCGTCAAAACCGACAGATCCTGAGATGATTTGTTTTACTTTTCCGGCATAACCTCGGCCAATCATACCGTGACTGCGCATAAGGGAGCGACGCTCGTCCATATCAAGCATGTACCAGTTATCGTTGCCGTCTCGGCGTTTATCCATTGGATAGAAGCAAACGTAAGGGGCATCTGTTAATGTAGGGTACAGTCTTGAACGCACGTGAGGATTTTGGTATGGATCCTCATCGCTGTCACCAGCAAGGTAGTTACTAAGCTCAACAACCGACACGTATGAATAAGACGGAAGTGTGTACTCAGCAAATCTTGTTTTATTAAAGGCATTTTCAAGTTCATTTAGTTCTTTCATGGTTGGACGCATAAGCATAATCATCAGATCAGCTTTTTGACCGAGGATGGAGTACACCGTATGTGTTCCTGTTTCTGATGAGATCGCTTCTTCCCAATTAGAAAGGAGTGTTTGAAGTTCACTAATGATTTGTTCACGTTCTTCGCTTGGTACCTGCTTCCATGAAGACCAGTCAATTCTTCGGAAATCATGTAGAACATACCAACCGTCTAAAGTTTTTGCTGCTTCGTTCATTTCACTTACCTCCTAAGTCCAATCACTGACGAATCCTTCTTTACATTATCATATTTCCAAATGGGAATACATCTTTTGAGAGGAGATGCACATAAAAAGGCGCTGTTTCGAAAAAAATAATTGTAAGCGATGTACGTCAAATACCGCATGGTTGTAAGCGTATTCCTTTACTCGCTATTTTTAATTGCAAAAATGACAATCTTGTGTATGCCTGTTCCTTTTTAAAGGAAACAGGGGTATGCTAAGGGTATAACGGGTATGAATAAAGTAAAGGGGGGTTTGGCATGAGCGATTTGTTTACTCAAATTAAAGAACAGGTCCAACAACATCAGCCAACCATTGTATTTCCAGAAGGTACGGACGAACGTATTTTGAAGGCAGCTGTCAGATTGACAGAAGAGCGTGTAGTAAAGCCAATTTTAATTGGTGCGCCAGAAGCCATTAAAGAAGTAGCAACGAAAGAAGGAATTGAACTTTCTTCTGACATTACAATAGAGAACCCAGCAGACTATGCAGAATTCGATGCGATGGTAGAGGCATTTGTTGCTCGTCGCAAAGGAAAAGAAACCGAAGAAAGTGCACGCAAGGTCCTTCTTGATGTGAACTACTTTGGAACAATGCTTGTCTACATGGATAAAGCAGAAGGACTTGTAAGTGGTGCAGCTCATTCAACGGGTGACACGGTACGTCCTGCTCTTCAAATCATCAAAACACAACCAGGTATCAAGCGTACGTCTGGAGTATTTGTCATGGTAAAAGAAGATCAGAAATTTGTATTCGGTGATTGCGCGATTAACATTGCTCCTAATGCAGAGGAGCTTTCTGAGATTGCCATTGCAACGGCTGAAACAGCGAAATTGTTTGATATTGATCCTAAAGTAGCAATGCTTAGCTTCTCTACACTTGGATCTGCGTCTTCACAAGAGACACAAAAAGTATCTGAAGCAACAAAGATTGCTCAAGCAGCACGTCCTGATTTAGTGATTGATGGAGAATTCCAATTTGATGCAGCGTTTGTTCCAGCTGTCGCTCAAAAGAAAGCTCCGAACTCACCACTTCAAGGACAAGCAAATGTATTCATCTTCCCGAGCCTTGAGTCAGGTAACCTAGGTTACAAAATTGCTCAACGTCTTGGTGGATACGATGCCATTGGACCAATTTTACAAGGATTAAACAAGCCAGTGAACGATCTTTCACGTGGATGTGACGCTGATGATGTCTTTAAATTAAGCTTAATCACAGCGATGCAAGCCATTAACCAACGTGTCACGGTTTAATACGAATGTAAAAAAACGCAGCGATCTGATCGCTGCGTTTTTTCTATGGAGTGAGACATCGCTCGTGACGCTGTGTCACGCGTTCGAGCTGTTGTTCAAATACACGCTGTTCGTCTTCACTTGGTTCAGAAGGGATAATCGTTGCTCCAAGTTGCTCCATCGCTTGTTTGGCAAGGTTAAGCACTTGAGGCACTGTGAGTGATTCTCCCGTTAATTCCTCAAGAGAGGCCATTGTCTTAGGACGAATCTCTGGAACCTCATAGCGGGCCTCTCCGTCTTTTAATGCCTCTTTATAGAACTGTCTGATCACCTCAGCTCGATCAGATCCACTTCCTGTTACGCATAAGTAAATTTGAACGGCCACACCACCTCGGGTCCGCCTTTGCGAGATGCCTGCAAACTTCTGATTGTTTATACTAAGATCATAGCTGCCCGGACAATAGGAGCCAACAATTTCACGCGCCTCGATTTTTTCACTAAATGCAGGGAACATTGATCGAATAAGCTCAACCATTAAGTCATACCCCGCATTGATCGACCAGCCCTTCATTTCCTGAAAGATGAGTGACAAATTGAGTACTCCTGCGTCTAACATAACAGCAAGACCACCTGAGTTTCTTACGATGGCCTGATAGGTGGGAGCAAGATAAGTTAGCCCATCCTGTATAAAAGGAAGTCTGGAATCTTGTGTACCTAGTACAACTGTATTATGGTGAACCCACGCCCTTATTGCAAAAGAACCAATGGATCCTGCAGATTGGCAGAGAGTATCATCAAATGCAAAAGATTGAAGTGCGTTATAATCGGGATTTAATGAAGTATGATCAAAAAATCTCCAATCATGGTTAAAAGTCTGTTCGAAAACCATAGAAATCTCCTTACCTATCGGTGATACAGTTAGTATATCATGCCGTGCAATGAAAAGAATGTTGCATATGATACAGGATTTTACATTGCATAAACGTTTATTTGTAAGATACAATTGTCCGCATGTGTATTATAAAAACTGAATAAAATAAAAAAAGAGTTTCTGTTTAATAAAATTAGGGAATTGTAAATTGGTGTTTCAATTTACAATTCTGAACCAAAAGGGGGAAAAGGAATGAATTTAACGGTAAAAATTCTAATTGGTCTTGTGGTAGGTATTGTAACGGGTATCTTATTTAATGCATTTGCACCGGAATTATTTGAATCAGTAGATATGTATTTCTTTAGTCCAGTTGGGACAACGTTCTTAAACCTTATTATGATGATTGTTATTCCACTTGTATTCTTCTCCATTGCACTTGGTGCAGCGGGGATGGGAGATCCAAAGAAGTTAGGGAGAATCGGAGGGAAGACGATCTCATTTTTCTTAATTTCTACTGCAATCGCCTTAGTAATTGGTCTTTCAATCGCTCTGATTGTGCAGCCTGGAGATGAAGGGCTACTTGGATCTGGGGAACAAGACTATTCAGTGAATGAAGCTCCACCTATTATGGAGACGATAACGAATATTATCCCGTCTAACCCAATTAGCGCGATGGCATCAGGTGAGATGCTTCAGATTATCGCTTTTGCTCTATTTGTCGGTGTAGCTATCGGGATATTAGGCGAAAAAGTAGCAACATTTAAAAAGTTGTTAGAACAAGGGAACGAGATCATGATGTTCCTCGTAACGGTCATCATGAAGCTAGCTCCATACGGCGCAGGAGCACTCATTGCATCAGCACTTGGAAGCGCTGGTTTCGCTGCAATGAAGTCATTGGCTATGTATATGCTATGTGTAGTGGGTGCGCTACTCATTCATACATTCGTAACATACGGATTAGGTGTTTCTTTACTTGGACGCGTCAATCCATTTAAATTCTTTAAAAACTTTATACCTGCGATTGCGATGGCATTCAGCTTGTCTAGTAGTACAGGGACATTACCGCTTTCAATGAAAACAGCTCAGCAAAAACTGGGTGTATCTAAGCAAGTATCAAGCTTTGTTCAGCCACTCGGAGCAACAATTAACATGGATGGTACCGCGATTATGCAAGCAATCGCCACAGTGTTTATTGCACAGGTGTATGCACAAACCTTAACTGTTCCTGATCTTCTAACCGTTGTGTTAACAGCGACGCTTGCAAGTATCGGTACAGCAGGGGTGCCTGGAGCAGGGATGATCATGCTTGCCATGGTTTTATCGTCTGTTGGTTTACCACCAGAAGGGATTGCTCTGGTTATCGGTGTAGATCGTATTCTAGATATGATTCGTACGTCTGTTAACATTACAGGTGACGCTGCTTGTGCAGTTATCGTTGACCAAAGTGAAAAACGAGGCGGACATATTAAAGAAGAACCGTCTGATTTTCAAGCAACGTCTTAATTCATTTAACAAACCAAGACAATCTTTTAAGGTTGTCTTGGTTTTTCATTTCATGATCGACTATGCTCATGTATAATAAATCTATTATCGACATAAATGGAGAGAAACGGCCATGACAGAATCGTATCAGGGTATGCTTGATGAAGAGAAAGTATTTAAAGATCCCGTGCACAGATATATACACGTGCGGGATAAGGTCATTTGGGCATTAATCGGGACAAAAGAATTTCAACGTCTTAGACGTGTACGACAACTTGGGACAAGCTATATGACCTTTCACGGGGCGGAGCATACCCGTTTCACGCATTCGCTTGGCGTGTATGAGATTACAAGACGAATGATTAATGTGTTTCAGGGACGACCTCATTGGAACGAAGAGGACAGGCTTTTAGCTCTAGCCGCAGCGTTACTTCATGATATTGGTCATGGTCCTTTTTCTCATTCGTTTGAAAAAGTGTTTCACTCTGATCATGAAGACTGGACAAGAGCAATTATTCTTGGGGATACAGAGGTCAATGAAGTCTTAACGTCTGTTAGTCCGACATTCGCAAAAGATGTAGCAGAAGTGATTGAGAAAACATCTCCGAACAAGCTTGTGACAAGTATGATTTCCAGTCAAATAGACGCCGATCGCATGGATTACTTGCAGCGGGATGCGTATAACATTGGCGTGAGCTATGGGCATTTTGATATGGAACGGATTTTGCGCGTGATGAGACCAACAGAAGACCAAGTAGTGATTAAGCAAAGTGGAATGCATGCAGTTGAAGACTACATCATGAGTCGGTATCAGATGTATTGGCAGGTCTACTTTCATCCTGTCACACGAAGTGCGGAAGTGATTTTAAGTAAGATTTTCCAACGGGCAAAGTGGTTATATAAACAGGGATATGAGTTTCAGCAGACTCCTACACATTTGTTTTCCTTTTTTGATGGTAGCCCAACACTAAAGGACTATTTGCGTCTTGACGAAGCGGTGGTTCTCTACTATTTTCAAATATGGCAAGAAGAGCAGGACGAGATTCTGAAGGATCTTTGTGTCCGCTTTATGAATCGTCGGTTGTTTAAGTACGTGGAGGTTAATCCGAACATTCAAATGGGGGATTGGGCTCGTCTGCGTGAACTGTTTACAAAAGCAGGACTTGATCCAGATTATTATTTAGTGGTTGACTCATCATCAGATCTGCCTTATGACTTTTATCGTCCGGGAGAAGAAGAGGAGAGAGTACCAATTCATCTGATTCTACCAAACGGAAAACTAAGAGAGCTGTCCAGACAGTCGGATGTAGTTGAATCCATCTCAGGGAAAAAACGAACGGACCATAAGCTGTACTACCCTGAAGATTGGCTTGGGGCAATGGATGAGTTTGAAGAAGAAAAGAGAGAGATACACATGCTGTTAAACAAAGAAGGGTGAAGGAGTTGCACATAGATGCTTGATGAACATGCGAAGCTCATGACATTTTTCTCACAAGCAGGGGAAGTGGTCGGCCGTAAGAAATTGCAAAAGATGATCTACATAGAGAAGAAGCTGAGTTTACCGTTTAGGGAACGGTATACGTTTCACGTCTATGGACCATATTCAGAGGAGTTAAGTCTTCGGGTAGAAGAATTAACGAATCTTGGATTACTCGACGAGGTTCGAGAGGATAAGGGGCACTATTATCAGTATCGCTATCGTTTGTCAGAGGAAGGAACTCAATTTCTTTCATTATCAACGATTGATATGCCCGATGTGACCCCAATTACAACAAGCTTAAATGAGCAAAGCTCAAGGTTTTTGGAGCTCTTATCAACCATGTTGTATTTTGACCACCTAGATGGCGAAGAGCTTAAGCAAAAGGTGATTTCTGTGAAACCAAAACAAAAGTTCACCGATGAAGAATTTGAAAAAGCGATGGATTATAAACAACAATTGGAGAATCTGGTTCAATAAAAAGGGACTGACATAATCTCACATGTTTTTTTGCAGCTTTACGATGTCAAAGCGGGTCATCTTTTTATATAGTGAAAGTAGACTTTTGACAACGTGAAGGGTGAGACCCATGAAGTTCTTCAGTTATGTTGTGTTGTTTTGGGTATTGTTTGGTACAGGTATTCCCTTGATGCTGTGGCTTATGATGGAAAAGCCAGGTGCGGGGTATACGGTGTTAACAATTATTTTCTTGGTGTGGTTCGCATCCCATCATTATATAAAGAGAGACAAAAAGAAGGTCACCTGATCGATATCGGGTGACCTTCTTTTTCTTTATTTGTCTACAATCGCTGGACGTTTCCCAGCTTTTCCGTAGTGCTCATGCTTCATCTCTTCAATGATGACCGTTACGTTCTCTGGAGGTGCATCGACTGTCTCTACAACTGCGCTTGTCACCTGTTCAATCAGTGCGCGCTTTTGATCGTCATTACGACCTTCTAGCATTTTAACCGTTACAATTGGCATGTCTAACCCTCCTTCTCCTCATCTGCCTCTAGTATAGCAGATGCCCTTATGATTCAAAATCAACAAGTTCCGGATAAAGAGTCGTATCAATTAGTTCCGCTTCAAGCACATATCGATCAGGAGCGGTACCGACAAAGTCAAATGGGTAACAAGTAGTAAGAGTGAGCTGCGCATCTTCAGTAGAAACAATGACTGTGCGATCATCCTCATCAACAATACGTTCTCTGAAAATCTTATACGTGTATTCTCCAATCCGTGTGCGGACGATTAAGGTATCGCCTTCTCCAACCTCACCAAGCTTGCGGAAGACCGTATCGCGATGCCCAGATAAAACAGAGTTATCAGGATCACCAGGGAGCACACTCTGTGCAAAATGACCGACGCCCTGGTCAAGCTCATTATCATCTGTTCCATGATAGATAGGAAGTGTGGCATCTAGAACTGGGATTTCAAGCTCTCCCATCAATTCGCCTTGCTCTGGCCACCAATCAATTGGCTCACTCGGCTCATCTACAGGTTTCTCGGCAGCAGGGTTGTCCTCCTGAGGTGTTTCAGCACTAACCACTTGATCGGTCTTAAACAAGAAATAACCTTTTGCAAATTTGTATGCATTGGTTGTCGTAAACCATAGGCCACCCGCAATAAGAGCGACAGTTAAAAAAAGAAGGATGAAACGCTTGTTAGAGCGTTTCGTCCTATTTACGTGTCTACTCATGATGCCATTTTAAAGCGACGGAATAAGATGAATCCAACTAACGTCATTCCAAGACCAATGAACGTGTACATCGGATAATCAGTCGCAGTCTTAGGCATTTTTGCACCATCTACTGTTTTTGTTACTTTCTTAGAAGACGTATTGTCTTTTTTAGGCTCGCTTTGCTTTGCAGGAGCTGCTTTGTTTTCTTTTTCTGCTTTTGTCTTAGCAGGTTGAGTAGGAGCCGGTTTGTTTTCAGTTGCCGGTTTGTTTTCTACGACTTCTTCAACGATTACTCCTGTGTCACCTAAATCATCTCCAACTTTACCTAGAGTGTTCCCGTTGAATAATTCTGCTGAGATAATAAAATCAGCTAGTTTGTTTCCTTCAAGATCATAGAGTACAACAAGTAAGTCATATCCTTTTAGTTCAGTCAGCTTTAATAGATCAGCGAAGCTAATCGGATTTTGCTCACCTGGTTTTGCTAGATAAAACTCAGGGTTGATTTGTAAAACTTCTATCAATTCATTACCAATGGCAAATAGTTCAGCAATCTGTTCTGCTGTTAATTCAGTAGAAGATTCGAAATCACCAAAAGCTTCCATGCGCTCAGCAAGAGCTAAGAGTTGATCAATTGTTTCAGGGTTTTGTTCTACAACCTTAATCAAGTGCTCAAACAATGCTTCAAGTTCTTTGTCTGAGAGACTAATTTCGTCAAAGAGACCATCGTATGAAATCTCTTCCCATTCTTCTTCCTCAGTCCATTCTTCATCCCAATCAAAATCCCACTCGTAATTTTCCCATAGGTATTCTTCTAGTTCTTCATAGAAAATAAAGTCGTTAACAGATTTGTTATTTTCCGCTAGCAAGGCTTCAAGTTCTTCGTATGTAGTCTCAAAGCTATCGATTAGCATATCAAGATACGTGTATCCTTCTTCATATTCGTCAACTTCTTCAGTTAATAACCAGACAAACCAATCTAGTTCCTCTATATCTTCAAATTCATCAACTGTACTATCAAAGTTAGATAGATATTCATCCAACTGCTCTCTAGTAATATTTTTATCAGCTAAAAGCCCTTCTAACTCTTCATCTGTTACTGCAGCAAATCCGACTGTTGGTACCGTAAATACTAGTAGTGCGATAACTAAAAACATCGATATAAAACGTTTCATCTTTTTCCTCCCAAGGAAATATATTGATACTGCTGAGATGATTATAGTCTGATAGACTTGGAATTTCCATATATTTTTTCATATTTTATAAATATTTTATATTATTGCTACTCAAGTCATACATGCTCGAGAATATTCGCTATATCTTCTAAATGCTCATGTCATTGTATAGTGGAACCTGTCGATATTTGCGTGGGCTCGGTGATAGTTCATTTGGGTTGGGGTATGTTAAACTAAAAGAAAGACTAACGGCTGATACATGAAAGGGAGTTCGGACAAATGGACCTTTTAAATAATAAGAACTTAAAGAAAAAAACAGATGGATTTACGATTTTAAGCGGAGATTCCACGGATGGTCACGGTGGTTATGGTGTTGGGACATTAAATCTAGATAATATTACGCCTGTGTTTGTAGACCCAGCAGAAGAAGAAGTATTTGTGGATCTTGGAGCGCTCCATGCACGATCTGCAGTGGAAAAGCGTATTAAATTTTTAAAGGAAAAAGATAAAGTACCAAATGGTAAGCTGTATTGGTTAGTTTGGGTGACGATTTCAACAAAAGAAGGTAAACCCTATTACGGTGGCGTAGCAGGCTGTGAAATGCGTGTTGATACAGAAATTAGACGTGGCTACAAAAGCATGCCGGAACACGTGAATAAGATGGATAAGTCGCTTAAAGGACATATTATGGTGGATGACATGGAAAAGAAATCCCGTGGCCTACTTGCAGAGTTCCTTAAAAACCATAATGAAGACATGTGGAATCGTTCAGAAGAAGAGCTGCATGCAGCATTAGCAAAAGACTAAAATGAAAGAGCTAGCGATAGCTCTTTTCTTTATGTGGAGGAGTGGCGTTATGAAGAAAAAGTATGTAGGTATCTTTATTTTAGGTGTGCTTGTTGGCATTCTTGTATTATCGCCGCTGCTAGGACGCTAATGAGATGTATATTATTAAAATGAAAGCGATTTATTAAAAATGGAGGAACGTATATGAATCCTAGAATTGGCATGGTTGGCTTAGGTGGCATTGCTCAAAAGGCTTACCTTCCTATATTAGCAAAAGAAACAAACTGGACATTTGTAGGCGCTTATACACCGAATGCCCAAAAAAGAGAACAGATCTGTAAACAATATCGGATCAAATCATTTGAAGATCTACAGTCATTAAGTGAGTCTTGTGATGCTGTTTTTGTACATAGCTCGACGAAAACTCACTTTGAGATTGTATCCCACTTGCTTCAAAATGGTTTAGACGTGTATGTGGACAAACCTCTTGCAGAAACAATCGAACAAGCTGAGGAACTAGTTCAATTGAGTGAAAAGCTCGGTAGGAAGCTGATGGTTGGATTTAATCGACGTTTTTCGCCTATGTACGTGAAGCTGAAGGAGTTAGCGAAAGAACAGGACAGTGCCTGGATCAATCTTGAGAAACATCGTCTAGATTCAAGCTATGATTCACATTCTTATGAGCATATTCTACTAGACGATTACTTACACTTAGTTGATACGGTACGTTGGTTAGCAGATGGTGAAGTTACATTCGAGAATGGTTTCATTAAACTACACGACACTAAATTAGCTCACACGAAGCAACAATTTCTGTCAGCTCAGAATCTTCTTTTGACAAGCTCGATGCATAGGGGAGCAGGGACAAATTTAGAACAGATTGAACTCATTACCGAAGGCGCGGTCTATCGTGTAAAGAACATGAACCACTTTGAGAGCGAAATGAACAATCAAGTCACCAGTTTGTACTCAGGCTCATGGGAAACGACTCTAGAACAAAAGGGTTTTGCTCAGGCCATTGAACATTTTATTCATTGTTTGATTGACGATCAGATGCCTGTTGTGTCGGGTAGAGAAGGTCTTGCTTCGCAAAAATTATTAAATGACTTAATCGAAAAATCCAGAAAGCTTTAACAGAAAAAATGAGCGTGGGACATAACATTAGTGTTGTTTGCAAAATACGATTCAGCAAAATATCCGCTGCAGGAGAATCCCTCTCACCCGCGGGGTACAGCCTCATTCGCGGAAACCCACCGCTACTGAGTCTTCACCACGTACTTCTCCATAGAAGTCTCGTGTTCTCACCCGCTCATTTTACTAAAAACTATTAATGACACGAATGGCGAATGATTCGATGTAGAATCATTCGCCATTTTCTCATTGATTTTTAGTTTTTCCCCGCCTCTTTTTTTATAAGGATTCAAACTCAGAAACAATCTCACCCAGATAGGCAAGAGCTGATTCAATAGGCTCAGGGGTTGTTAAGTCCACTCCTGCTTTTTTCAGTAATTCAAGTGGGTATTCAGAGCTTCCACTTTTCAGGAATGTCAGATAGTCTTCAAGGGCTCCTTCTTCCTTGTTCAAGATGCGTTTGGCAATTTGAATGGAAGACGCAAAGCCAGTTGAATACTTGTATACATAAAACGGACGGTAGAAGTGCGGGATGCGCGACCAGCCGTATTTAACTTCCTCATCAAACACAATGTCCGGACCGTTGTATTCGCGAAATAGTTTTTCGTAAATAGCGTTAAACGTTTCAGCGTTAAGTGGTTCACCTTGTTCAGCTAATTCGTGCGTCTGCTTTTCAAAGTCAGCAAACATCACCTGTGTAAAGAAAGTCCCGCGGAATTGATCAATAAAATGATTTAACAAATACTTACGCATCTCTTTATCTTTTGAGTGCTCAAGTAAATGGTGAATCAAAAGTACTTCATTTACAGTCGAAGCCACTTCAGCTACAAAAATGGTGTAGTTCGCTGTGATTTGTGGCTGGTGCTTGCTGGAGTAGTGACTGTGCATTGCGTGTCCCATCTCGTGAGCAAGTGTAAAAAGGCTATCCAAGTCATCGTGATGATTAAGCAGGACAAAAGGATGAACCCCGTACACTCCCATATTGTAAGCACCAGAGCGTTTTGCCGGTGTTTCACGGACGTCAATGTAACGTTTTTCTTTAAAGTCACGAAGCGTTTGGATGTACTCGTCTCCAAGAGGAGCAAGTGCCGTTAACATCGTGTCATAGGCTTCCTCATATGAGATGTCTTTTTTAGCGCCACTCACAAGCGAGACATTCAAATCATATTGTCGTAATTCATCTAGACCTAAGATCTCTTTACGGATTGCTGTGTACCGGTGATACGGTTCAAGATTTTTCTTAGCGGTTGCAATCAGGTTGTCATACACCTCGGTTGGAACCTGATCGCCAAATAGCGATTTGCTTAGAGCAGAATCATAGTTACGCAGCTTGGAAAGCGTCACATTGTTTTTTACTGCTGATGACAGGGTAGATGCAATCGTATTACTCAGTTGAACATAAGGCTTATAGTATGCCTTATATGCTTCCTTCCGTTTTTCGCGATCTTCATCTTCAATTAGCTTCGAGTACATGCCTCGAGTCATTTCCACTTTTTCGCCCTCATCATTGGTCACTTGACCGAACTGGATGTCTGCGTTATTTAGCATGCCAAATGTGCGATCTGGAGAAGAAAGTGCTTCTCCAAGTGATGAGAGAATTTCTTCTTTTTCCTTTGTTAGAACATGTGCTTTGTAACGGAAGGAATCCCATAAGTCTTCTTCAAAGTACTCAAGCTCCTTCACTTCACTTATGTATGCCTTAAGTGTCGCCTCATCCAAGGTAAGTAGAAATGGCATAAAGAACGAAGTAGCGGAACCAACCTTCACACTGACCTGTGTTGCACGGTCTTTTAGCGATTGGGCATTGGAGTCACGTGTATCAATGTCTGTGCTGAACATGGAGTAGGCAAAAACCTTTGTGAAAATAAAACTTAGATCCTCCTGCTTTTTCAAGAAGTCATATAAGGATTGTCCATCTTTAATGTTTCCATCAAAGCCTGCTAGCTCCTGTGCTAGTGCTTCAACCTTTTTTAAATCACTATGCCAATCAGCTTCCGTAGCATATAGATCTGCTAAATTCCACTTTTCTTCTTCAGGAATTTCACTTCTATGTTTATACGTTGTCATTTGATCACTCCTCATCGGTATAGATGTATGCTTAGTGTAGCATGTTCTTTTCTGAAGTTCTCTTTATAGGTATGCAAAGTAGGTGACTGTCATACGGTTGATTATGTTTTCTTCAGGCGGATCTGTCTCATCACAATTAGTAAAACCGGTATACCAACAAGTACACCGAAAGAGGAGCTCCACACGAGCAGCTTCCAGTTTCCAGTGAGGATCGAGGCAACAAGGAAGATCAGAGTTTGCCCAAATGTAGTGGAAAGAGCAATGATTAAGGCTATTCGAGTACGTGTGCTCAAGCTAAATTCACCTCGTTTTTAGTGATCATCTTGACCACCAAACCATTTCTTAAACCGATCAATAAATCGTTCCTTCTCATGCTTTGCCTCTTCCAGTTTCTTTTCCTCTTCAGGGCTCGCACATGCTGAAGTCGGCTCGGTTCCAGCTTTAAAAAACATAGGAACCCCACCTGGACACGATTCATTTGCAAGCAATCCGCTCTCAGGATGAACCTTCACCTGAACCACATCTTTCGGAACATGGAAAGGTAGTTTTAACTGACCTTCCAGTGCATGCTCGGTAAAGTTTGCCCAGATTTTTTTAGAAATGGGACCCTCGGCATATTGATCCAGCTTCTGTCCTTTGTCATGCCCGACCCAGACACCTGTGACAAGCTGAGGAGTGAATCCAACCATCCAGCTATCGTTTGGAGTGGAGCCTGACTTTCCGGCAACGGGACGGTGTAAAAGGGGTACAACTGAGCTCCCTGTTACCGACGTATAGCCATTTAAGGCCGGATCAAACATGCCGGTCATCATTTCTGTCATCAGGAAGCTAGAAACAGGGTCTAGTGTTTCGGTTAATCCAGGCTCCTGCTCGTATAAAACCTCACCGTCTGAATCCTCTACTTTTACAATAAATTGTGGTTCACCGTACAGACCCTCATTAGCAAACGGGACATAGCTGTTCGTCAAATCAAGTAAGCTGACAGCCTGAGAACCAAGCGCGAGAGAGGGGACATCCTTAAACGTACCAAGCCCCAAGGTATCTCCTATATCAACAAGCTTGTCCGGTCCAATAAACAGATGCGTTTTAATCGCAAATATATTATCAGAAACCGCAAGTGCCTGCTGCATCGTAATAAAATCATTGGCATAGTGCTGATTGAAGTTTCTCGGTGAGTAGGTCTGTCTGCCCTCGTCAAATGTAAAATCCGTCGGTTCACTTACAAAGGTTGAAGCAGCTGTAAACCCATGCTGCAGAGCCTCATAATAAAGGAGAGGCTTAATCGTCGAACCCGGCTCACGTTTACTTTGCGTTGCGCGGTTATAGCTACTTTCAGCATAATTGACCCCACCAACCATCGCCCGTACACCGCCGGACCTTGGATCAATGGCAACAAGAGATGTTTGCAAATCTGTGTCTGGCATCTCCTTTGCCACCCAGTGTTCAGCAGCTTTTTGCATAGCTGGATCGAGTGTTGTATAGATATGGTACCCAGCTGTGGCAAGTTCATCCTCTGTGACATCTAAGATGGAAGTCAGTTGATTTGTGACAACGTCCTGGAAATAAGGGGCGATTACCTCAGTGTCCGCATCTGCTGCTTGTACGAAATGAAGCTCTTCTGCTTTAGCTGTATCCGCCTCATCCTGTGTAAGATAGCCATTTTCAACCATGCTCGAGAGAATAAGCTCTTGCCTTGCTTTGGCACGATCGTAGTCAATGACTGGGGAATAGTAGCTTGGCCCCTTTGGAACCCCGGCAAGCATTGCCGATTCTGCAAGAGTTAAGTCAGCCGCGGATTTATCAAAAAAGAAGCCAGAAGCTGCTTCAATTCCATAGGCTCCGTGACCGTAATACACTGTATTTAAATAACCTTCGAGAATTTCTTCCTTGCTATAGTTCATTTCAAGTCGCAGAGAATACATTAATTCGTTCCATTTACGAGTCCATGTTTTTTCATGGGATAGGTACAAATTCCGTGCATACTGCTGCGTAATCGTACTCGCTCCCTGAGCGCTTGACCCAGCTTTAATGTTCGCAACAATGGCCCCGCCAATCCGCCACAAATCAAAGCCAAAGTGATCATAGAATTTACGGTCCTCTATTGAAACAGTCGCCTGGCTGACGAAAGGCGCGACCTCATCAAACGGAATCCAGTAACGATTTTGACCACCATGCTCTTCTCCAATAACAGACCCGTCTGACCCGTAAAAAACGGTTGTCTCCGGAACCTGGATAGGAGGTGGACCTTGCATACGAGTATAGGAAAGCAGTCCAAGAATAAAAAGACCTGATAGAATAAGAGCGAGTAACACCGAGCGAACCATAAAGCGTAAAAAGCGAATCCGTCTCGTTTTCTTCCGTCTTAGAACAACCTGCACAGCCATGCACCCCCAATGTATGTTGAATACATACAGGATGGGTTGTTCTGACGTTTTTTAAACATGAAGAAATGCTGAATTGGCATGAAACGTTTTTTCCGCTATACTTGCTGTGTTACACGCAAATAAAGACGAGGTGATTCGTATGGAATTATGGTACTCAGAAAAACAAACAGAACGTTTTGGAATTACGGCTAAGATTAAGCGTACGTTACATACAGAAAAAACAGAGTTTCAACAGCTTGATATGATTGAAACCGAAGAATTTGGTAATATGCTTGTGTTAGATGGCATGGTTATGACAACGGAGAAGGATGAGTTCGTTTATCATGAAATGGTTGCGCATGTTCCGTTATTCACGCATCCAAATCCAAAACATGTCTTAGTGGTAGGTGGCGGTGACGGCGGAGTGATTCGTGAAGTGCTTAAGCACCCATCTGTGGAGAAAGCAACACTTGTTGAAATTGACGGTAAAGTGGTGGAGTACTCGAAAAAGTACCTTCCAACGATTGCGGGCGCTCTAGATGATGAGCGTGTAGACGTTCAAATCGCTGATGGCTTTATGCACATCGCTAAATCCGAGAATGAATATGATGTCATTATGGTTGATTCCACAGAGCCTGTTGGACCAGCTGTGAAGCTTTTTGAAAAAGGATTCTATGAAGGAATCTCAAAAGCTCTTAAAGAAGACGGTGTCTTTGTAGCTCAAACAGATAACCCATGGTTCCAGCAGGACTTGATTCGTAATGTCTACTCCGACATTAAAGAAATCTTCCCGATCACACGTGTGTATACAGCAAACATCCCTACGTACCCAAGTGGTCTATGGACATTTACAATTGGAAGTAAAACAAAGGATCCGTTAGAAGTCAGTGAAGATCGCTTCCATGACATTGAAACAAAATACTACACAAAAGAGCTTCACAAAGCAGCCTTCGCGTTGCCAAAGTTTGTCACAGATCTATTGAAATAAGAGAAAGCCATGCCGCGCGCATGGCTTTTTTTATGTGGATAGAGGAGCGGTGGTTGCCTGTGTGATGGAGATGAGAGACTCAACAGGTAGTTTGAGCTGGACACCAATTTTCCCGCCACTAACGATGATGTCACTGAGAGTCGTTGCACTGTCATCGATGATGGTTGGAAATGCCCGCTTCATCCCGATTGGAGAGCATCCGCCACGAATGTAGCCAGTGACGCTCTGAATCTCTTTGACAGGAATCATTGCCAGCTGTTTCTCGTTTACAGCCTTCGCAGCGTTTTTTAAATGAAGCTCGTCAGCTACCCTTACAAGAAACAAGTAATACTGTTTGCTCGACCCTTGTGTAACAAGCGTTTTGTAGACATGATTGGGATCCTGGTTTGTTTTTTGAGCAACCGAGACGCCATCAAGTTTTCCATCTGACGTTTCGTATTGAAGGATGGAATAAGGAATGTTCTGCTGATCCAACAGCCGGCTTGCATTGGTTTTCACCTTTTTCATTTGAATGCACCTTCTTTTGTGGTCTATCTTTTTATGATGCAAGAGTGGAGAGTGGGTTGTCAAAGGTGGAGTGGTGTGGTGTAGGGGCAGGGTTGGAGCGATAGACCCTGGAATCGAAGCGATGGAGCTAAGATTGGAGCGATAGACCCTGGAATCGAAGCGATAGAGCTAGGATCGGAGCGATAGACCCTGGAATCGAAGCGATAGAGCTAGGATCGGAGCGATAGACCCTGGAATCGAAGCGATGGAGCTAGGATTGGAGCGATAGACCCTGGAATCGAAGCGATAGAGCTAGGATCGGAGCGATAGACCCTGGAATCGAAGCGATGGAGCTAAGATTGGAGCGATAGACCCTGGAATCGAAGCGATAGAGCTAGGATCGGAGCGATAGACCCTGGAATCGAAGCGATAGAGCTAGGATCGGAGCGATAGAACCTGGAATCGAAGCGATGGAGCTAGGATCGAAGCGATAGACCCTCTACATGCACCCCACGCACAAAAAAACCGATGCATCCGCATCGGTTTCTCCTCAAACTCTATTTATTCAGCGTCTTTCGCTTTTCCAACGCCTTCTTGAACATTACCTTTTACTTTATCTGTTTTCCCTTTTGCTTGTAGGGATTGGTTGTTAGTAGCATTTCCAGCTTGATCCTTCACTTCACCTTTTGCTTTGTTGACTGCGCCTTTGATTTTGTCTCCAGTACCGTTACTCATGAGAAATGCCTCCTTTAATTTTTGCTTACATAGAGTGTATACACTTTTTTTCTAAGTGCTAAACCTTTTCGTGTATAATAGGTATCTTGCATGTGCCAGGCAAACTCGCTAAACTTGGAGAAGAGAAAGGTGTGCGTCACATGAATAAACCGATAAAACGACGATTGCGTTTAACGTTTCAAACCAATATAGAGCTTCAAGGCGAGCTGGACTCGTATGAATTTACAACTGATGGTGAGCTTTATCATAAGGGCACACAGGATTATTTAAGGTTTACGGAGAAGTTTGGTGTGGATGAGAGTGTCCAGACCACCATGAAGTGGGACGGAGAAGAATTAACCTTGATCCGCCAAGGGGATGTCTTAATGAGACAGACCTTTGTTTCAAATAAGGAAACGTTCGGAAGATATGTGACTTCTGAGGTGTCTTGGGAAACAAAAGCGGAGACAGAGGTCGTGCTTGTACAATGGCCAACCTTCCAAAAACCAAGAGGGCGCATTTACATTCGATATCGTTTCTGGATTGCAGGTCAGGAGACTGGCAGTCATGAGATTCGGCTAAAATTAGAAGAAGCAGACGACTAAATTAAATTTTTGATTAGAGGAGTACAAGCAGATGAACAGCGTTGAACAGATTAAGCAACTGTTAAAGGAAGAACTAAAAACAGCGATCGTGGAAGCAGGGCTTTGTAAGGCACAGGACGTTCCTGATATTTTACTTGAAACCCCTAAGGAAAAGTCTCATGGGGATTATGCTACAAACATTGCGATGCAGCTTGCTCGTGTGGCAAAAAAGGCTCCAAAGCAAATCGCTGAGCAAATTACAGAACGTTTAAACAAGGAAAAAGCATCCGTGTCAGAAATCCATATTGCAGGTCCGGGCTTTATCAACTTTTACATGGATAATTCGTTTTTGCGTGATGTCATCAAGGATGTATTATCTAAGCCTGATACATATGGCGAAAGTGACGCTGGCAAGGGTGAAAAGATCCTAGTTGAGTACGTATCTGCTAATCCAACAGGAACTCTCCACCTTGGACACGCGCGCGGGGCAGCTGTTGGGGATGCGATGTGCAAAATTATGGAGAAGGCCGGTTACAAAATGGGTCGTGAGTACTACATCAATGACGCCGGTAACCAAATTAACAACCTTGCTTATTCTGTAGAGGCTCGTTACAAACAAGCACTTGGAATGGATGCAGAGATGCCGGAAGACGGCTACCACGGTAAGGATATTATTGAAATGGGTCAAGAGCTTGCCTCAGCTGAGGGAGACGCATATCTTAAGCTTGCGGATGAAGAGCGTCTAAAAGCATTCCGCACATACGGTTTAAACAAAGCACTTGAAAAAATCAAAGTCGACCTAGCTGATTACCGTGTTGAGTTTGACACATGGTTCTCCGAAATGTCTCTTTATGAGTCTGGTGTAATTGATCGTACGCTAGATGTTCTACGTAAGCAGGACGAAATCTACGAAGAAGAAGGAGCAACGTGGCTTCGTACAACAAAGTACGGCGATGATAAAGACCGCGTGCTTATTAAAAAGGATGGTAGCTACACGTATCTCCTTCCAGACATCGCCTACCATGAGGATAAATTTAACCGTGGGTATGATCGTCTAATCGACATGATGGGTGCCGATCATCACGGATATATTGCGAGAATGAAAGCGGCGGTTGAAGCACTTGGCTATAATCGTGAGAAGCTTGATATTCAAATTACGCAAATGGTTAGTCTTGTTCAAGGCGGAGAAAAAGTGAAGATGAGTAAGCGTACAGGAAAAGCTGTAACGCTTCGCGAGCTGATGGAGGAAGTAGGTCTTGATGCGACTCGTTATTTCTTCGCGATGAGAAGCTTGGATACTCAGCTTGAGTTTGATATGGATTTAGCTGTATCGAAATCAAATGAAAATCCAGTATTCTACGCACAGTATGCGCATGCGCGTGTATGCAGTATGCTTCGTCAAGGAGAAGAGCTCGGCCTTGGCTACAGCTTGGACACGGATCTTTCACCAATTGATTCTGTGAAAGAATACGAGCTTTTGAAAGCCATTGGAGATTTCCCAGCCGTTGTAGCGGACGCAGCTGCCAAGCGTACACCGCATAAGGTTGCAAACTACGTGCATGATTTGGCTTCTGCACTGCATAGCTTCTACAATGCAGAACGCGTATTGGATGCAGACGCACCAGAGAAAAGTAAGGCACGTCTTGCCTTAATGAAATCAACACAAATCACGCTACAAAGTGCTCTTGCTCTTCTAGGTGTGAGCGCACCAGAGAAAATGTAAGACACCTATGGATATTGTTTGGTGGATACTCATTGTTGCCTGCTTCATCCTCGGATATGTGGGCTTAATCTTTCCGATCGTTCCATCTGTTCTTGTTCTTTGGGTTGGTTTTCTCATTTACCAATTTGGGGTCTCAGAAGGTTCGCTCAGCTGGGTTTTCTGGACGATTGCAGCAATCCTGACCATCGTCTTGTTCGTTGCTGACTTACTTGCAAGTCGTTATTTTGTAAAAAAGTACGGAGGCTCAAAATGGGGAGAATGGGCAGGGATTATTGGAGTAATCGTCGGTGCCTTTGTGATCCCGCCATTCGGAGTGATTCTAGTCCCGTTCGCACTTGTACTCATCGTTGAGTTAATTGTGTTCCGTAACGTGAACAATGCCTTAAAAATAGCCTTTGCCTCGTTCCTCGCTTTCTTAAGCGGAACGCTAGCAAAGGCGTTTATCCAAACCGTCCTTATCGTCTGGTTTCTACTTGATGTGTTCCTGTTTTAAAGTAACCCTGAAACCATACCAGCAAGCTGTTCCTTTGCTTTGCTATAGAGACCACGCTGCTTTAAGGACTGGGCTGTGAGTTTTTCGGAAATCTCGATATCATGGAACATACGTGTTACGACAACACGGACACTTGCTTCATCTTCAAGCAGGCAAGTCATTTCACTATTTAAATGAAAACTGCGTTTATCTATATTTGCTGTACTAATCCATCCAAAGCTCTGGTCAATGACCAGGGCTTTTGCGTGATAAAAGCCTTGATCATAATGATAGACCGAAACACCTGACTCAATGAGTCGTTGGATGTATCCCATAGATCCTTCTTTTACAAGTGGGTGATCTGATTTTTGCGGGAGCAGAAGACGGACGTCAATCCCGTTTTGAGAAGCTGTAATCAAGGCTTCTTGAACCGTCTCTCCTGGCACATAGTACGGTGAACCTAGTAGAATGGACTGCTTAGCTTTTTTGAGTTTGTCTAAAAGCATTGACTCAAGCCCTGTACCAGATGTTGTGAAAAAGCGAACAGGATGTGTTCCTTTTTCGAGTGCGGGATAGTCCCTTTTTTTAGGCTGACTGTTCATACCTGCTAGCGTTAGATCAGCAAAAAACTGCCCCTGCAAATCCTGAACACCATCTCCTTCAAAGCGCAGATGAAAGTCACGCCAGAAACCAAACCTTGGGTCTCGGCCAAGGTATTCGTCTCCCACGTTAAACCCGCCGAGATACCCAATCTTCCCGTCTATAACAGTGATCTTCCGGTGGTTTCTATGGTTTAAAGAAAAAAAGAATGTAGGGAACGTAGGTGTATGGCTTTTTGCAAAAACAATGCCTGCTTCCTGTAATCGTTTAACCGTTTTTCGGGAAAGCTTACAACCGACCCAATCAACGAGCAGTTTAACGTCTATTCCTTCATTGGCCCTTTTTTCTAGAAGCTCAATTAATCGTGTTCCGATATGATCCTCTTTAAAAATATAGAACATCATATGGACATGATGGTGACTTGCTTTAATATCAGCAAAAAGCGTTTCAAAAAAATCCTCGCCCGTTGCAAGAAGGAAGGTACGTGTGTGGCGTATTTCTTGAATGTCTGGCTGACGCTGCTTACGTAATCTTGTAAGACCTGCGACAAAGTCCAACCGAAGGTATACAACCAAAGCAATAAGCAGGATAGCAATCGTAAGTGCAATCTTCATGAGGTTCTCCTTGCATACGTTTTTCTTTACTATGTCCAAATGAAGTAGAAATCATGAAAAGCGCTTTTTGAATTCAGGCGAAGTCTCATGGTAGAATATAGGCAAATAGGTGAGAGGGAGACTGTTGCCTGATGGAAAAGAAAAACGTCCCAAGTTTAGTGAAGGATCAACAATTGATACATAAACGTCGCGAACAGATCATTAAAGGAGCTGTGCGACTCTTTATTGAAAAAGGCTTCCACCGGACAACAACAAGGGAAATTGCAAAAGAATCAGGGTTTAGCATTGGTACACTCTATGAATATATTGGGAAGAAGGAAGATGTGCTTTATTTAGTATGTGACGCGATTTACGATGAAGTAACCGAGCGTTTAAAAAAGCAATTGCACACTACGGGCCCAGCATTACAACGATTAAAAGAAGCGATCCGTGCGTACTTCCTAGTGATTGATTCTATGCAGGAAGAAGTATTGGTCATGTATCAAGAAACAAAATCATTACCAAAAGAAACACTTCCATATGTGCTTAAAAAAGAAACAGAAATGGTTGACATGATGGAAGAAATTCTGGCTGACTGCAAAAAAGAGAATGTCTTAAATCTATCAGAAAAAGAAATGAAGCTCGTTACACATAATATTTTAGTTGCCGGGCAAATGTGGACCTTCCGTAGATGGGCGTTAAGAAGGCATTTTACGTTGGAAGAGTACATAGACATGCAAATTAAACAGCTCATTTCAACATGATCACGTATGGAACAAAGGAAGCTCTAGCATATTTTATGAAAATATGTTTATAATGAAAAAGATGATCTTAAAATTTGATAGATGATTTGGATCTTATAGATAACGGTGAAAGGGCGTGCCCGGTTTGAACATAAACACACTTACGGCTGATGAAATATCAGAACTATCAATGATAGAAATTACTTATGCTTTAATGCAAGAAAAAAAGCAACCAATCGAATACTATGCTCTAGTTGATGAAATTGCCAAAATCAAAGGATTTAGCAAAAGCGAAGTAAAAGAGAGAATCTCTTTTCTTTACACAGACCTAAACACGGATGGTCGATTCATTACACTTGGAGAAAACCGTTGGGGTCTAAAAGCGTGGTACCCAATCGATCAAATCGAAGAGCCGGTACCAGCGGCAACGCCTAAAAAGAAAAAGAAAAAATCAATTGATGACGAAGATGATTTAGATCTAGTTGATGACAGCGAATTGGATGATTCTGAAGAGGATGAGTTTGAAGATCTTGAGGACGAATTAGATGAGATCTCTAACGAAGAAGACGCTTCTGAAGAGGATTTTGAGGAAAAAGATCTTGATGGCTTCGAAGAGGACGACGAAGAAGAACTCGACGAAGACGAGGACGAAGAGTCGTTTGATGAAGATGAGGAAGATCGGTAAGACAAGGGTTGACTTATCCACAATTTCTATGTAGAATCATGCTTGGGCTTAAGAAATAGTATAATGAACTGACATAGATGATTGAGAAACAAAAGCGTGTGCCCCCCTGTATATAGGGAGTCCGCCGCTTTTGTTTTTTTTGTTTTATATCTGGCTTCCAAGGAATCATAAGAGTAGATGCAGCCAACATGGCAGGCAATAAAAAGGAGAGATCAGGCATGGCAACAAAGTATATTTTCGTGACAGGCGGCGTCGTATCATCACTTGGAAAAGGGATTACAGCAGCCTCTTTAGGTAGACTCCTGAAAAATAGAGGACTAAGTGTAACAATTCAAAAGTTTGATCCTTACATTAACGTAGATCCGGGAACGATGAGCCCGTATCAGCACGGTGAAGTATTCGTTACAGATGACGGTGCTGAAACGGACTTGGATCTTGGTCACTACGAGCGCTTTATTGATATTAACCTAAGTCAAAACAGCAACGTGACAACAGGTAAAATCTACTCAACAGTTCTAAAAAAAGAGCGTCGTGGAGATTACCTTGGTGGAACGGTTCAAGTGATTCCACACATTACAAATGAAATCAAAGAGCGTGTATTCCGCGCAGCAAAAGAAACCAATGCAGATGTAGTTATTACTGAAATTGGTGGTACCGTTGGAGATATCGAGAGCTTACCTTTCCTTGAAGCCATCCGCCAAATCAAGAGTGATGTTGGCCATGAGAACGTCATGTATGTTCACTGTACATTGATTCCTTACCTTGCAGCAGCAGGAGAAATGAAATCAAAACCAACACAACATAGTGTGAAAGAGCTTCGTTCTTTGGGCATCCAGCCAAACGTAATCGTTGTTCGTACAGAACGTCCAGTTCCACAAGACATGAAAGAAAAAATTGCCTTGTTCTGTGACATCCGTAAAGAAGCAGTGATTGAAGCAGAAGACGCAGACGTGTTATACCAAGTAACCCTTGCTCTTCAAAAACAAAAGCTAGATGACATCGTATGTGATCACTTAAAACTAGAAACAAAACAAGCAGATATGACTGAGTGGGAAGAGCTAGTTGAGCGCGTACGTAACCTGAAGAAAACCGTTCGCATCGGCCTAGTCGGAAAATATGTATCCCTACCAGATGCGTACCTTTCTGTCGCAGAAGCCTTACGTCACGCTGGCTACGCTTATGACGCAGACATCAAAATCGAGTGGATCAATGCAGAAGAAATCACCGATGAAAACGTATCGGATCGCTTGCAAGAAGTAGACGGCGTTATCGTACCAGGTGGATTCGGTGATCGCGGAATTGAAGGCAAAATCACGGCTATCCGTTATGCACGTGAAAACAAAGTTCCATTCCTCGGCATCTGCCTAGGCATGCAGCTTGCATCCGTTGAATACGCACGTAACGTATTAGGTCTAGAAGGAGCCAACTCAGCTGAGTTAAACCCAGATACACCATATCCAATCATTGACCTATTACCAGAACAAAAAGACGTAGAAGACCTAGGAGGAACGCTTCGCCTTGGACTTTATGCGTGTAAGCTACAAGACGGATCAATGGCACGCGTTGCATACGGCGAACAAGTCGTGTATGAGCGCCACCGTCACCGTTATGAATTCAACAACGAATACCGCGCACAAATGGAAGCAGAAGGCTTTATCTTCTCGGGGACAAGCCCAGACGGCCGCCTTGTAGAAATCATCGAGCTCGCTGACCACCCATACTTTGTCGCATCCCAGTTCCACCCAGAATTCGTCTCAAGACCAACGCGCCCGCAGCCGTTGTTCAGAGACTTTATCAAAGCATCCGTGAAATAATCGTGGATGACAGAAGAGCGCAGATTGAATCTGCGCTCTTTTTTTGTGTGCGCCCAGCATGGGTGATAACTTGGTGGTGAAAGTCCACTACAGGCTTGGCAGTAGGAACTGTTAGCTGACGGCAAGGGTGTCCA
>NZ_JBNNQX010000014.1:0-76431 GCF_050276055.1 Alkalihalobacillus sp. NPDC127517 | reverse complement strand
ACACCCGTTCCCATGCCGAACACGGCCGTTAAGCTCTTCTGCGTCAATGGTAGTTGGGGGCTTCCCCCTGCGAGAGTAGAACGTTGCCGGGCACTAATAAAAACCTTTCATCTTTTGATGAAAGGTTTTTTTGTGGATTTTAATAAGAAGAAATTGAACTATGGAGAGGGAGGAGAAGAGAAACTAAGAACCAAAAAGACAAGACAAGAAGAAAAGAGAAAGCATCAAGAACTCCGGGCCTTTACCAAGTAAGATGAAGAGAGAACCAATCCCCTAGCCCTTTCAATTAAGAAACTCCCTCTAATACCAAGAACCAAATTGACTTTAGTATAAAGAAAGCTTCTTGTACCAAGAAGCAACCGCTTATAGTAAGAAAAATGGGGGCAAACCCAAGAAAAAGGAACTACTTATCAAAAAAAACAGATACAAGAAGACTAATCTAAAACAGCAAGAACCCTCAACCCTTTCTAAGAACTTATCAATCCTAAGTCTAGATCATCCTAATCTGGCTAAACTAAGCAATAGACATACATAGCTCAGCATAGAATTTGAACTTTTTAGCCAAAATGTTTATAATAAAGTTAGTCAAATATAGTCAAAGTCAAAATTCGATCATTACTGAACTCATAAAAAGATTGAAGAAGAGGGGAGGTATAACGTGCGGAACATTTCTGATTTCATTGAGGAATACCTTAAGAGCACACTACTAAGCAGCGGGAAAGAACTAGTAGAGATTAAAAGAAGTGAACTAGCTAAACGATTTGAATGTGTCCCGTCTCAAATTAATTATGTCATTAGTACTCGTTTTACGTTAGAAAAAGGGTATATTGTTGAGAGTAAGAGAGGCGGAGGCGGATACATTCGGATTATAAAAGTCGAGACACACGAAAAGGCTGACCTATATGATCAGCTGCTCCACTTGATTGGGCCAGTTATAGACCAACAAACGGCTGAGAATATCGTATTAAGGTTATATGAAGAAAAGGCTGTTGCCAAACGCGAAGCAAACCTTATGATGAGTGTACTGGATCGCTCGGTCTTAAAGGTTGAATTACCTTATCGAGATCAATTACGCTCAAATATTTTAAAAGCAATGATTAATACTCTAAAATATAAATAAGCGAGATAAAAACGAGGTGAATAGCTAACATGAAATGCCAAGAGTGTCAGCAAAGACAGGCAACTCTCCATTTTACAAAAATCATCAATGGAGAAAAAATGGAAATTCATCTTTGTGAAGCGTGTGCAAAAGAAAAGGGTGAACATGTCCCTGGCACAAATACGTTCTCCATTCATCAGTTGTTATCGGGTTTATTGCATTTTGAGCATCCTTCTGTACAGGAAAATGAGCAAAAGTCTACACCTAAAGTATTAACGTGTGAAAATTGCCATATGACCTATAGTCAATTTGTTGAGATCGGAAGGTTTGGCTGTGCAAATTGCTATAAAACATTTGATGAAAAGCTCGACCCCGTTTTGCGTCGAGTTCATAGCGGGAACGTAAGGCATCATGGTAAAATTCCTAAACGAATTGGTGGAGGAATTAAACGTCAAAAAGAAATTAATGCTCTTAAGCTCAAAATAAAAGAGTACATTGAAAGCGAAGAATTTGAAAAAGCGGCTGAAGTTAGAGACCATATCCGTTTATTAGAACAAAAAAATAAAGAGTCTGAGGAGGGATAAGATGTCGCTTGAGCGCTTTATAAAAGATGCGATTAGTCCTTGGATGAAAGAAACGGGAACCGATGTAGATATTGTGCTTAGTAGCAGAATTCGCTTAGCACGAAATCTTAAGGAATATCCATTTCCTATTATCTCCTCACTTGATCAATCAAAAGAAGTAGCTGATTTCACGGTGACTGCCCTCACGACAGCTCCTACTGAACAAACCGGAGAATTAGACACTTTATACATGGAAGAAATGAAATCGAATGAGAAACGTGTATTGGTTGAAAAACATCTCATAAGTCCGCACTTAGCCGAACAGTCTAAGCACGGAGCGGTCCTACTAAATAAGGATGAGTCCTTAAGCATAATGGTTAATGAAGAGGATCACCTACGGATACAGTGCTTGTTCTCTGGTTCTCAGCTCGAAAAAGGGTTAGAGATTGCGCAGTCTGTGGATGACTGGGTTGAGGGACATCTGACCTATGCATATGATGAAAAACGTGGGTATTTAACAAGTTGTCCAACAAATGTAGGTACTGGAATGAGGGCATCGGTGATGATGCACTTACCCGCTCTTGCCATGACACAGCAAATTAACAGAATTTTACCGGCAATTAATCAATTGGGATTAGTTGTTAGAGGAATTTATGGCGAGGGTAGCGAAGCATTAGGTAACCTCTTTCAAATCTCCAACCAAATCACACTTGGTAAGTCGGAGCAGGATATTGTAGATGATCTTCACGGAGTCGTTACACAATTAATTCAAAGAGAGCGTAATGCACGGCAAATGCTCATGCAGAACTCACGATTAAAGCTTGAGGATCGAGTCTATCGCTCCTATGGGATTTTATCTCAAAGTCGAATCATTGAATCAAAAGAAGCTACACGCAGATTATCCGATGTTAGGCTCGGTATCGATTTAGGATTGATCGAGGGATTATCAGGGAACATACTTAATGAGCTAATGATTTTAACTCAGGTTGGGTTCTTGCAGCAATTTGCAGGTGACATCTTAACGGCCGATCAACGAGATGAGCGAAGAGCCGCTTTGATACGTGAAAGACTTCAACTTAAGGAACAAGAATAGTGAACTGATTATAAACGGAGGTGGCCATGTATGATGTTTGGTCGATTTACAGAGAGAGCTCAAAAGGTATTGGCACTAGCACAAGAGGAAGCGATCCGTTTAGGCCACAACAATATAGGAACTGAACATATCCTTCTTGGTTTAATTCGTGAAGGAGAAGGTATTGCTGCAAAAGCGCTTCAGGCACTAGGACTTGGACCAGAGAAGCTGCAAAAAGAAGTGGAAACACTTATCGGTAAAGGACAGGAAGGCTCTAAAACAAAGCATTACACACCAAGAGCTAAAAAAGTAATTGAGCTTTCAATGGATGAAGCTCGTAAGCTGGGTCATTCATACGTTGGGACGGAGCATATTCTACTTGGCTTAATTCGCGAAGGAGAAGGCGTTGCAGCTCGTGTCCTTAATAACCTAGGGGTAAGTCTTAATAAAGCGCGTCAACAAGTACTTCAGCTGCTTGGTAGTAATGAGGGTGGTAGCTCACAGCAACAAGGTGGAGCTGTGTCCAATGCAAATACACCAACACTTGATAGTTTAGCGCGTGACTTAACAGCTATTGCACGTGAAGAGTCACTTGATCCGGTTATTGGACGAAGCAAAGAGATCGAACGCGTAATCCAGGTCTTGAGTAGACGGACGAAAAACAATCCTGTATTAATTGGGGAGCCTGGGGTAGGTAAAACGGCGATTGCTGAAGGTCTAGCACAAGCGATTATCGCAAATGAAGTGCCAGAGACACTTCGTAACAAACGTGTCATGACACTTGATATGGGAACGGTTGTTGCAGGAACAAAGTATCGCGGTGAGTTTGAAGATCGCTTGAAAAAAGTGATGGATGAAATTCGCCAAGCAGGAAACGTAATTCTGTTCATTGATGAACTTCATACATTAATTGGTGCGGGTGGGGCAGAAGGTGCTATTGATGCATCAAACATCCTGAAACCATCACTTGCCCGTGGAGAGCTTCAGTGCATCGGAGCTACGACCATTGACGAGTATCGTAAGTACATTGAGAAGGATGCAGCACTTGAACGTCGATTCCAGCCAATCCAAGTCAATGAGCCAACATTAGATGAATCCATTCAAATTTTAAAAGGTCTACGTGATCGCTACGAAGCGCATCACCGAGTGACGATTACGGATACAGCAATTGAAGAAGCCGTGAAACTATCAGACCGCTATATTCCAGATCGTTTTCTACCGGATAAAGCGATTGACTTAATTGACGAGGCGGCATCTAAAGTGCGCTTACGTTCGTATACTGCACCACCAGATTTAAAAGAGCTTGAGCAGAAGCTAGAGGAAACACGCAAAGAGAAGGATGCATCTGTTCAAAGCCAAGAATTTGAGAAGGCTGCTTCCTTGCGTGACACAGAGCAACGTCTACGTGAGCAGTTGGATGAAATGAAAAACAACTGGAAGAAAAAGCAGGGTCAAGAAAATACCGAAGTAGCTGTTGAGGACATTGCTCAGGTTGTAGCAAGCTGGACGGGAATCCCGGTTGCGAAACTTGCTGAGGAAGAGACGGAGCGTCTATTAAAAATGGAAGAAATTTTGCACCAACGTGTAGTTGGTCAGGAAGAAGCCGTTCTATCAATCTCTAAAGCTGTTCGTCGTGCAAGAGCTGGACTTAAAGATCCTAAGCGTCCTATTGGTTCATTTATTTTCCTTGGACCAACGGGCGTAGGGAAAACAGAGCTTGCTCGTGCTGTAGCTGAGACGCTATTCGGTGATGAAGATTCTGTTATCCGTATCGATATGTCAGAGTACATGGAGAAACATTCAACGAGCCGTCTAGTTGGTTCTCCTCCTGGTTATGTTGGCCATGAAGAGGGAGGGCAATTAACGGAGAAGATTCGTCGCAAGCCTTACTCTGTTATTCTTCTAGATGAGATTGAGAAGGCGCACCCAGATGTATTCAACATCTTGCTACAAGTGCTTGAGGATGGTCGTTTAACAGATTCAAAAGGTCGTACGGTAGACTTCCGTAATACGGCAGTGATCATGACATCAAACGTTGGAGCTAGTGCATTAAAAGGGAATAAATATCTTGGCTTTACGACGGAAACAGAAGGTCGCGAATACAAAGATATGAAAGACCGTGTAATGGGCGATCTGAAGAAAAGCTTTAGACCTGAATTTATTAACCGTATTGATGAAATCATTGTCTTCCATGCGCTTGAGAAAAAGCACATTCGTGAAATTATCACGTTAATGGCTGATCAGCTTAAAATACGTCTGAAAGAGCAGGGAATTGACTTTGAATTAACAGAAGAAGCCAAAGATAAGATTACTGATCTTGGGTATGATCCTGAATACGGTGCAAGACCATTACGTCGTGCTCTGCAAAAGCAAGTAGAGGATCGTTTGTCTGAGGAATTACTGAAAGGTAACATTGCTAAAGGGCAAAAAGCGGTCATTGGCGTAAAAGATAACGAGCTCTTTGTTGAAACGGTTGAAACAAAAGAAGAAACGAGCAACGTGTAAGTTCATACGTTTGCTTGGGTTGTCTAACAACAGACCGGGAGTTTGAATGGCTCCTGGTCTTTCTTTTTAAAAGTTTGTCTTTGGAGGAAAATGCATGGCCAAGAAGAAAACAAAGTTTGTCTGTCAAGAATGCGGATATGAGTCGGCAAAGTGGATGGGGAAATGTCCAGGGTGTCAGGAATGGAACACGATGGTAGAGGAAATGGAAGCAGCGACGAAGCAATCAAGTCGGAGCTATGTTACCTCATCAACCACTACAACGAAGCCGCAACCACTTTCTCAGGTTGTTGGAGATCGTGAACCGCGGATTGATACAACCATTCAAGAGCTCAATCGGGTGCTCGGTGGAGGGATTGTACCAGGGTCGTTGGTTTTAGTTGGTGGAGATCCGGGGATAGGGAAGTCAACACTACTTCTTCAGCTATCGGCAAAGCTAGCTGAAAAAAAAGAGAAGGTACTCTATATCTCTGGTGAAGAATCAATCAAGCAAACCAAGCTGCGTGCGGACCGTCTGGGGATGATTGCGCCGGAATTATTTGTTTTAGCTGAGACAGATCTTCAATTCATCCAGCATGCGATTGAAGAGGTTGAACCCTCACTTGTTATTATTGACTCTATACAAACGGTGTATCAAGACGAGATTACTTCAGCACCCGGAAGTGTAGCTCAGGTTCGTGAGTGTACAGCAGCCTTTATGAAAATTGCTAAGACAAAAGGAATAGCCATCTTTATCGTAGGTCACGTAACGAAGCAGGGTTCAATTGCCGGACCAAAGCTGCTTGAGCATATGGTTGACTCTGTTCTCTACTTTGAAGGGGAGCGGCATCATACGTACCGGATTCTTCGGGCGGTAAAAAACCGTTTTGGCTCAACAAATGAGATGGGTATTTTTGAAATGAAAGAAGCTGGTCTAGAGGAAGTATTAAATCCGTCAGAAATCTTTTTAGAAGAACGATCACAAGGTGCGGCCGGGTCAGTTGTTGTTGCCTCAATGGAAGGAACGAGACCGGTCCTTGTAGAATTACAGGCTCTGATCTCACCAACAGGTTATGGAAATCCAAGACGTATGGCAACAGGGATTGACCACAACCGAGTGTCTCTTCTAATGGCGGTGCTAGAGAAGCGCGTAGGACTTCTTTTGCAAACGCAGGATGCGTATTTAAAAGTAGCGGGTGGCGTGAAACTTGATGAGCCAGCTATTGATTTGGCTATTGCCTTAAGTATTGCATCAAGCTTTAAGGATCAACCGACTCAATCAATGGATGCGGCTATTGGAGAGGTAGGACTGACAGGAGAGATCAGGCGCGTCTCAAGGATCGACCAACGTGTAAACGAAGCCGCTAAGCTTGGATTTAAACGAGTGATTATACCAGAGAAAAACCTTGGTGGATGGACGGTCCCGCCAGGTATAGAAGTGATTGGCGTCCCTACATTGGAGCGTGCCATTGAAGTTGTTCTTGGGAGGTAGTAAAAATGGATGAACAAAACAAAAATGAATTTATTCAAAACCTTTTAAAGCTCGTCGCACCCGGAACACCTCTTCGGGCAGGAATAGATAATGTGCTGCGTGCGAACACAGGTGGACTCATCGTGCTTGGTCATACCGAAGAAATGAAACAAATTGTGGATGGCGGTTTTCATATCAATTGCCCGTTCTCGCCAGCTTATTTATATGAATTGGCTAAAATGGACGGCGCTATTATTTTAAGTGATGACGGGAAGAAGATTCTGTATGCCAATACGCAGCTTGTTCCTAATAACGGGATCACTTCAAATGAAACAGGAATTCGTCATCGTACAGCTGAACGTGTAGCGAAGCAAACAAACCAGCTTACGATCTCAATTTCGCAGCGTCGAAATATCATCACGCTTTATCAGGGAGAATTCCGCTATTCGTTAAAAGATATTGGTGTGATTTTAACGAAAGCAAATCAGGCTATTCAAACGCTTGAAAAATACAAGTCAGTACTTGAGCAGTCGATTACAAACCTAGGGGCACTTGAATTTGAAGAGTTAGTGACGCTGTCTGAGATTACTCAGGTTATTCACCGTGTTCAAATGGTTCTTAGAATTAAACGAGAAATCTTGAACTATATCAATGAGCTTGGAGATGAAGGTCGTTTAATTACGATGCAGTTAAAGGAGCTTGTCTCTGATACGGAAAAAGAAGCTATGTTCCTGTTAAAGGATTACGTGAAGGACAGTAAACAGGATGTCTCAAAAACACTTAAAGAGCTGACGGATCTTCAAACCGAAGACCTCCTGGATGAACCGGCTATTATTAAAGCATTAGGCTATCCGAAAAACGTTAATCTCGGAGAATTTGTTGTCTCCCCAAGAGGTTATCGCATGCTGCATCGAATCCCGAGACTCCCTTCGCAAATCATTGAAAATCTCATTAATGAATATGAGAGCCTTTCAAATATCGTGTCTGCTGATACAAATAAGCTTGATGAAGTGGACGGAATTGGTGAGGCAAGAGCGAGAATGATTAAAAATGGGTTAAATCGGATTCAGGAACAGTTATTTATCGATCGTCACATTTAGTACAAAAGCTTATGTTGTTTTATGGACGACTTGTGTAAAATTCCAGTTTACTAGGTTTTGATTCCTTATTCTTGTCTATAATAACTAGAAGGAGGTGGACCGTTATGATGACTTGGATTGTAAAGATTTTTCTAATGGTAGCAGGCGGGGCTTTAGGCTTTATCTATATTCCTGAACTTATCCAACTTTTTTCTAATAATAATTTACCCGCCTGGGTAGAAAATGCATTTACGGGTATGATTTTTGGAATTGTTGTTATGTATATCGTCTCAATGTGGTTAGCGCGTTATATTGTGAATGTAATGAAAGTACTTGAAGAGCGAATTCTAAAAGCCTCTTTAACCGACATTATGTCAGGTACACTTGGGTTAATTTTGGGTCTTGTAATTGGATACCTAATCAGTAGTCAAATTGCGCAGCTCCAATTTCTTGGGGTGCAGAACATTCTCCCAATCTTCGTTACGATCATTCTAGGTTATTTTGGCTTTCAAATTGGTTTTAAGAAGCGTGACGAGCTTGTTCAGCTTTTCCTCATGAATCGTGGCGGCGGAAAAGAAAAACGCAGTGATGAGACGCCTGGGGCGAAACGATTAAAGATTTTAGACACGAGTGTCATTATTGATGGTCGTATCGCAGACATATGTAAGACTGGCTTTCTTGAAGGAACATTAGTTATTCCTGAATTTGTGTTAGCGGAATTACAACATATTGCTGACTCATCGGATGCACTGAAACGTAACCGAGGAAGACGTGGGTTGGATATTTTGAATAAAATTCAGAAAGAGCTGCCGATTAAGGTAGAGATCTATGATGGTGATTTTGAAGACATTCAGGAGGTTGATAGTAAGCTGGTGAAGCTTGCTAAAATTTCAGATGGTGTTGTTGTCACAAATGACTTTAACTTAAACAAAGTGTGCGAGCTACAAGGTGTTGCCGTTTTAAATATAAATGACTTAGCAAATGCAGTAAAACCGGTTGTTCTACCGGGTGAGAAGATGAATGTTCAGGTCATTAAGGATGGGAAAGAACATCATCAAGGTGTTGCTTATTTAGACGATGGAACGATGATCGTTGTAGAAGGTGGTCGCGAATATATCGGGAAACAGATTGATGTCGTCGTCACAAGTGTCCTGCAGACAAGTGCCGGCCGTATGATTTTTGCGAAACCAAAGGTCTACGAAAAAGCCCTTTAATCTATAGTAGTGAAAAAGCACCGAGAACATGGTGCTTTTTCTTTTTACATTCAATAGTCAATCCTAGTTAAAAGAGTGTAAACATTGGGGTGGACATGCTAAAATGAAACGAATGCATGTATGAGAATTGGAGAGGGCAGGATGATGTATAGTATTGTGATCCCGGCTGCAGGTCAGGGGAAACGAATGAAAGCTGGTAAGAACAAGCAGTTCATCGAATTAAATCAAACACCACTCATCGCGTACACACTGCAAGTATTTGAAGAGGATGAGCAATGCAAGCAGATCATACTTGTTGCAAATGAATATGAAATAGAGGCTATGCAAGACATTGTACGAGCCTATAACATTCAAAAGGTTACACGCATAGCTGTTGGAGGAATGGAGCGCCAGCAAAGCGTATATGAAGGGTTAAAGCAACTTGAGGGACCTGACGAAATCGTTATGGTTCATGACGGAGCTAGACCATTTATTAGAGAATCAATTATCCATGAACTTGTTAAGGCAACGAGAACAGACGGTGGTGCGGTTGTAGGCGTTCGGATGAAGGATACCGTAAAGCGGGTCAGTCAAAATGAGATCGTTGAAACAATCGACAGAAGTGAGCTTTGGGCAGTCCAGACGCCTCAGGCTTTTTGGCGAGATTCATTACTTGATGGTCATAAGCGAGCGGAAGAAGAAGGCTTTGTAGCAACTGATGACGCGTGTATTATGGAATGGGTTGGTTCAAAGATCGTCATGGTTGAAGGGGATTACAGCAATTTAAAGATCACAACACCTGAGGATTTACTAATGGCAGAAGCGATCTTACGAAAAAGGAGAATGGAACATGATTCGAGTCGGACAGGGGTTTGATGTCCATCAATTAACTGAAGGACGTCCATTAATAATAGGTGGTATTACCATCCCTTATGAAAAAGGGTTACTAGGACACTCTGATGCAGACGTATTACTACACACCATTGCGGATGCAGCATTAGGAGCGATTGGAGAAGGAGATATCGGAAGGCATTTTCCTGATACAAGCGAAGAGTTTAAGGATGCTGATTCAAAGGTATTACTACAAGATGTATGGTCCATGGTAAAAGAGCGTGGATTTAAGCTTGGTAATGTAGACTGTACCATTATGGCACAGATGCCAAAGATGGCGCCTCACATTGAAGCAATGAGAAACCAAATTGCTGAGTTGCTTGAAGCAGATCCTTCTCAGGTGAACGTAAAAGCTACAACTACAGAGAAGCTTGGTTTTACTGGTCGTGGTGAAGGAATTGCTTCACAGGCTGTTATCTTGATTGAACAAGTATAGATGAATCTTTGTCGCAATGGTGGTAGAATAGAAGCCGACGAAATAGGTAACGATTATGTAGATTTTAGAAATGGATGGTGTTAGCACATGAGCAGCAACGTACGTGTACGATTTGCGCCAAGTCCAACGGGTCACCTTCATATTGGAGGCGCACGTTCGGCATTATTTAACTATTTATATGCACGTAACCAAGGAGGCAAATTTGTTCTCCGGATTGAAGATACAGATCAGGCTCGTAACGTGGAACAAGCGAAGGAAAAGCTACTTGATAGCTTAAAATGGCTTGGCATGGATTGGGATGAAAGTATTGATATTGGTGGAGAATATGGTCCATATAGCAGCATGGAGCGTGTAGATATCTATAAGGAGTACGTTCAGCAGCTTCTTGACGAAGGAAAGGCCTACTACTGCTACATGACATCTGAAGAGCTTGAAGAAGAGCGTGCAGCTCAGCTTGCTCGTGGTGAGGCACCGAAGTACAGCGGGCGTGATCGTGATTTAACGCCTGAGCAACGGAAAGCCTATGAGGATAAAGGAATTAAGCCTGTTGTACGTTTCCGTGTTCCTCAAAACCAAGTCGTAAAAATTGAAGATGCTGTGCGTGGAGATGTATCGTTTGAAACAGACGGTATTGGAGACTTTGTCATTGCACGTAACGACGGTGTACCAATGTACAACTTTGCGGTTGTAATTGATGATCAGCTGATGAAGATCACACACGTTATTCGTGCAGAAGAGCATCTGTCAAACACGCCTCGTCAGGCACTAGTTTATGAAGCATTTGGCTGGGAAAAACCAACCTTTGCTCATGCATCGTTGATCTTAAATCCAGATCGTCAGAAGATGAGTAAGCGTGACGAATCAATCATTCAATTTGTTGAACAATACAAGGAGCTTGGATACTTACCTGAAGCACTCGTAAACTTCCTTGCACTTCTTGGATGGTCCCCAGTTGGAGAAGAAGAAATCTTCACGATTGATGAACTTTCAGAACAATTTAGCTTAGAGCGTGTATCAAAGGCTCCAGCCGTATTCGATACAGACAAGCTAGCATGGATGAATAATCAATACATTCAAGCGGCTCCTCTAGAGAAGATCGTAGACCTCGCTCTTCCTCATCTTGTCCATGCAGGACGTTTGCCTGAAAACATGGAGGAGACTCGTAAGGAGTGGGCCACACGCCTAATTAGCCTGTACAAAGAGCAACTTCACTACGGTGCTGAAATTGTTGAGTTAACAGAGTTATTCTTTAAAGACGAAATTGAGTATAATGAAGAAGCGAAAGCTGTATTAACTGAAGAGCAGGTTCCAGAAGTTCTAAACCATTTTGTTCAAGAACTTGATGCACTAGAGGAATATAGCGCTCCAGCCATTAAAGCAGCAATCAAAGCGACGCAAAAAGCAACGGGCCAAAAAGGGAAGAAGCTATTCATGCCAATTCGTGTAGCGGCTACGGGCCAAACACATGGTCCAGAACTGCCTAACACCATTGAATTGCTTGGAAAAGCTACGATCGCTGCGCGCCTAAAACAAGCAGCGTCACTCGCGTAAGAAAAACTATATAATCACAACTTGTTGATTGGGAGGGGCAACCGTGAGTTCTGTATACAGAGAACACTGCACGCGCTGAGAGCAGTGTTACAGACTCGGTTGAACATGCACCCAGGAGACTTTTTCTAAAACCAGGTTCATTGTTAGTAGGAAAAAGCGGGACGGCTCCGTTACAGCTATAAAGAGTGAATAGACCTAGAGTCTATAACTAAAACAGAGTGGAACCGTGCATCCTGCGCCTCTGTACATCCTTGATGTACAGAGGCGTTTTTCATTTGAGTAAGGGGGAGTGAGTAGTGGGTATTTTTAGAACGTTGATGAATGACGTAGATGTTGTATTCCATCAAGACCCTGCAGCACGAAGCCGGATGGAAGTAGTTTTCACCTATTCTGGCGTGCACGCGATTTGGGCACATCGAATGGCACACGGACTTTGGAAGTGGAAGCTGCGCTTTTTAGCTAAACTCCTTTCCCAAATCAGCCGATTCTTCACGGGGATTGAGATTCACCCTGCTGCAGTGATTGGGCAACGTTTGTTCATTGACCACGGAATGGGTGTAGTCATTGGAGAAACCTGTGAAATCGGAGACAATGTCACTATTTATCAAGGGGTTACACTTGGTGGGACAGGAAAAGAAAAGGGTAAAAGACATCCAACCGTTGGAGATGGTGTCATGATTTCTAGCGGTGCGAAAGTGCTTGGCTCCTTTACAATAGGGGAGTACTCGCGAATTGGTGCCGGCTCTGTTGTGTTAAAAGAGGTCCCACCTAATTCAACGGTCGTGGGAATACCAGGCCGAATTGTCGTAAAGAATGGATGTAAAGTGAATAATGAATTAGACCATCATATTCTACCGGATCCAGTAGCTGATAAATTTAAACAATTAGAAGAAGAACTGCTGGAGCTAAAAGAAGAGCTCTACCGGCAGAAAAAGACGTCACGCTAGGCAGGGTATTTGCTTATGCTAGCTAAAAGAATGATCAAGTTAAGGGAGAAGATTGTATGGCTATTCAAATTCTAAACAGCTTAACAATGAAAAAAGAACCCTTTATTCCTATGGAAAAAGGCAAAGTTAAGATGTATGTGTGTGGACCCACTGTCTACAATTATATTCATATCGGAAATGCAAGACCGCCGATTGTCTACGATATGGTGCGTAGGTATTTAGAATATCGTGGCTATGAGGTATTCTTTGTTTCAAACTTTACAGATGTGGATGACAAGATTATCCGAGCAGCGAACGAACTTGGTGAGGATGTGTTTGATGTCGCGAATCGCTTTATTGAAGCGTATCATCAAGACACCTGCGCATTAGGTGTAAAGCCAGCTGATATTCATCCACGAGTGACCGAAACGATTCCGGATATTGTGGAATTTATTGAGTTGCTTGAGAAGAAAGACTATGCCTATGAATCAGGCGGAGATGTGTACTTCCGGACTAGAAAGTTTAAAGAGTACGGGAAGCTTTCTTCTCAGTCGATTGATGATCTGCAAAGCGGTTCTCGTATTGAAGTAGATACCCGGAAAGAAGATCCTCTAGATTTTGTCCTCTGGAAGGCAGCAAAAGAAGGAGAGATCTCCTGGGAGAGTCCATGGGGCAACGGTCGACCAGGCTGGCACATTGAATGCTCGGCCATGGTAAAAAAATATTTAGGCGATACCATTGATATTCATGCAGGAGGTCGCGACCTTTCATTCCCGCACCATGAAAACGAGATTGCGCAGTCGGAAGCCTTGACAGATAAGCCTATGGCTAACTATTGGATGCATAATGGGTTTATTAACATCGACAATGAAAAAATGTCAAAATCACTCGGAAATTTTGTTTTGGCACATGATATTATTCGACAGCATTCACCAGAAGTCGTTCGTTTCTTTATGCTGACAGCTCACTACAGAAGCCCAATTAATTTCAGCTCTGAACTGCTTGAAGGAGCTAAGAATGGTCTTGATCGAATCAAAACAGCGCTTCGGACGATTAAGCACAGACTTGATGATTGCGCAGATTACGGTGAGCAGGCCGAATGGGTAGATAAAGTATCGGAGCTTCGTACTCGGTTTATTCAAGAGATGGACGATGACTTTAATAGTGCTAATGGTATCTCGGTTCTGTTCGATGCAGCGAAGGAAGCGAATATTTATAGCCGTGAAAAACAGACATCAAAAGCCGTCCTTGAGGCGTTCATCAGCTTGTTTGATGAATTAGGTGGAGTGCTTGGCTTGTCCCTGCACGAAGAGACTGAACTGTTAGATGCGGAAGTCGATCAATTAATTGAGAAGCGGAACGAAGCGCGTGCTGCCCGTAACTTCCAAGAAGCGGACGATATTCGTGATCAGTTAAAGGTTCAAGGTATTCTGCTTGAGGATACCCCACAAGGTGTACGGTGGAAACGAGAAGCGCGCACATGAAGATCATTAAGCCTACGACAGATTTAAAGCAATTAAACGGATTAGCCCTAGCCTATATGGGTGATGCTGTACTTGATATGTATGTACGGTATTACCTGCTGGCGCAGGGGAAGGTGAAGCCTCATGCTCTGCATGTTGAAGCCACTCGGTACGTCTCTGCGAAGGCCCAAGCGGAAATGGTGCATCGTTTAGAAGAAAACGGGGTATTTACAGAGGAAGAGATGATGGTTATTAAAAGAGGTCGAAATGCAAAATCAGGGTCTGTGCCAAAGAATACGAGTGTAACGACATATCGTTATTCTACAGGCTTTGAAGCGTTACTCGGCTATTTATATATTACCGACAAATCAGAACGATTAGATGAAATTATTGAGATGGCACTTGGAGAATACGAAAACAAACAAGACAAAGGAGCACAGAATCATGAGTGAGGAATTTATTGCAGGAAAGAACCCGATCATAGAAGCGCTCCGTTCTGGTCACCCAATCCATAAGATTTGGATTGCGGAGGGCTCACAGAAAGGGCAAATGACGAAAGTCCTTCAGATCGCTAAAGAGAAAAATATTCTCGTGCAGACAGCTCCTAAAAAGAAGCTAGCGAACTTGATAGGGAATGAAAATCACCAAGGGATTGTTGCATCGGTGGCTGCGTATGAATACGCAGAAATTGAGGATATTTTTGAGCGTGCAGCTGAGAAGAACGAACAGCCCTTTTTCTTAGTTCTTGATGAACTTGAAGATCCGCATAATCTAGGATCAATCCTACGTACAGCAGATGCTTGTGGCGCACATGGAGTGATCATCCCGAAGCGTCGTGCAGTTGGACTGACACAAACTGTTGCAAAGGCCTCTACAGGAGCGATTGAATATGTACCTGTTGTCAGAGTGACAAACATTTCACGAACAATGGACGAGCTTAAGAAACAAGGCGTGTGGTTTGCAGGAACAGATGCCTCTGCTCAGGAAGACTATCGTAGTGCAGCATTTGATATGCCACTGGGACTTGTTATTGGAAGTGAAGGCAAAGGAATGAGCCGTCTTGTAAAGGAAAAATGTGATTTTCTTATTTTTATTCCAATGGTCGGTAGTGTGACGTCGCTTAATGCTTCTGTTGCCGCGAGTTTACTGATGTATGAGGTTTATCGTAAACGTACGCCGCTAGGAAGTCGATAACAATGCGAACCATTCTGCTGGTGGATGGCTATAATATCATCGGTGCCTGGCCAAAGCTTCGGGAATTAAAGGATCAGGATTTAGAACTAGCAAGAGATCTATTAATTAGTAGTATGGCGGAGTACCAAGCCTATTCGGGTGCAGAGGTGACTGTTATTTTTGATGCTCATATGGTGACGGGAGTAGGGAAAACCTATCAAAACCATAAGGTGGAGGTCATCTATACGCGTAAGCTTGAGACCGCGGATGAGAGAATCGAACGTTTGGTTCGGGAGCTTAAACGTGTAGACACAACCATTCATGTGGCGACCTCTGATTTTGCAGAGCAGTCCGTTATCTTTGGAAGTGGTGCGCTAAGAAAGTCAGCGCGGGAGCTTTTAATTGAGACAGAAATGGCAACAAAAGGAATTAAGAAAATGGTCGAAACGGCGAAAAAACAACAAAAACCGACACATGCATATCTTAGTGACGAACTTACCGAAATTTTTGAAAAATGGCGTCGTGGCGAGTGATGAGTGGTTGACCTTCTGGAAATGTGTGCTATATAATACGTTTAAACATTAAGTCAGTGGCCTAGGCCGAGGGGGTATTGTTGTGACTGCAGAGCTTCAGCTGGAACCAACTTTTACAAAGCCTGGTAACGGATTTGAACAGGCTGACGATAGCTTTCTTGTAGATCAAGTAAGACTCGGAAATACTCTGGCACTTGAATATCTAATTAACAAATATAAGAATTTTGTGCGTGCGAAGTCACGTTCTTATTTTTTGATTGGCGCTGATCATGAAGATATTGTTCAAGAGGGAATGATTGGTCTTTACAAGGCTGTTCGTGACTTTAGAGGGGACAAGCTGTCATCGTTTAAAGCATTTGCTGAACTGTGTATTACTCGACAGATCATAACAGCAATCAAAACAGCAACTAGGCAGAAGCACATCCCCCTTAATTCGTATGTATCACTAGATAAACCACTTTATGACGAAGAATCGGACCGGACATTACTTGATGTGATATGCGGAAATCGGGTAACGGATCCAGAAGAACTATTAATTAATCAAGAAGAGTTTGAGAATATTGAACTGAAGATGGGCGAAATTCTAAGTGAGCTAGAGCAGCAGGTACTGCTTCTATACCTAGATGGGCGCACCTATCAAGAAATTTCAGTAGATCTCAACCGTCACGTGAAATCAATTGATAATGCACTGCAGCGTGTGAAACGGAAGCTTGAACGGTATGTAGAGCTTAAAGGTGTTACACTCTAGAAACGTCTACGAGGCTAGAACAAAAACTAAGAATTAATTATAAAACGAGGGTGCCCGACACACATGGGAAAGGTACGTGGTGAAGTCTCTGTTGCGGTGGGTTTCCGCGTAAGAGGCTGAGGCCGTACCCCGTGGGTACGAGGGATTCTCCTGTAGCGGATATCGTCCTATGTTCGAGTTTTATGGTCTATTTTAATGGTTTGTCCTAGGCTCGTTTTCTCATTATTCTACCAACCAAAGATTGACACAAAATACTTGACATGCTAGTATCAAAGAGCATGTGTAATGCTAGATGAACTCTTATCGAAAAGGGTTCTTTTTTATACTGTTTTAAGGTAACCGCATTTAATTGAATGCAGCGGTTCTTTTTTTGTTTGTACAAAGAATCTCGTATTTTTGAGCGGTTGTTTAGATAGACAAGATCATGACCATAATGAATTGGTGCTGGAGGTGTTCCCATGGCCGGTAAAGTAGTTAATTTCTTTCAAAGTGTAGCTCAGGAAATGAGACGAGTCACGTGGCCGACGCGTAAAGAACTGACACGTTACACATTAGTCGTTCTTGCAACGGTAGCGATTATGACGATCTTTTTTGCAGTGGTTGATTTGGGGATTTCAGAGTTAGTTCGTCTTCTCTAGGAATACACAGTTGTAGGATGGTAGATGATTTGTATGAGTACTAGAAAGGAGGCGAATAGGACAAACTGGTCCTAGCTACAATGGAGAAAAATTGGTATGTGGTACACACGTATTCAGGCTATGAAAACAAGGTGAAAGCAAACCTTGAAAAGCGTGTGGAATCTATGGATATGACAGATAAAATCTTTCGAGTACTTGTTCCTGTTGAAGAAGAAACAGAAGTAAAGAACGGCAAAACAAAAACCGTTTCTCGAAAAGTATTTCCAGGTTACGTTCTAGTAGAAATCATTATGACAGATGATTCTTGGTATGTTGTTCGTAACACACCAGGGGTAACTGGATTCGTCGGATCGTCTGGAGCAGGTTCTAAGCCGACAGCTCTTTTACCAGATGAAGTGGAAAGCATCCTTAAACAAATGGGTGTGGAACAACCGAAAGCAGATATCGACTTTGATATTAAAGAATCTGTGAAGGTAAAAGAAGGTCCATTTGCGAATTTTGTTGGAACAATTGAAGAAATTCAAGTGGAAAAACAAAAGGTAAAGGTTCATGTGAACATGTTTGGACGCGAGACGCCTGTTGAACTTGATTTCAATCAAGTAGAAAAGATTTAATAAATGACTTGATATCTCCCTTTGAAGGTGATAGAATTTTCATGTTTGATATGGTTTGATAACATGAGCCATCGGGTGCATGAATGCATCCGTTTTTTGAGTGGGAGGATGAAAATCATCCGGATAACCACATCACGGACTTAAGGAGGTGTGTCACGTGGCTAAAAAGGTAATTAAAATGGTTAAATTGCAAATCCCTGCTGGGAAAGCGAATCCAGCTCCACCGGTTGGTCCTGCATTGGGTCAAGCAGGTGTGAATATTATGGGTTTCTGTAAAGAATTTAACGCTCGTACTTCTGATCAAGCAGGTCTAATTATTCCTGTTGAGATTACAGTTTTTGAGGATCGTTCTTTTACGTTCATCACAAAAACTCCGCCTGCAGCGGTATTGCTTAAGAAAGCAGCTGGAATCGAGTCTGGTTCTGGAGAACCAAACCGTAACAAGGTTGCAACTGTTAAGCGTGATAAAGTGCGCGAGATTGCTGAAACTAAAATGCCAGATCTTAACGCTGCAAACGTTGAGTCTGCAATGCGTATGGTTGAAGGAACAGCTCGCAGCATGGGAATTACGATCGAAGACTAAGACTTATTGTTCCGTTTACTGGAGGTTGCGACTTGAGGATTCATCCTCATACCTGTGAAACAGGGCGCAACCTTCTGTAGTGGGAGGACTATCCGTTAAAACCACAATCGAGGAGGAAATGAATCATGGCTAAAAAAGGTAAAAAGTATCAAGAAGCCCTAAAGCTGGTTGATAAGGATACTTCGTATTCTCCAGCAGAGGCAATTGAGCTTGTTAAGAAAACAGCGACAGCTAAATTTGACGAGTCTGTTGAAGTAGCTGTACGTTTGGGCGTAGACCCGAAAAAAGCGGATCAGCAAATCCGTGGAGCAGTAGTGCTTCCGAATGGTACAGGTAAAACACAACGTGTTCTTGTATTTGCTAAAGGTGAAAAGGCGAAAGAAGCAGAAGCGGCTGGAGCTGACTTTGTTGGAGAAGAAGATTTCATCAATAAAATCAACCAAGGTTGGTTTGATTTTGACGTAATCGTTGCTACTCCAGACATGATGGCTCAAGTTGGTAAGCTTGGTCGTGTACTAGGACCAAAAGGCCTTATGCCAAACCCGAAAACAGGTACTGTTACATTTGATGTAACGAAAGCTGTTAATGAAATCAAAGCTGGTAAAGTAGAATACCGTGTTGAAAAATCCGGTAACGTACACGTTCCAATCGGTAAAGTGTCATTTGAAGATGACAAACTTGTTGAGAACTTCAAGACAATTGTAGACACGTTGCTTAAAGCTAAGCCAAGTGCTGCTAAGGGTACTTACATGCGTAATGTATCAATCGCATCTACAATGGGTCCTGGAATTCGCGTGAACGTTTCTTCTCTTTCTAAATAAACGTTGACAAATAGTGCAGCCATTGTGTATACTTCTTCAAGTGCACAGTGGTAGCACATTTATTATATGATTATACCGTAGACAGCAGGGGCATATAAGCTTAATATCCTGCCGAGGTGAGCGATAGATTTCTTAATGGAATCCATACGCCCTCATGTCTGCATGAGGGCTTTTTATATGCTTATGCGCGGTGTAAACGTAACAGACTAACAGGAGGTGTATGTATGAGTAAAATTATCGATGCTAAGAAACAGGTTGTTTCTGAGATCGCTACTAAGCTTAGCGAGAGCCAATCAACAGTTGTTGTTGATTACCGTGGTCTTTCTGTTTCTGAAGTAACCGATCTTCGTAAACAACTGCGTGATGCTGGTGTTGAGTTCAAAGTTTACAAAAACTCAATGACACGTCGTGCGACTGCTGAGACTGAACTTACTGCTCTTGATGAGCAGCTTGTAGGTCCTACTGCGATTGCATTCAGTAAAGAAGATGTTATTGCTCCTGCTAAGATTCTTAACGAATTTGCTAAAAAGCATGAAGCGTTAGAAATCAAAGCTGGTGTGATTGAAGGTCAAGTTGCGTCTCTTGAGCAAATCAAGGCGTTGGCTGAACTTCCATCTCGTGATGGTCTTCTTTCTATGCTTCTTAGTGTGCTTCAAGCACCAGTTCGTAACTTTGCACTTGTTACAAAAGCAGTTGCAGAGCAAAAGGAAGAGCAAGGCGCTTAATAGAGTAGCCTGCTAATTCGTAACAAAACCCACAAAGGTGAAAACCTATAAAACAAGGAGGATTTACAAATGACTAAAACGCATGAAGAAATCATTGGTGCAATCAAAGAAATGACAGTACTAGAACTTAACGATCTAGTAAAAGCTATTGAAGAAGAATTCGGTGTTACTGCTGCTGCTCCTGTAGCTGCTGCTGGTGCTGCTGGTGGCGAAGCTGCTGCTGAGCAAACTGAATTTGACGTAATTCTAGAATCAGCTGGTGGTTCTAAAATCAACGTAATCAAAGCAGTTCGTGAAGTAACTGGTCTTGGTCTTAAAGAAGCGAAAGCACTAGTTGATGGTGCTCCAGCTCCAATTAAAGAAGGTGTTTCTCAAGACGAAGCTAACGAAGTTAAAGCTAAGCTTGAAGAAGCAGGAGCTTCTGTTGAAGTTAAGTAATTAGTTGAATAAGAAAAGGCTCGCGCCATAGCGAGTCTTTTTTTGTCCATAGGTAAAAGAATGGAGGATCACAATGTCTGAACACTATTATTCCAATAAACCAAGTACGCCAAGCGAACAAAAAACGTGGACAACTGAACTACGCGGATACAGCCTGCGATTAACATCAGATAGAGGCGTTTTCTCTAAGCATGAAGTAGATTTTGGTAGCAGAACGCTAATTGAGCATTTTGAATTCCCTGAAGTAGAGGGGGATCTACTTGATGTTGGCTGTGGGTATGGGCCGATTGGATTAACTCTAGCAAAAGCTGATCCAAAGCGTGTAGTGCATCTCCTCGATGTTAATGAGCGAGCGTGTACATTGGCGCGAATCAATGCACGACAAAATCGAGTGGAAAACGTTTTGGTTTTTGAGAGTGATGGGTTTGATGAGGTCCCTCATAAAGAGTATGCCGCGATAATAACCAATCCGCCGATCCGTGCGGGGAAAGCAACAGTATTCTCGATTTATGAACAAGCGCACACACATTTGAAAAATGGGGGAGAGCTTTGGGTAGTAATCCAAAAGAAACAAGGAGCTCCTTCTACGTTAGAGAAATTAGGTCAATTATTTGGTGAAGTAGAAACAATTGAAAAAAACAAGGGATATTTTATTATCCGTGCAAGAAAAAATTGACTCGCAACCTACCTTGTGGTATTATCATTTAATGCGTACAATTGCCTATTTTTCTGGTTGAAGCATGTAAAAGAACGATTTTACAAGGAATACAGCTAGATAAATTTGGTTATACTGCTATAATCAGTTTGTTCTGAATGTAGTAGGGTTGTAAAGTGAGGTCAGTTTTTTTTGAACAATGGTCATTTAATCTTCTGGTTTCAGAGATTGGATAGCCTTTTTAGATACTATAACGCGAGATTTAAGGGGTGAATCAGTTGGCAGGACAACTAATTCAGTATGGACGTCACCGCCAGCGTAGAAGCTACGCGAGAATCAATGAGGTATTGGAACTTCCTAACTTGATTGAGATTCAAACAGCTTCCTACCAATGGTTTCTTGATGTAGGTTTACGTGAGATGTTCCAGGACATTTCACCGATCCAAGATTTCACAGGGAATTTGGTTTTGGAATTTATTGATTACAGCCTGGGAGAGCCTAAGTATCCAGTAGAAGAGTCTAAAGAACGTGATGTAACGTTTGCTGCTCCACTACGGGTTAAGGTTCGTTTGATTAACAAAGAAACAGGTGAAGTCAAAGAGCAGGAAGTATTCATGGGTGACTTCCCTCTTATGACAGATACAGGTACGTTTGTCATTAATGGAGCAGAGCGAGTTATTGTATCGCAGCTGGTTCGTTCCCCAAGCGTATATTACAGTCAAAAAACCGACAAAAACGGAAAAAAAGGGTTTACTGCCACTGTCATTCCTAACCGTGGAGCGTGGCTTGAGCTTGAAACGGACGCGAAGGATATTGTTTACGTCCGGATAGACCGCACAAGAAAAATACCAGTGACGGTTCTTTTGCGTGCACTTGGTTTTGGTTCTGATCAAGAAATGATCGATTTACTTGGTGAAAACGAGTATCTTCGTAATTCTCTTGAAAAAGATAACACAGACAGTACTGAAAAAGCATTGCTTGAAATCTATGAGCGCCTTCGCCCGGGTGAGCCGCCAACAGTTGAAAATGCGAAGAGTCTACTTGATTCTCGTTTCTTTGATCCTAAGCGCTATGACCTAGCGAATGTTGGACGCTACAAGATGAACAAGAAGCTTCATATAAAAAATCGTCTCTTTAACCAACGCCTTGCTGAGACGCTAGTAGACCCTGAAACAGGTGAAATTCTAGCAGAAGAAGGTACGGTTCTTGATCGTCGTACGCTTGATCGCATCATTCCTTACCTTGAGAACAACGTTGGTTTCAAGAAAGTGTATGTAGCCGGCGGAGTAATTGATGACGAAGAAGTGACGATTCAATCAGTCAAAATCTATGCACCAAGCGATCGTGAAGGGGAGCAAGTAATTGATGTGATCGGAAACGGTATGGTTGAACGCGATGTGAAGCATATCGCACCATCAGATATCATTTCTGCAATCAGCTACTTCTTTAATCTATTACACGGTGTGGGCGATACTGATGATATCGATCACCTTGGTAATCGTCGACTACGTTCAGTAGGGGAGTTACTACAAAACCAATTCCGTATTGGATTGTCCCGTATGGAGCGTGTGGTACGTGAGAGAATGTCAATTCAAGATCCGAATATGATTACGCCTCAGGCACTAATTAACATTCGTCCGGTCATTGCGTCTATTAAAGAGTTCTTTGGTAGCTCGCAGTTATCTCAGTTTATGGACCAAACAAACCCATTAGCTGAGCTTACGCATAAGCGTCGTCTATCTGCACTAGGACCGGGTGGTTTAACGAGGGAACGGGCTGGATTTGAAGTTCGTGACGTTCACTACTCTCACTATGGTCGTATGTGTCCGATTGAAACGCCAGAGGGACCAAACATTGGTCTAATCAACTCATTATCTTCTTATGCGAAGGTCAACGAATTTGGATTCATGGAAACTCCGTACCGTAGAGTGGATCCTGAAACAGGAAAAGTAACGGCTCGAATTGATTACTTAACTGCGGATGAAGAAGATAATTATGTTGTCGCACAGGCGAATGCGAAGCTTACAGAAGATGGCTCGTTTGTTGATGATAATATTATTGCTCGTTTCAAGGGAGAAAATACGGCTGTTCCTCGTGACCAGTTAGATTATATGGATGTATCTCCGAAGCAGGTAGTTTCTGCTGCGACATCTTGTATTCCTTTCTTAGAAAACGATGACTCCAACCGTGCCCTAATGGGAGCGAACATGCAACGTCAGGCAGTGCCTTTACTTGTACCTGAGTCTCCAATCGTTGGTACAGGAATGGAGCATGTGTCTGCAAGAGATTCTGGAGCTGCAGTAGTTTCAAAATATCGCGGTGAAGTTGAACGCGTAACAGCTAAAGAAATTTGGGTTCGTCGTATTGAAGAAGTAGACGGCCAAGATGTAAAAGGCGACCTTGATAAATATCGTCTTCAGAAGTTTATCCGTTCTAACCAAGGAACAAGCTACAACCAACGCCCGATCGTTTCAGAGGGTGATATCGTTGATAAGCGCGAAATCTTAGCCGATGGCCCATCAATGGAAAAAGGTGAGATGGCGCTTGGACGTAACGTAATGGTTGGTTTCATGACTTGGGAAGGTTACAACTATGAGGATGCGATTATCCTAAGTGAACGTCTAGTTAAAGATGATGTTTATACATCTATTCACATTGAAGAATATGAATCAGATGCTCGTGATACAAAGCTTGGACCAGAAGAGATTACGCGTGACATTCCAAACGTTGGGGAAGATGCACTACGTAACCTGGATGAGCGTGGAATTATTCGTACAGGTGCAGAAGTAAAAGACGGAGATATTTTAGTTGGTAAGGTTACGCCTAAGGGAGTAACAGAATTAACTGCTGAAGAACGTCTATTACACGCGATCTTTGGTGAGAAAGCACGTGAAGTTCGTGATACTTCACTACGCGCACCTCACGGAGGAGACGGAATTGTTCTTGACGTTAAAATCTTCAATCGTGAAGATGGAGACGAATTACCACCTGGAGTGAATCAGCTTGTGCGTGTGTACATTGTACAAAAACGTAAGATTCATGAAGGGGATAAAATGGCCGGTCGTCACGGTAACAAAGGTGTTATCTCACGTATCCTTCCTGAGGAAGATATGCCTTACCTTCCTGATGGCACGCCAATTGACATTATGTTAAACCCACTAGGGGTACCATCTCGAATGAACATCGGACAAGTGCTTGAGCTACATCTTGGTATGGCGGCTCGTAAGCTTGGTATTCATGTTGCTTCTCCTGTATTTGATGGAGCGCGTGAGGAAGATGTTTGGGGTACTCTTGAAGAAGCGGGAATGGCTCGTGATGGTAAGACTGTCCTTTATGATGGCCGTACTGGGGAACCATTTGATAACCGTATCTCTGTAGGGATTATGTACATGATCAAACTTGCTCACATGGTTGATGATAAGCTACATGCTCGTTCAACTGGACCTTACTCACTTGTTACACAGCAGCCACTAGGTGGTAAAGCACAATTCGGTGGACAGCGTTTTGGTGAGATGGAGGTTTGGGCACTTGAGGCGTATGGTGCTGCTTATACACTTCAGGAAATCCTTACAGTGAAATCAGATGATGTAGTTGGTCGTGTGAAAACATACGAAGCGATTGTAAAAGGGGAGAACGTACCTGAACCAGGTGTTCCTGAATCCTTTAAAGTTCTAATCAAAGAGCTTCAATCACTTGGTATGGACGTGAAAATGCTCTCAAGTAACGAAGAAGAAATCGAGATGAGAGAGCTTGATGATGAAGAAGAACAAGGGAACGATAAGTTGAATTTGAACTTCGAGCCAAGCGCTAAGGCGTAAACGAATAATAAGCAACCGGGAGAGCGATAACGACTCTCCCTGTTGCTTTCATTTTCTGCATTGTCAGGATTTATAGATAGACATTCGTACAGATACGGAAATCAAAAGGGAGGTTGACCCCTTGCTAGATGTAAATAACTTCGAGTATATGAAAATAGGCCTTGCATCACCGAACAAGATTCGTTCTTGGTCTAGAGGTGAAGTAAAGAAGCCGGAAACCATTAACTACCGTACATTAAAACCAGAGAAAGATGGTTTGTTCTGTGAGCGTATCTTTGGTCCAACAAAAGACTGGGAATGTCATTGTGGGAAGTATAAGCGTGTTCGCTATAAAGGCGTTGTTTGTGACCGTTGTGGTGTTGAAGTAACACGTGCTAAGGTACGTCGTGAACGTATGGGTCACATTGAGCTTGCTGCTCCTGTTTCTCACATTTGGTACTTTAAAGGAATTCCGAGTCGTATGGGACTAGTGCTTGATATGTCTCCACGTTCGCTTGAGGAAGTCATTTACTTCGCATCTTATGTGGTTACAGATCCAGGCGATACACCTCTTGAAAAGAAACAACTTCTTTCTGAGAAAGAATATAGAGCGTACTACGATAAATACGGTCGTGGCTTTACTGCACAAATGGGAGCAGAAGCGATCCGCAAACTACTAGCTGATATTGATCTACAAAAAGAAGTGGGTCTTCTTAAAGAAGAGCTGTTAACAGCTCAAGGTCAGCGTCGTACACGTGCGATCAAGCGTTTAGAGGTTCTTGAAGCGTTCCGTCACTCAGGTAACGAGCCTTCTTGGATGGTTCTTGATGTGCTGCCGGTTATTCCACCTGAGCTGCGTCCAATGGTTCAGCTAGATGGTGGCCGTTTTGCTACATCTGACTTAAATGACTTGTATCGTCGTGTTATTAACCGTAACAACCGCTTGAAGCGTCTACTAGACCTTGGAGCACCTAATATTATCGTTCAAAACGAAAAACGTATGCTTCAAGAAGCAGTTGATGCGTTGATTGATAACGGCCGTCGTGGAAGACCTGTTACGGGTCCAGGTAACCGTCCGTTGAAATCTCTTTCTCACATGCTTAAAGGAAAGCAAGGTCGTTTCCGCCAAAACTTACTAGGTAAACGTGTTGACTACTCTGGTCGTTCGGTTATCGTAGTAGGACCTCACTTGAAAATGTATCAGTGTGGACTTCCAAAGGAAATGGCACTTGAGTTATTTAAGCCGTTTGTTATGAAAGAGCTTGTTAGCAAGGGTCTTGCACACAACATTAAGAGTGCAAAACGTAAGGTAGAACGTGTTCAGCCGGAAGTCTGGGATGTCCTAGAAGAAGTCATTCGCGAGCATCCAGTTTTACTTAACCGTGCACCAACACTTCACCGTCTTGGAATTCAAGCGTTTGAACCAATTCTAGTAGAAGGTCGTGCAATTAAGCTTCACCCACTCGTATGTACAGCATATAACGCTGACTTTGATGGTGACCAAATGGCTGTTCACGTACCTCTATCTGCAGAAGCACAAGCAGAAGCTCGTCTACTAATGCTTGCGGCTCAAAACATCTTGAATCCGAAAGATGGTAAGCCAGTTGTTACACCGTCACAGGATATGGTACTAGGTAACTACTACCTAACTCTTGAGCGTGCGGATGCAAAAGGTCAAGGCTCTACATTTAAAGATACGAACGAAGCTATCACTGCTTATCAGAATGGATACGTTCATCTTCATACACGTGTAGCTGTGCCAGTTTCTTCTCTAGGGAAGTCAAACTTCACAGAAGAGCAACAAAGCATGCTGATGTTAACTACAGTAGGTAAGCTAATCTTTAACGAAATTCTACCGGAGTCATTCCCGTATATGAATGAGCCGACAGATTACAACCTAGCCGTAGCTACACCAGCTAAATATATCGTACCAAGCACAACGGATGTGAAAAGTGAGCTAGCTGAACGTGAAGTTATTCTTCCGTTTAAGAAAGGGTTCCTTGGAAACATCATTGCTGAGGTATTTAAGAAATTCAAGATTACAGAAACATCTAAAATGCTTGACCGCATGAAGGATCTTGGATTTAAGTATTCTACTAAAGCTGGTATTACTGTAGGGGTAGCGGATATCGTTGTACTTGCTGAGAAGAAAGTTATTCTAGCTGAAGCAGAAGAAAAGGTTGAACGCATTCTTAAGCAATTCCGTCGTGGTCTAATCACAGAGGAAGAGCGTTATGATCGTGTTATCTCCATCTGGAGTGAGGCGAAGGATGTTATCCAGAACAAGCTAATGGGTACACTTGATCGAAGCAATCCAATCTTCATGATGAGTGACTCAGGAGCGCGTGGTAACGCCTCTAACTTTACGCAGCTTGCGGGTATGCGTGGACTAATGGCGAATCCATCTGGACGTATCATTGAGCTTCCAATCAAATCGAGTTTCCGTGAGGGTCTGACAGTACTTGAGTACTTCATCTCTACACACGGAGCGCGTAAAGGTCTTGCGGATACAGCCCTTAAAACAGCTGACTCAGGTTACCTTACTCGTCGTCTAGTTGACGTAGCACAGGATGTTATTGTCCGTGAAGACGATTGTGGTACGGACCGTGGTCTAGAAGTTGCGGCGATTAAAGAAGGAAACGAAGTCATTGAAGGTTTATACGATCGTTTAGTTGGTCGTCTAGCATTCAAAAAGGTTCGTCATCCAGAATCAAATGAAGTTCTTATTGATAAAAACGAGCTAATCGGTGAAGATACAGCAAAAGCGATTTTAGATGCTGGTGTTGAAGCTGTAACGATTCGTTCTGTATTTACGTGTAACACGCGCCATGGTGTGTGTAAGAAGTGTTACGGCCGCAACCTGGCAACAGGAAGCGACGTTGAAGTGGGAGAAGCAGTTGGAATCATCGCTGCCCAATCAATCGGTGAGCCGGGTACACAGCTTACAATGCGTACGTTCCACACAGGTGGGGTAGCAGGAGACGATATTACACAAGGTCTTCCACGTATCCAGGAGCTATTTGAAGCACGTAATCCGAAGGGTCAAGCGGTTATCTCTGAAGTAGATGGTGAAATCATCGACTTTAAAGATGGAGATAAACGTGAAATCACAATCAAGAGTGAGCTTGAATCAAAAGCATACGCAATTCCTTATGGAGCTCGAATCAGAGTGTCTGTAGGAGATCATGTTGTAGCTGGTGAAAGCATCACTGAAGGTTCTGTAGATCCTAAGGAACTTCTGAAGGTCAAAGGTATGAATGGTGTACAGGAGTATCTTCTTAAAGAAGTACAGAAGGTATACCGTATGCAAGGGGTAGAAATTGGAGACAAACACGTAGAAGTAATGGTACGCCAGATGCTTCGTAAGATCCGTGTGACCGATGCTGGCGATACGAAAGTCCTGCCAGGTGCTCTTATTGAAATTCAGAAATTTAACGACGAGAACAGAAATGTTCTAATCAATGGTGAAAACCCGGCAACTGGCCGCCCTGTTCTACTTGGTATTACCAAAGCATCACTTGAGACAGATTCATTCTTATCGGCTGCATCATTCCAAGAAACAACTCGTGTTCTTACGGATGCTGCAATCAAAGGTAAGCGTGATGAGCTACTTGGTCTTAAAGAGAATGTTATCATTGGTAAGTTGATTCCAGCAGGAACGGGTATGCAACGTTACCGTAACTTAAACATTCATTCTGAGCATACGCAGCAGTCGCAGCAAGAACAAGCGGAAGCAATGCTTGAGGAAATGATTTCACAGGACTAAAAAAATGCTATAGGTGGTTGACACGCATATGCACGGGTGTTAAGATATCAAAGTGTGCCTGAAGACCTGTTGCTTTGGAGGATATCGTATGTCTTATGAAAAAGTTGAACAGGGTTCAAACCCATTTGTTGGTATAAAACAGACACTTAAAGCGCTCGACAATGATCTTGTCAGTGAACTGGTGATTGCCAGTGATGCTGATCCACACATTGTCACTCAGGCTGAGCAGCTTGCTCAGGCAAAGCGCATTCCGATTGTATATGTCGATTCAATGAAGAAGCTTGGAAAAGCTTGTGGAATTGATGTCGGCGCAGCCACTGTAGCGTTAAGGAAGTAATATAATGTTTTTGCCGATCGGTGACTTCCGTTTGGCAAAAACATTACTTTTGCCTAAACATGAACCACCAGGATCAGTGGTCTTATTTTAGAGGGAAGGGGGATCATCATGCCTACTATTAATCAGTTAATCCGTAAAGGCCGTGAAGCAAAAGGGAAGAAATCAGATTCTCCAGCGCTTAACAAAGGATTCAACAGCTTCAAAAAGTCCCAAACAGACGTATCTTCACCACAAAAACGTGGTGTTTGCACACGTGTGGGTACTATGACTCCGAAGAAGCCGAACTCGGCGCTTCGTAAGTATGCGCGTGTTCGTTTAACGAATGGAATTGAAGTTACAGCTTACATTCCTGGTATCGGACACAACCTACAAGAGCACAGTGTAGTACTTATTCGTGGCGGACGTGTGAAAGACTTACCAGGGGTACGTTATCACATCGTTCGTGGCGCACTTGATACAGCTGGTGTACAAAACCGTATGCAAGGACGCTCGAAGTATGGTACGAAAAAGCCAAAAGAAAAGAAATAATCATTTAACTTATTGATAATTTGAAAGGAGGGGAGACTATGCCTCGTAAAGGTCCAGTCCCACGTCGTGACGTATTGCCAGATCCGATCTACAATTCTAAACTTGTTACTCGTCTAATCAACCGTATTATGATTGACGGAAAGAGAGGAATTGCTCAAACCATTCTTTATAATGCGTTTGACACAGTGAAGGAGCGCAGCGGTAACGATCCTATGGAAGTTTTCGACCAAGCTCTTAAGAACATCATGCCAGTTCTTGAAGTTAAAGCCCGCCGTGTTGGTGGTACAAACTATCAAGTACCGATTGAAGTGAAACCAGAGCGTCGTACAACTTTAGGATTACGCTGGTTGGTAAACTATGCACGTCTACGCGGAGAGAAAACCATGGAAGAGCGTCTTGCTAATGAAATCCTAGATGCTGCTAACAACACTGGTTCTTCTGTTAAGAAACGCGAAGACACGCACAAGATGGCTGAAGCAAACAAAGCATTTGCTCACTATCGCTGGTAAGATTAAAACTACTAATAAGGTGTTTCAAAAAGCAGGATTAAAGAGCGTAGCGATTTAACCTGACTTTTTGTACATCATCTAACCGTTGAGGAAGGAGAAATACACTATGGCAAGAGAGTTCTCCTTAAAAGATACGCGTAATATCGGAATCATGGCTCACATTGATGCCGGTAAAACAACTGCAACTGAACGTATCCTGTTTTACACAGGGCGTGTTCATAAAATCGGTGAAACTCACGAAGGTGCTTCTCAAATGGACTGGATGGCGCAAGAGCAAGAGCGTGGTATTACAATCACGTCTGCTGCGACAACAGCTCAATGGAAAGGCCATCGTATTAACATCATCGATACACCAGGACACGTAGACTTCACAGTTGAGGTTGAACGTTCACTTCGCGTATTGGATGGGGCTGTCGCGGTACTAGATGCACAATCAGGTGTTGAACCGCAAACAGAAACTGTATGGCGTCAAGCAACTACTTATGGTGTTCCTCGTGTTGTATTCGTCAATAAGATGGATAAAACCGGTGCAGATTTCATGTACTCTGTTGGAACACTTCGTGACCGTTTACAAGCAAACGCTCACCCGATCCAATTACCAATCGGTGCAGAAGATGATTTCACTGGAATCATCGACCTAATCGAAATGGAAGCTCACATCTACAAAGATGACCTTGGTAAGGAGTGGGAAACAACTGAAATTCCTGCTGAGTATAAAGAACAAGCAGAGAAACTTCATGAATCATTAATCGAAGCAGTAGCTGAGCTTGATGAAGAATTAACGATGAAGTATCTTGAAGGTGAAGAGATTACAAATGAAGAGCTTAAAGCTGCAATCCGTAAAGGAACTTGTAACGTTGAATTCTATCCTGTAATCTGTGGTTCGGCATTTAAGAACAAAGGTGTTCAGCTTATGCTAGATGCTGTTCTTGCTTACCTACCATCACCACTTGATGTTCGTGCGATCACTGGTCACATTCCTGATTCTGAAGAAGAAGTTACTCGTGAGCCAGGCGATGATCAACCGTTCTCTGCACTTGCTTTCAAAGTAATGACGGATCCTTATGTTGGTAAACTAACATTCTTCCGTGTTTACTCTGGTACGCTTGATTCTGGTTCTTATGTTAAGAACTCTACAAAAGACAAGCGTGAGCGCGTAGGTCGTATCCTACAAATGCACGCAAACTCACGTGAGGAAATCTCTACGGTTTACTCTGGTGATATTGCTGCTGCTGTAGGTCTTAAAGATACGACTACTGGTGATACACTATGTGATGAGAAGAACCTTGTTATCCTTGAATCAATGGACTTCCCAGAACCAGTTATTCACCTTTCTGTTGAGCCTAAGTCTAAAGCTGACCAAGATAAAATGGGTATGGCATTAGCTAAACTTGCAGAAGAAGATCCAACATTCAAAACGCACACTGACGAAGAAACGGGTCAAACAATCATCGGTGGTATGGGTGAGCTTCACCTTGATATCATTGTTGACCGTATGAAACGTGAATTCAAAGTAGAAGCGAATGTTGGTGCACCTCAAGTTTCATATCGTGAAACGATTCGCCAATCTGCACAGGTTGAAGGTAAGTTTGTTCGTCAATCTGGTGGACGTGGACAGTTCGGTCACGTATGGGTTGAGTTCTCTCCTAACGAAGAGGGCGCAGGCTTTGAGTTTGTGAATGGAATTGTTGGTGGAGTTGTTCCTCGTGAATACGTACCAGCTGTTCAAGCAGGTATTGAAGAAGCACTTGATAACGGTATGATTGCTGGCTTCCCTGTAATCGACATTAAAGCTCGTCTTTTTGATGGTTCTTACCATGATGTCGATTCCAATGAAATGGCCTTTAAGATTGCTGCATCAATGGCTCTGAAAAATGCCAAAACCAAGTGTAACCCGGTTCTTCTTGAGCCACTTATGAAGGTAGAGATTGTTGTACCTGAAGAGTACATGGGTGACATTATGGGTGATGTTACAGCTCGTCGTGGACGTGTTGAAGGAATGGAAGCGCGCGGTAACGCACAAACCGTTAAAGCGTTTGTACCTCTTGCAGAAATGTTTGGGTATGCAACATCTCTTCGTTCACGCACACAAGGACGCGGTACGTACTCTATGTTCTTTGATCATTATGAAGAAGTACCGAAGAGTGTCGCAGCTGAAATTATCAAGAAACAAACTGGAGAGTAATCGTTCGCGATTGTTTCCAAAACATTTTTGTTGTAAGCTAAGGATGATGTACAACCCTTTACGGGCGAACCATCTTTCTTGTTAAAAAATAAATGAATTGTTCAATTAAAGGGAGGAAATGAATCATGGGTAAAGAAAAATTCGATCGTTCCAAAACACATGCCAATATTGGTACTATTGGACACGTTGACCATGGTAAAACGACACTAACTGCTGCAATTACAACTGTACTTGCTAAGCGTTCTGGTAAAGGTCAAGCAATGGCGTATGACGCTATTGATGGAGCTCCAGAGGAGCGCGAGCGTGGAATCACAATCTCTACTGCTCACGTTGAATACGAAACTGACAGCCGTCACTACGCACACGTAGATTGCCCAGGACACGCTGACTATGTTAAAAACATGATCACTGGTGCTGCACAAATGGACGGAGGAATCTTAGTAGTATCTGCTGCTGACGGTCCAATGCCACAAACTCGTGAGCACATCCTTCTTTCTCGTAACGTAGGTGTACCTGCACTTGTTGTATTCTTAAACAAATGTGACATGGTAGACGACGAAGAACTTCTTGAGCTTGTAGAAATGGAAGTACGTGATCTTCTTTCTGAGTATGACTTCCCTGGTGATGACGTTCCAGTTATCCAAGGTTCTGCACTTAAAGCCCTTCAAGGTGATGCAGACTACGAAGAAAAAATCATCGAGCTTATGAACGCAGTAGATGAGTACATTCCTACTCCTCCACGTGACACTGAAAAACCATTCATGATGCCTGTTGAGGATGTATTCTCAATCACTGGTCGTGGTACGGTTGCTACAGGTCGTGTAGAGCGTGGTCAACTTAACGTTGGTGACGAAGTAGAAATCATCGGTATTGCTGAAGAAGCTAAGAAAACAACTGTAACTGGTGTTGAGATGTTCCGTAAGCTTCTTGACTATGCTGAAGCTGGTGACAACATTGGAGCACTACTTCGTGGTGTATCTCGTGATGATATCCAACGTGGTCAAGTACTTGCTAAGCCAGGTACAATCACTCCACACACAAACTTCACTTCTGAAGTTTATGTATTATCTAAAGATGAGGGTGGACGTCACACTCCATTCTTCACAAACTACCGTCCTCAGTTCTACTTCCGTACAACTGACGTAACGGGTGTTGTACACCTTCCAGAAGGCGTTGAAATGGTAATGCCTGGTGATAACACAGAAATGACTGTTGAGCTTATCGCTCCAATCGCGATCGAAGAAGGAACTCGTTTCTCTATTCGTGAAGGTGGACGTACAGTTGGATCTGGTGTTGTAGCTTCTATCCAGAAGTAATTTCACTAAAGAACAAAGCATCCCTCTAAGGGGTGCTTTTTCTTTTCTCTAAAATACGTTTGAATAGATTCCGTTTCGTCCATCATTACAATAGAAGAAACACGGATTTACATCTAACCAAATCTCTACTATAATACGTAGAATTGAACGATCGAGCAGAGTAAAAAATCAATACAGGCTATAGATACTCTGCAGCAAAAGAGCGGAGATAAATCAACTTTCGCAAAGCTGGTATTGTTCATTCTTCTTCTTAACTGTTAATGTAACTCTATCTAAATCATACTAATGAAGTTCTTATCAAGATGACGTTTCTTCTATATATAACGTAAAGCACAAAAACAAAGCGAACGGGAAGGGAGGCCGACTCCTGTGGGACAAAAAGGTGAGGTTGAAATAAGGCTGGCGTTAGCCAGTTTAGTTCAACGCCTCCCACGGATAGCGTGCCCCCATCCCGGTAGTGAATGTCTGGTCTGCCCACTCTTTTTAATCAATTGACAGCAATGATCATACGTATTCAGAAAAACCCTGCTCTATCAACAAATTTCTTTTTAAAAAGCCTTGCAATTACAAGTCTTAGTCTTTATAATAGTAGAAGTGTGCCCAAACTATATTTATCTTGTTCGGTTGAAGAAGAGAAGAAAGTGTAAGTGCATTGACATCGATGATGCGGAAGGTTGCTGATACACCCGGCCCCATTGCCATGGCAGAGTGTATGAAATTTTCGCGGAGTATGTCTGTTTATAAAAATGGACGAAAAAGGAGGGGCTATAATGGCAAAGCAAAAGATTCGTATTCGTTTAAAAGCTTATGATCACCGTGTTTTGGACCAATCAGCAGAGAAAATCGTAGAAACGGCTAAACGTTCGGGTGCAAGTGTATCAGGACCGATTCCGCTTCCAACTGAGAGATCAGTGTACACGGTTCTTCGTGCTGTTCATAAGTACAAAGATTCTCGTGAACAATTCGAGATGCGTACACATAAGCGTTTGATTGATATCGTTGAACCAACACCACAAACTGTGGATGCGTTAATGCGTTTAGACTTACCGTCTGGCGTAGACATCGAAATCAAACTATAATAGCTAACTTGCTTTTTGGCGGCTAGGTCGCTCTTGATAAATGGCAAACTAATAAAATGATTTAATTATATAGGAGGTGTAACGGATGACCAAAGGAATCTTAGGTAGAAAAATCGGTATGACTCAGGTATTTGCTGAGAATGGCGAAGTCATCCCAGTAACAGTAATTGAAGCTGAACCAAACGTGGTTCTGCAAAAGAAAACAGTTGATTCTGATGGTTACGAAGCAATCCAACTTGGATTTGCTGACCAGAAGAAAAACAACACTACAAAACCGTCTGAAGGGCATGCAGCAAAAGCTCAAACGACTCCTAAGCGCTACATCAAGGAAATCCGTAACGTTACTCTAGATGACTATGAAGTCGGACAAGAGCTTAGCGTAACAACTTTTGCAGAAGGCGATGTAGTAGACGTAACAGGAACATCTAAAGGGAAAGGTTTCCAAGGTGCTATTAAGCGTCATAACCAATCTCGCGGACCGATGTCCCATGGTTCACGTTACCACCGTCGTCCTGGTTCAATGGGTCCTGTTGCTCCAAACCGTGTATTCAAAGGGAAACTTCTTCCTGGACGTATGGGTGGAGAAACAATCACGATTCAGAACTTGGAAATCGTAAAAGTAGACGCTGAACGTAATCTTTTACTAGTAAAAGGAAATGTTCCTGGAGCAAGAAAAGGTTATGTAGCAATTCAGTCCGGAGTTAAAGCTAACTAATCGATTTATAGAAGAAAGGAGGCCACATCATGCCGAAAGTTACAGTATTTAATCAAACTGGTTCAGAAGTTGGCGATATCGAGCTTGCTGATTCCGTTTTCGGAATTGAACCAAATGAGAGTGTGTTACATGACGCAGTAGTAATGCAACAAGCATCTCTACGTCAAGGAACTCACAAAACAAAAGGACGCTCTGAAGTTCGCGGAGGCGGTCGTAAACCATGGCGCCAAAAGGGTACAGGACGTGCTCGTCAAGGTTCTATCCGTTCACCACAATGGGTTGGCGGTGGAGTTGTTTTCGGACCTACACCACGCAGCTACAGCTTCAAACTTCCTAAGAAGGTTCGTCGCCTAGCGATCAAATCTGCGCTATCAAGCAAAGTTCAAGCTTCTGAGGTTGTTGTACTTGAAGATCTTAAATTTGACGCAATCAAAACTAAAGACATGGCAGCTGTCCTGTCTGGACTTTCTATTGCGAAAAAAGCTCTAGTTGTTGTTTCTGACTACAACGAGAACGTAGAACTTTCAAGTCGTAATCTTCCAAATGTAACAGTCTTAACTGCTGACGCTGTTAACGTACTTGATGTGCTTAAGCACGACAAGCTAGTTCTAACAAAAGCGGCTGTTGAAAAGGTAGAGGAGGTGCTTGCATAATGTCAAACGCTCGTGATATCTTAAAGCGCCCTATCATTACTGAACGTTCAACTGATTTGATGGAAGAAAAGAAATACACTTTCGAAGTTGATGTTCGTGCGAACAAAACTCAAATCAAATCAGCTGTAGAGGAAATCTTCGAAGTTAAGGTTTCTAACGTAAATACAATTAACTCCAAAGGGAAGTCAAAACGTTTCGGACGTTACACTGGCTACACGGCTCGCCGTAAAAAAGCTATTGTTACATTAACGCCTGAAAGTAAAGAACTAGACTTCTTTGAAGGGTAACATTAACAAAGAAGGAGGGAATTAAAGATGGCTATTAAAAAGTATAAACCAACCAGTGCCGGTCGTCGTGGCATGTCAGTTTCTGATTTCGCTGAACTAACGACGGATAAGCCGGAAAAGTCGTTACTAGCTCCTTTACACAAAAAAGGCGGCCGTAACAACCAAGGTAAATTGACTGTACGTCATCAAGGTGGCGGACACAAACGTCAATACCGTATCATCGATTTCAAACGTAATAAAGATGGTATTCCAGGACGCGTTGCTACGATCGAATACGATCCAAACCGTTCTGCTAACATTGCGTTACTTCACTATGCAGATGGTGAAAAACGTTACATCTTAGCTCCAAAAGGCCTTAAGGTCGGAACTGTTGTTGAATCGGGTGTTGAAGCGGATATCAAAGTAGGTAACACATTACCACTTAGCAATATTCCAGTAGGTACTATCATTCACAACATCGAGCTTCGTCCTGGTAAAGGTGGTCAGCTTGTTCGTTCTGCTGGTGCAGAAGCTCAACTTCTTGGTAAAGAAGGTCAATATGTACTTGTTCGTCTGAACTCAGGTGAAACTCGTTACATCCTATCTACTTGCCGCGCTACAATCGGTCAAGTTGGTAACCTTGAGCACGAACTTGTGAACATCGGTAAAGCCGGTCGTTCTAGATGGTTAGGTAAACGTCCTACGGTTCGTGGATCTGTAATGAACCCGAACGATCACCCACACGGTGGTGGTGAAGGTAGATCTCCAATCGGACGTAAATCTCCAATGTCTCCTTGGGGTAAACCAACTCTTGGATACAAAACACGTAAGAAGAACAACCCATCTGACAAGTACATTGTACGTCGTCGCAAAAAATAACGCGATATGGCTTCGGTTCTCAAACCAGGGAGCCGGTTGCCAATCACGGAAGGAGGAAATCTCATGAGCCGTAGTTTAAAAAAGGGACCTTTTGTTGATGATCACTTGATGAAAAAAGTTGAAGCTCTTAACGAGACTAACGATAAGAAAGTTATCAAGACATGGTCTCGCCGTTCAACGATCTTTCCTGATTTCGTCGGTCACACATTTGCAATTTATGATGGTCGTAAGCACGTACCGGTATACGTATCCGAGGATATGGTAGGACACAAGCTTGGCGAATTCGCACCAAGCCGTACTTACAAAGGTCACGCTGCTGACGATAGAAAAACTAGACGTTAAGGATTGAAGAGAGGAGGTTTAAGACCATGCAAGCTAAAGCTGTAGCAAAACAAATTCGTATTGCTCCTCGTAAAGTGCGTTTGGTTATAGACTTGATTCGTGGCAAAAATGTTGGAGAAGCAGTGGCTATTTTACGTCATACTCCAAAAGCTGCCTCGCCGGTAGTAGAAAAGCTATTGAATTCAGCTATTGCTAATGCAGAACACAATTACGAGATGGAGCCTAATAATCTTGTTATTAGTGAAGCCTTTGTTGATGAAGGTGTAACTCTTAAACGTTTCCGCCCTCGTGCGATGGGACGTGCAAGCAAAATTAACAAACGTAGTAGCCATATTACGATTGTTGTAACTGAGAAGAAGGAGGGATAACGCATGGGTCAAAAAATTAATCCGATAGGTCTTCGGGTTGGTGTTATTCGTGACTGGGAGTCTAAATGGTACGCAGATAAAGACTATGCAAACCTACTTCACGAAGATATTAAAATCCGTGATTATATCGAAACTCGTTTAAAAGAAGCATCCGTTTCTAAAGTAGAAATCGAGCGTGCTGCTAATCGTGTGAATATCACAATCTCTACTGCAAAGCCAGGAATGGTAATCGGTAAAGGTGGATCAGAGGTTGAAGCTCTTCGTAAAGCGCTAAACGACCTAACTGGTAAAAGAGTTCACATTAACATCTTTGAAATCAAGCAAGCTGATCTTGATGCGAAGCTTGTTGCTGAAAATATTGCTCGTCAACTTGAGAACCGTATCTCATTCCGTCGTGCAATGAAACAATCTATCCAACGTACTATGCGTTCTGGAGCAAAAGGTATTAAAACGCAAGTATCTGGCCGTCTTGGTGGAGCAGATATCGCGCGTGCTGAGCACTACAACGAAGGAACAGTTCCACTTCATACTCTTCGTGCTGACATCGACTACGGTACAGCTGAAGCAGATACTACTTATGGTAAAATCGGTGTGAAAATCTGGATTTACCGTGGTGAAGTCCTTCCAACGAAAGGAACTAAAAAAGAGGAAGGAGGCAACTAATCATGTTATTACCTAAACGTGTTAAATATCGTCGCGAACATCGCGGAAAAATGCGTGGACGTGCAAAAGGTGGTACTGAAGTTCATTTCGGTGAATTCGGACTACAAGCTACGGAAGCTTCTTGGGTGACTAACCGTCAAATCGAAGCTGCTCGTATTGCAATGACTCGTTACATGAAACGTGGTGGTAAGGTTTGGATTAAGATCTTCCCTTCTAAACCATACACTGCTAAGCCTTTAGAAGTACGAATGGGTTCTGGTAAAGGGGCACCTGAAGGATGGGTTGCCGTTGTGAAACCGGGTAAGGTTATGTTTGAAATTTCTGGAGTATCTGAAGAAGTTGCTCGTGAAGCTCTTCGTCTTGCCTCTCACAAATTACCGCTCAAAACTAAGTTTGTAAAACGTGAAGAACTGGGTGGTGACGCAAATGAAAGCTAATGATATCCGTAATTTAACCACTGCTGAGATTGAAAAACAGACTCAAACATTGAAAGAGGAGTTATTTAACCTTCGCTTTCAACTAGCAACTGGTCAATTAGACAATCCTTCTCGTATCCGTGAGGTACGTAAAGGCATTGCTCGTACAAAGACCGTTTTGCGTGAGCGTGAGCTTGGAATTAATAACGGCTAAAGAGGAGGTTTGCTAAATGGAACGCAACCAGCGTAAAGTATATCAAGGTCGCGTTGTTTCCGACAAAATGGATAAAACCATTACGGTACTTGTTGAAACATACAAGAAAGATCGTTTGTACGGAAAACGTGTTAAGTACTCAAAGAAAATGAAAGCCCATGATGAAGAGAACACTGCGAAAACTGGTGATATCGTTAGAATCATGGAAACTCGTCCGCTTTCAAAGGACAAACGTTTTCGTCTAGTAGAAATCGTGGAAGAAGCGGTTATTATTTAATAAAAGCTTTTGATTTGAAGGGAGGTAAACTCATATGATTCAACAAGAATCCCGTTTAAAGGTTGCAGATAACTCTGGTGCTCGTGAAGTACTATGTATTAAAGTACTAGGTGGATCAGGCCGCAAAACAGCTAACATCGGTGACGTTATCGTTTGCTCGGTAAAACAAGCAACACCAGGTGGCGTTGTCAAAAAAGGTGAAGTTGTTAAAGCTGTAATCGTACGTACAAAAACTGGTGCTCGTCGTGCTGATGGTTCATACATCAAATTTGATGAGAACGCAGCTGTAATCGTACGTGATGATAAGAGCCCACGTGGAACTCGTATCTTTGGACCAGTTGCTCGTGAACTTCGTGATAACCAATTCATGAAGATCGTATCTCTTGCTCCAGAAGTTCTATAAGTAACGATTATCGCAAGATCCAGGGAGGTGCAAATATGTCAAACATGCATGTCAAAAAAGGTGACACAGTTATCGTGATCGCTGGTAAAGACAAAGGTAAGCAAGGAGTTGTTCTTGAAGCTTTTCCTAAGAAGAGTCGTGTGCTTGTTGAAGGTGTAAACCTTGTTAAGAAACACGCGAAGCCATCTCAGGATAATCCACAAGGCGGCATCCTTAACCAAGAAGCATCAATTCACTCATCTAACGTGATGCACGTTGATCCTAAATCAGGAGAGCGCACACGTGTCGGATATAAAGAAGAGAACGGTAAAAAAGTACGGGTTGCAAAACGTTCTGGCGAAGCGCTAGACAAGTAATCAACACGTCTGAAAGGAGGACCTTTAAATGAGTCGTTTAAAAGAAAAGTACTCTCAGGAAATCGCTCCATCTCTAGTTGAGAAGTTCAAATACAGCTCAACTATGGCGGTTCCGAAACTTGATAAGATTGTCATCAACATGGGTGTTGGTGAAGCTGTTTCAAATGCAAAAGCACTTGATAAAGCTGTTGAAGAACTAACTGAGATTGCTGGTCAAAAGCCAGTTATCACAAAAGCAAAGAAATCTATTGCTGGATTTAAACTACGTGAAGGTATGCCAATCGGCGCTAAAGTTACACTTCGCGGACAACGCATGTATGATTTCCTTGATAAATTAGTTAGTGTTTCTCTTCCACGTGTACGTGACTTCCGTGGGATCTCAAAGAAAGCATTTGATGGTCGTGGTAACTACACACTTGGAGTTAAAGAACAACTAATTTTCCCTGAAATTAACTACGATAAAGTAGATAAAGTGCGTGGAATGGATATCGTCATCGTAACGACAGCTCAAACAGATGAGGAAGCACGTGAGTTGCTAACTCAAATGGGTATGCCGTTTCAAAAGTAATTAAGTCTTCTTGATTAGGAGGGAACACATTGGCGAAAAAATCAATGATCGCAAAACAAAAGCGTAAGCCAAAATTCAAAGTGCAGGAATATACACGTTGTGAAAAATGTGGACGTCCGCATTCAGTTATTCAGAAATTTAGACTTTGCCGTATTTGCTTTAAAGAACTCGCTTATAAAGGTCAAATTCCTGGCGTTAAAAAAGCAAGCTGGTAATACCTAGAACGGGAAGGAGGTAATTAAACATGGTTATGACAGATCCTATCGCAGATATGCTTACTCGTATTCGTAACGCGAACCTAGTTCGTCATGAGAAGCTTGAGCTGCCTGCTTCAACAATCAAGAAAGAAATTGCCGATATCTTGAAGCGTGAAGGTTTCATTCGCGATTTTGAATATATCGAAGACAGCAAACAAGGTGTGATTCGTATTTTCCTTAAATACGGTTCGACTAACGAGCGTGTAATCACAGGCCTTAAACGTATCAGCAAGCCAGGACTTCGTGTTTATGCTAAAGCTGAGGAACTTCCTCGCGTACTTGGCGGACTTGGTATTGCGCTTGTTTCAACATCAAAAGGCATTATGACAGACAAAGATGCTCGTCAACAGCAAGTCGGTGGAGAAGTACTGGCTTACGTTTGGTAAGAGTGTGTTTGAATCGAATGGAGGTGTAATGTATGTCCCGAGTTGGTAGAAAACCAATTGAAGTTCCTGGTGATGTTACAGTTACACTAGAAGGTACTTTTATTAAAGTAAAAGGTCCTAAAGGTGAACTGAGCCGCGATTTGCACCCGGACATGAAAGTAAATGTTGAAGAAAAAGAGATCACGGTTGAACGTCCGTCTGATCAAAAAGAGCACCGTGCTCTTCACGGAACGACTCGTAGCCTAATCAACAACATGGTTGAAGGAGTTACTAAAGGCTTCGAGCGTGGGCTTGAGCTTGTAGGTGTAGGTTACCGTGCATCTAAATCAGGAAACAAACTTGTTCTTAACGTTGGTTACTCTCACCCAGTTGAGATCGTACCAGCTGAAGGTATCGAAGTTGAAGTTCCTTCTAACACAAAAGTAGTTGTCAAAGGGATCGATAAGCAAGCTGTTGGAGCACTCGCTTCTAACATCCGTGCTGTTCGTCTACCTGAGCCTTACAAAGGTAAAGGAATTCGCTATGAAGGTGAAAATGTTCGCCGCAAAGAAGGAAAAACTGGTAAATAATTAATTAGCTAGCGAAAGGAATGACGTTTAATGATTACGAAGCCGAACAAAAATCAGGCACGTAAGAAAAGACACGCTCACGTTCGTCGCGCCATCACTGGTACGTCTGAACGTCCACGTCTTAACGTTTTCCGTTCTTCTAAACACATTTACGCTCAATTAATTGACGATGTAAATGGTGTGACAGTGGCTCAAGCTTCTTCTCTTGATAAAGAACTTGGCCTAGAGAACGGTGCGAACAAAGAAGCAGCTGAAAAAGTTGGTTCTCTAGTAGCAAAACGTGCAGTGGAAAAAGGACACGAGACAATCGTCTTTGACCGTGGCGGATATATCTATCACGGACGTGTACAAACTCTTGCAGATGCAGCGCGTGAAGCTGGTCTGAAATTCTAAGAAACAGATAAGGAGGGAAAATAAATGCGTCGTATTGACCCTAATACGTTAGAGCTTGAAGAAAAAGTCGTTACGGTTAACCGTGTAGCGAAAGTTGTAAAAGGCGGACGTCGTTTTCGCTTTGCTGCACTTGTTGTAGTTGGCGACAAAAACGGACACGTTGGTTTTGGTATGGGTAAAGCTCAGGAGGTTCCTGAAGCAATCCGTAAAGCTGTTGAGGACGCAAAAAAGAACCTTATCGAGGTTCCAGTTGTAGGTACAACAATTCCTCACCAAATTCTAGGACATTTCGGAGCGGGTAAAGTATTCCTTAAACCAGCTTCTGAAGGTACTGGAGTTATCGCTGGTGGTCCTGTACGTGCAGTACTTGAACTTGCTGGTGTAGGCGATATCCTATCTAAATCATTGGGATCTAACAACCCAATTAACATGGTACGTGCTACAATCCAAGGGCTATCAAACCTAAAACGTGCTGAAGAAGTTGCAAAACTTCGTGGCAAATCCGTAGAAGAACTCTTAGGATAAGGAGGGACATTAAATGGCTAAGCAATTAGAAATTACCCTCACGCGTAGTTTGATTGGTCGCCCTGAAGATCAGCGCGTTACCGTTAACACGCTAGGCTTACGTAAAATGCACCAAACGGTTGTTCAACGAGATAACGTTGCAATCCGTGGTATGGTTAACAAAGTAAGTCACTTGGTAACTGTTAAAGAAATCGAAGCATAATTAGCAATTTTTGAAAGAGGAGGTGTCGACATTGAAACTTCATGAGTTGAAGCCTGCAGAAGGTTCTCGTAAAGTTCGTAATCGCGTGGGCCGAGGAATTGGTTCTGGAAATGGTAAAACATCTGGTAGAGGCCATAAAGGTCAAAATTCACGTTCTGGTGGCGGAGTTCGTCCAGGATTTGAGGGTGGACAAAATCCACTTTACCGTCGTTTACCGAAACGCGGATTTACTAACCGTACTCGTAAAGAGTACTCAGTAATCAGTCTTGATGTACTTAATCGTTTTGACGCTGGTACAGAAGTTACTCCGGAACTTCTTATCGAGTCTAAAACAGTTAAGAACGTAAAAGACGGAATTAAAGTACTAGGTAATGGTACGCTAGATAAAAAGCTAACTGTGAAAGCAAACAAGTTTTCAGCATCAGCAGTTGAAGCGATTGAGGCAGCTGGCGGAAAAACCGAGGTGGTTTAATGTTCCGGACGATCTCCAACATTTTCCGAGTGGGTGATCTGCGCCGTAAGGTTATTTTCACCCTTCTTATGCTCATCGTTTTTCGTATCGGAAGCTTCATTCCAATCCCAGGTTCAAATAGTGACGTATTAACCTTCTTTGATGAAGCAAATGCGTTTGGCTTTTTGAACACCTTCGGGGGAGGGGCTTTAGGAAACTTCTCGATCTTTGCAATGGGCATTATGCCATATATTACAGCATCCATCGTTGTACAATTGTTACAAATGGACGTGGTACCTAAATTCACCGAGTGGGCAAAACAAGGTGAAGCGGGCCGCCGTAAGCTGGCACAGGTAACTCGTTATGGAACGATCGTTTTAGGTTTTGTTCAAGCACTAGGGATGTCAATTGGATTCAACTCGCTTGCACCTGGTTTGATTGAGAATCCAGGCATGACGACATATCTGTTTATTGCTTTGGTTCTTACAGCAGGTACAGCCTTTCTTATGTGGCTGGGTGAGCAAATCACCGCAAATGGTGTTGGAAATGGAATCTCTATTATTATATTTGCAGGTATTGCAGCAGGGATTCCAAATGGTCTTAACCAGTTATATACATCACAGATCGAGGGTGCGGGCGATGGATTATTCCTAAGCATTATCACACTTCTTGTTCTGGCAATTGCAGTTCTTTTGATTATCGTAGGAGTTATTTATATTCAACAGGCTCTTCGTAAAGTTCCTGTTCAATATGCAAAACGTCAAGTGAATAATCGTGCGACTACAGGTGGCCAATCGACTCACTTACCATTAAAGGTAAATGCGTCAGGGGTTATTCCAGTTATCTTTGCATCCGCACTTTTCTACTTCCCTGGAACCATTGCTGGTTTCTTTGGAGGAGAGAATGAGTTTGCAAGATCGGTAGTGAATATTTTTAAACCTAGTAACCCGTATGGTGCGATTGTTTTCGTGGTGTTAATTATTGCTTTTACGTACTTCTATACATTCATTCAGGTTAATCCAGAAAAAATGGCAGAAAATCTTAAGAAGCAAGGTGGATATATCCCTGGAATTCGTCCTGGAAAAACCACACAAAATTACTTAACACGCATCTTATATCGTTTGACTTTTGTTGGTTCATTGTTCCTTGCTGCAGTTGCAATTATCCCTGTTATTTTCATTCAAGTAATGAATCTGCCTGAAGCAATTCAAATTGGCGGTACAGGTTTACTGATTGTTGTTGGTGTAGCACTAGATACAATGAAACAGATAGAAGGGCAGTTAATCAAACGCTCATATAGAGGCTTCATTAAGTAAACATGCATCGGGGGTTAAACCCCGTTCGCTTGTTGTCGGGAGAACGGATGAGAGGGGACTCGTAATGAATCTAATGTTAATGGGACTGCCGGGTGCTGGTAAAGGGACTCAGGCAGAAAAAATCTCTAAGAAATATGAGATTCCTCATATTTCAACGGGAGATATGTTCCGAGCTGCGATCAAAGATCAGACTGAACTGGGAATGGAAGCTAAGTCCTTCATGGATGCAGGCAACCTTGTACCAGATGAAGTCACAATCGGTATAGTACGCGAGCGATTATCTCAGGATGATTGCAAAAAAGGGTTTCTATTAGACGGTTTCCCAAGAACAGTCGCTCAAGCAGAAGCGCTTGAAAACATTTTAGCTGAACAAGGACGTACGTTGGATTACGTACTATATGTTCACGTTCCTGAGCAATTGCTTATGGATCGTCTTACAGGACGTAGAGTGTCTACTTCTGGCCGCACATATCATGTTCTTTTTAACCCACCAAAGGTTGAAGGCAAAGATGATGTGGACGGTAGTGAACTGATTCAACGGGAAGACGACAAACCAGAAACTGTTAAAAAGCGTCTAGAGGTAAATATTGCGCAAACACAGCCGCTTATTGACTTCTATACTGAGAAAGAGTATCTTCAAACGATACACGGTGATCAAGAGATTGATCTTGTGTTTGAAGAGATTGATTCCCTGATTAAGGGACTCCATGCATGATTATTCTAAAAACCGAAAGGGAAATAGAAATTATGCGCGAAGCTGGTCGAATTGTGGCACTGACTCATCAAGAGCTTAAGCCACATATTAAGCCAGGAGTTACTACAGGTGAACTCGATCAAATTGCTGAGAGATTCATTCGCTCTCACGGAGCAACTCCTTCATTTTTGGACTATAACGGATTTAAAGGCAGTGTATGTGCTTCAGTAAATGAGGAACTGGTACATGGTATTCCCGGTGAGCGGGTCTTAAAAGATGGCGATATAATCAGTCTGGATATTGGTGCCTACCATAATGGATATCATGGTGACTCAGCATGGACATATGCCGTTGGCTCTGTTAGTGCTGAAGATTCGCAGTTATGTGATGTAACGGAGGCTGCACTTTATAAGGGCTTAGAACAAGCAAAGCCCGGTGCAAGAATTTCGGATATCTCACATGCTATTCAGAATTATGCCGAACCTCTTGGATTTCAGATTGTAAGGGAGTATGTCGGACACGGAGTCGGGCAAAACTTACATGAAGATCCACAAATTCCGAACTACGGACCTCCTGGAAAAGGCATTCGTCTTAAGAAGGGAATGGTACTAGCAATTGAACCAATGATTAACGCGGGTTCGAGATATGTTCGAACACTTGAAGATAATTGGACGGTTGTGACTGTAGATGGCAAAAAGTGCGCTCATTACGAGCACACCATTGCAATAACAGAAACAGGCTATGAAATTTTGACAAAAGCTTGATTTTATCAGTGAATAGTCGATTTTAATAGGCTTTAATGTTATTATAGGAATGTTAGGGGTTTTTTGTTTCAAGGAGCAAAACCCTCTTTTGATGAAACGTGCAATTCTAGGAATGACGTGCTAGTTGATATAGAACGATTTACTGAAGGGAGGAACCTTAGTACATGGCTAAAGAGGATGTTATTGAAGTAGAAGGAACGGTTATTGAACCACTTCCTAATGCAATGTTTCGTGTAGAACTTGAGAATGGTCACAAAATCCTCGCTCACGTATCAGGTAAGATTCGGATGCACTTCATCCGTATTCTTCCAGGAGATAAGGTCACAATCGAGCTGTCTCCATATGATCTGTCACGTGGACGAATCACTTATAGGTATAAATAACATCAAACAAGCACTGGCTTAACAAATGTTACAGCTGTGCGCTTCCTTACAGGAGGGGGTTATCTGTTATGAAGGTCAGTCCATCGGTAAAACCAATTTGCGAAAAATGCAAAGTCATTAAGCGCAAAGGTGTCGTAATGGTTATTTGCGAAAATCCGAAACACAAGCAAAAACAAGGTTAATTTATAAGGAGGTGCAGAACGTATGGCACGTGTTGCAGGTATTGATATTCCTCGCGATAAGCGAGTAGTAATCTCTCTTACTTACGTTTTTGGAATTGGTAAAGCGAAAGCTTCTCAAGTTCTAGCACAAGCTGGCGTATCAGAAGATACTCGAGTTCGTGATCTAACGGAAGAAGAGCTTGGTAAAATCCGTGAAGCATTAGAAGCTCATCAGGTTGAAGGGGATCTTCGTCGTGAAGTTTCACTAAACATTAAACGTTTAATTGAAATTGGTTCATATCGAGGCATTCGCCACCGTCGTAGTTTGCCAGTACGTGGGCAAAACTCTAAAAACAACGCTCGTACACGCAAAGGTCCACGTCGGACTGTAGCGAACAAGAAGAAATAAGTAAAGGAGGTCGAGGATAACTATGGCTAAGAAAACGAATACTCGTCCAAAGCGCCGGCAGAAGAAAAATATTGAATCTGGTGTGGCTCATATCCGCTCTACATTCAATAACACAATTGTGACTATCACAGATACGCAAGGTAACGCGATTTCATGGGCTAGTTCAGGAGCTCTTGGATTCAAGGGATCTCGTAAATCTACTCCATTCGCTGCTCAAATGGCTGCAGAAGCTGCTGCTAAAACGGCAATGGAACACGGAATGAAAACAATTGAGGTTTCTGTTAAAGGTCCTGGAGCTGGACGTGAAGCAGCAATTCGTTCTTTACAGGCAATTGGACTTGAAGTTAACATGATTAAAGATGTTACTCCAGTTCCACACAACGGCTGCCGTCCACCAAAACGTCGCAGAGTGTAACAGAATCACTCATTTGTATAGATTTCCTGTAAGTGTCAATAATGGATGAGACGATCACAATCCGATTGACCTGAAGGTGAAAGTTTGGATTTGCCTATGGGAGACCATTTAGGCAATCCATGCGGTCTACCGGAGTTCGACGTTTTGAAGGAGGGTTTGTTTAATGATCGAAATTGAAAAGCCAAATATTGAAACGGTTGAAGTTAGCGAAGACGCAAAATACGGTAAGTTTGTAGTAGAGCCCCTTGAAAGAGGATATGGTACAACACTAGGTAACTCTTTGCGCCGTATTCTATTATCATCTCTTCCGGGAGCAGCAGTTACAGCTGTTCAGATCGATGGTGTGTTACATGAATTCTCAACGATTGAAGGCGTTGTGGAAGACGTAACAACGATCATTCTGAACCTGAAAAAGCTTGCTCTTAAGATCTACTCTGAAGAAGAGAAGACGTTAGAGATTGATATTCAAGGTGAAGGAGTTGTCACTGCTGGTGATTTAACTCACGATAGTGATGTTGAAGTACTAAACCCAGATCTTCATATTGCTACATTGACAAAAGGTGCAAACCTGCACATGCGTCTATTAGCTAAACGTGGTCGTGGGTACGTATTGGCTGAAGGAAACAAGAATGACGATCAGCCAATTGGTGTTCTTCCAATCGACTCTATTTACACACCTGTTGCACGTGTAAACTATCAAGTTGAAAATACACGTGTGGGTCAAGTAACTAACTATGATAAACTAACCCTTGATGTTTGGACAGATGGAAGCACTCGTCCCGAGGAAGCTGTTTCTCTTGGTGCTAAAATCTTGAATGAACATCTCAATATTTTTGTAGGATTAACTGATCAAGCGCAAAATGCTGAAATCATGGTTGAAAAAGAAGAAGACCAGAAGGAAAAAGTACTTGAGATGACGATCGAAGAACTTGACCTATCTGTTCGTTCTTATAACTGTTTAAAACGTGCTGGCATTAACACGGTTCAAGAGCTAACACACAAAACAGAAGAAGACATGATGAAGGTACGTAACCTTGGTCGTAAATCATTAGAAGAAGTGCAAGAAAAGTTGGGTGAGCTAGGTTTAGGTCTTCGTAACGAAGAATAAGCCAGCCCCGGCCGTTTCTTTTACGGCTTCTATCTTTAATAAGCAACCGATACAATGGCAGTGATATGCTGTTGTTAGGTGATTTTTTCATGTTAAGGACTCTGCTCCAACGAGCAGGCTAAGGGAGGGAAATACACATGGCATACGCAAAACTTGGACGTGATAGTGCTGGTCGTAAAGCATTATTCCGTGATCTTGCTACAGATCTAATTATCAACGAGCGCATCGAAACAACGGAAGCAAAAGCGAAGGAGCTTCGTTCAATCGTTGAGAAAATGATTACTCTTGGTAAGCGTGGAGACTTGCATGCTCGTCGTCAGGCAGCTGCATTTGTTCGTCGTGAGGTAGCTGATACAGAAACGAATCAGGATGCAATCCAAAAGTTATTCGCTGATATCGCACCACGCTACGAGGAACGTCAAGGTGGATACACTCGTATTCTTAAAATTGGACCGCGTCGTGGAGACGGTGCACCAATGGTATACATTGAGCTTGTATAACTTGTAACGTTTATATGAGGCGACTAAGGGCAGAAGAGACTGTGAGCATTATTGCTCTGACTCTATTGCCCTTTTTTGTATTCAAAAAAGGGAGTTGAGTGGATGGCTGTACTCATTGATATCCAAGATCTGCACTTTCAGTACCCCGGGGCGAAGAGTCCTGTGATATCCGGTCTAGATCTAACGATTGAAGAAGGTGAGTTTGTTGCACTTGCCGGGCGAAATGGTTCTGGAAAATCAACGTTGGCACGTATCTTAAATGGGCAACTTCAAGGTACGGGTGGTTCCATTCTACTCGGTGGGGAACCACTCACTCCCACATCAGACAAGCAAGCCCAGCGACGGCGTATTGGCTACGTTTTTCAAAACCCTGATCATCAGTTTATTGGGGCAACCGTCTGGGATGATTTAGCATTTGGACTAGAGAATCACTCTGTTTCTCGTGAAAAGATGATTCAGCGTATGAATCACTATGTGAGTTTGCTCCGCTTAGAGGACTTACTTCATAAGGCTCCTCATCAGCTATCGGGGGGACAGAAACAGCGTGTCGGTCTGGCGGGAATTCTTGTTCTGAAACCAGCCATCATTATTTTAGATGAAGCGACAAGTATGCTTGATCCTAAAGGACGTCATGAGGTCATGGGGGCATTAAAAGAGATCTCTAATCAAGGCATCACGATTTTAATGATTACTCATGATATGGAAGAAGTCCTGGAAGCGGATCGGTTTGTTGTAATGGATCAAGGGGGAATTGTCGCTGACGACATTCCACTTGCGGTGTTTGATGATGAATCCTTACTTGAAACCACAGGTTTGAAACGACCGTTTGTTGTGGAGTTGCAACAAGAGCTTAGGAAGGCTGGTATACCATTCGATCGAGCCTGTCACTCTGAAAAGGAGTTGATTGATAGCCTATGCAGATTCAATTTACCGGTGTAAATCATCTGTACATGCCCAAAACACCTTTTCAGCACCTTGCCTTGAAACAAGTAAACCTGGAAATTCCTTCAGGTAGCTTTACCGTAGTAGTGGGTCCAACTGGCTCAGGTAAATCTACGCTCGTGCAGCATGTGAATGGGTTGCTCCATCCAACAGCAGGCGACGTTCAAGTAGGGGAACACCGATTAACATCTAAAAAAGATAAACGCTCTCTTCGCGCACTAAGGGAATCAATCGGCTTTCTTTTTCAATATCCAGAGCATCAGTTATTCGAAGAGACGGTTGAAAAAGAAATAATATTTGGTCCGATGAATTTCGGTGTGTTAAAAGAGGAGGCTGAAATCCGGGCAAGAGAGGTCTTGCCACAGGTTGGCCTTTCGACTGAGTTGCTTGCAGATTCCCCACTGAATCTATCAGGTGGGCAAATGCGTCGAGTTGCCATCGCATCGATTCTAGCGCAGCATCCTGAGGTTTTAATCCTAGATGAACCAGCAGCGGGACTTGATCCGGAAGGCAGGCAGCTCATACTAGATATGCTCTATACCTATCATACAAAGCATTCCCTTACCTCCATACTCGTTACACACCATATGGAAGACGCTCTACGATTCGCAGAGTATATGGTTGTCATGAATAAGGGATCAGTTTACTTGAGTGGCAAGCCAGAAGATGTATTCGGGCAGGCCTCTGCAATTAAGTCGATTGGGCTCGAACTGCCTGAAACCATTCGATTTATGCAGCAATTTAAACTGGCTACGAATCAACAAGAAGTCCCTTTTTTAAAAACGAGGGGTGAGGTCGTTGATTATATCGCTGAGTGCAGGGGGCGTGTGAAGTAGTGGCTTATTCAATTATTGGTCAATACGTACCAACTGAATCCTTTATTCATCGTCTTGATCCTCGTTCAAAGATTATTAGTGTCTTCACATTGGCGATCGTATTATTTTTAGCAGGAACGTTCCCGACCTTACTTTTTATGGCAGGGGTTAGCTTGATCCTAGCTTATCTTACACGTATACCATTCTATTACTATGTAAAAAGTATAAAACCGATTCTCGTCCTTATTAGCTTCTTTTTCCTCTTTCATTTGGTTTTTACTCGTGTTGGGACAGAGTGGTTTTCACTAGGAGCAATTGGGATTTACTCAGGCGGGGCAGTAAAAGGAGCGTTTGTTGCTTTGCGGATCCTGACGTTGTTAATGTTTGCCTCTTTTCTGACGTTAACAACAAAGGTTACCGACCTGACAGATGGGTTAGAATGGTTACTTTCTCCTCTGACACGACTGAAGATCCCTGTTCATGAAATGGTTTTGATGATGTCGATTGCCTTACGTTATATTCCGATCTTAACAGAGGAAACCGATAAGCTGACAAGAGCACAAGCAGCAAGGGGAGCTGATATTAAATCTGGACCGATTGTATCAAGACTTAAAGCATTACAGCCTTTGCTTCTGCCCCTTATCATTCAGTCGTTTAAGCGTGCGGATACAATGGCTCATGCGATGGAGGCACGTGGCTATCAACTTGGTGGGAAGAGAACATCACTAAGGGAGTTAACGTGGAAACGGCTTGATACGTGGACTCTCGGCTTCACTTTTTTTGCGGCAATTGGAATTATTTTATGGAAGTAAGGAGCAGGACTTATGCAACGGATTGCGTGTAAGGTTGAATACATTGGAACATCTTTTGCTGGGTATCAGGTGCAGCCAAATGGACGGACGGTGCAGGAAGAGCTTGAGCGTGCTCTTACGAAGCTTCATCGAGGCACACAGGTTAAGGTAGTCGCATCTGGTCGAACGGATGCAGGCGTCCATGCGGTGGGTCAGGTGATTCACTTTGACAGTCCAATGAGGATCCCAGGGGATCGGTGGTCAAAGGCCCTTAACCCATTGCTTCCTGCAGATATTCGTATCGCAGCAAGTCAACATGTCCCAGAGTCCTTTCATGCTCGATTCACCACAACGGGGAAACAGTACCGATACAAGGTCATCACTCGCGAAGACGTATTTATGAGAAACCGTGCGACGTATGTACCTGTACCTCTTGATCTTAACGCGATGAGAGAGGCTGCCGAACAGATTGTCGGGACCTATGACTTTAGTTCATTTTGTGCTGCAAACACATCTGTTCAGGACAAAGTTCGTTCTGTGACAAGATGTGAGATCATCCAAAGTGGACGCGAGCTTGAATTTATTCTCGAAGGTAATGGCTTTCTATACAACATGGTTCGAATTGCAGTTGGGACGTTACTTGAGGTTGGGGAAGGAAAGAGGAGTTCTGCTGATATGGAAGGAATCATTGCAGCAAAGGATCGAAATGCAGCAGGGAAAACCGCATCAGCGGACGGACTTTACTTATGGTCTGTAACGTATGCGGAGCCTTTGTTTCAACAGACTCACAAATAATGAAACACCCGGCAGAGTTTTTACAAGATGGTATTGACTTTGCCCGCTAGATATTATATGATGTTAAATGGTAATTCTTAAGACCCACTAGCCCCGGGTTACGGAATGGTAAGTAACCAATATACATTCAATGAACAACGAATAAAGAAAAATACGTTCTTAGGAGGGACAATCCATGCGTACAACATATATGGCAAAGCCAGGTCAAGTCGAGCGCAAATGGTATATCGTAGATGCAGAAGGACAAACACTTGGTCGTTTGGCTTCTGAAGTAGCATCAATTCTACGTGGTAAAAACAAACCAACTTTCACACCTCACATCGATACAGGTGATTTCGTGATCGTTATCAATGCTTCAAAGATTGAACTAACAGGTAACAAACTAAACGGTAAGATCTACTACCGCCACACAAACCACCCAGGTGGTCTTAAGCAGACAACTGCTAACGACATGCGTAACAACAAACCAGAGCGTATGATCGAACTAGCTGTTAAAGGAATGCTTCCGAAAAATACTCTTGGCCGTGCTCAAGGTATGAAGCTTCACGTTTATGCAGGTAACGAACACAAACATCAAGCTCAAAAACCAGAAGTTTACACACTTCGCGGTTAATCGATAGGAGGGTATTACATTGGCTCAAGTACAATATTATGGTACAGGTCGCCGCAAGCACTCTACTGCTCGTGTACGCCTTGTTCCCGGTGATGGAAATATCGTAGTAAACGGACGTTCTCTAGATGAGTATTTTGGTCTTGAAACACTAAAGCTTATCGTTAAACAACCACTTAACGAGATCGACGTAGTAGGACAATATGATGTACACGTAAACGTAGACGGCGGTGGATTCACTGGTCAAGCTGGTGCAATTCGTCACGGTATCTCACGTGCACTTCTAAAAGTTGATCCTGACAACCGTCCAGCTCTTAAAGCAGCAGGATTCTTAACTCGTGACGCACGTATGAAAGAACGTAAAAAATACGGTCTTAAAGCAGCACGTCGCGCACCTCAGTTCTCAAAACGTTAATATACTTGTTATATCAATGTTTACCCTCTTTGCTCATTGGAGCAGAGAGGGTTTTTTGTTTGTCTAGGAATAGAGTAGTTCTAGCATTAAAATAGATTACTTACTATGAAAACATAATAATCGATTAATAATCTTAATACTCATATATCTCATCTCTTATTTGATTAATAATCTCTACTTCATCTTTCTCAAACCAACCTTCTCTTATAACATGAGTTTTTACTGCTTCCGGATTAGATGAATAAGCGACAATTGCAAGACTTTTTTTTGCACGGCTGCATGTGACGTAAAATAATCGCCTTGTTCTATCAATACCAGTATCTTTTCCTTCACTTTCGTTTTTAATATCTGTCTCTGTTTTTTCTTTTACTCCAAATAGTTTTTCGTAACTGAATAAGAAGCCACGTGCACTGTTATCGTCGATTATTACCATTACTCTTGAAAACTCCGACCCCTTTACACCTTGGTGTGTCATAAAATTTGATTTTCCGTTTACGTATTCATCATATTTAACAATTTGACTAAATGGCACTTTTAAACTTTCACTCCAAGTCTTATATAACTCTTTATTATCATTAACTAAATCTTCTTTTTCATCTAGGGTATCCTCTAAAAGAGAAATAGGGTATAAACTATCTGGGATATCAAAGAGGTTTAACTTTGCTACACAACGCAAAACATCTGAACAAAGGGGATCCTCTTCTTTATCCCATAAAGAAAAAAATTCGCTTACACATTCTTGAGTTTTTTTAAATTGCAGTAATTGATCTTTTTCGTCTCTTATTGAATTTATTAAAGGAGAGTACTTTCGTATAATCCTAGTGATTTTAAACGTATCTTTATTTTTGTAAGCATTCAACATCGGCAAAATAATCTTTGTGAAGAAATTTATTTCCCTAAGTGAACCTTCTAATAAACCAGTTTTTAATTGCTCTACTTCATAAATTGGCCTGAATAAATCAGAAAACCCTAACCTATCTGCAGCCATGTGATGTTCTAGAATTAATGACGTATAATTTGCAGCGGGACCAGTCCAATCAAGATCTTTAGTATAGTCAGCCATCAGCTTTGCTGCTATAGCTTCTGCACTTCTCTGATTAGTTGTTGTAGGAAAGATAAACATACGTACAAAACCATCTTCTTTGTCAGTTCTTTCTTTCTGTCTTTGGTCATCAATATTGGAACGAATTTTATTAATTAACTTAACAACTCTTGGTGGGCAACGATGATTCATAACTTTAGCTGGCTTAACCCAACGTGCAGGTAAATCAATACCTAAGTCTTCTTTGCCATCGGAATAAATTCTTTGCATTGTATCACCAAATAATCCTAATATAAATGAGGTGCTGTGCTCATTTTCAACTTTAAAAAGTGCATTAATAAGATTCTTGTTAGTATCTTGACTCTCATCAATTAAAAGAACTGGATATTTCTTTATTAATATCTTTTGCATTAGAGGTTTTAAAGCTAAAAAATAAGTTCCGATGCTAATGACCTCATGATGGCTTAATGAATCTCTTCTTATGTTTTCTCCATTTGGATTATAGGTAAATTTATTTATTTCTTTTAGAGAATTCAAACGTCTAGCTTTTTTCTCAATGCTTCTTTTTCTATTTGCAAATGCTTGTGTACCTAGTCGTCCGGTTAATTGTTTTTTTTCTAATTCTTCTATTTGCTCTCGAAGAGTGTTATATAACCAGTCTTTAATATCTTTATTAAAATCCCTAATTAAATCCCATACAAACGAATGTATTGTAGAAACAGAAAAAAGGGGATCAAAGTCTAGACGACTTTCAATTTCGTTGCATGCATTATTTGTGTAAGTGATAATTGCAACTCTTTGACCTTTATTTTGCAGTTGTTTGTAATTTTCATTTCGAAACTTACTTAATACGGTTACTAAAGAGCTTGTTTTTCCTGAACCAGCACCAGCAAATAAGAAAAAGCTTTTAGGATTCTGTAAATTTAAGCAATTAATAATCTCATCATCTACATGAGCGTCTATTAAATCATTAGTATTTTCATCTGAATTTCCCATTAAACTTTCACCTCATCTGCAACATCATCATAAGTATTAGAGTCTTGGATAACATAATCTGCTTGTCCAGACTTTAACTTCTCATCTAACCAAGACAGTCCTTCTTTAATATATTCTGGCATTTTTAATTTTTTTGGATCCTCTAAGTAAATTAATTCTAGAGCAAATTCTGCTTTCTTTCCGCCTCTTAAATCATCGAAAAATTGTCTTCCTAAGTCAGATATAGAGCCTTTATTGTTAATTGCATTATTAAATTTTTTTATTAAACCATTCCCCTTAAGGTTCTTAAAGAGAGATAAATTCTCATAAACTATTGCATCTTCAAAGGTATAAGGAATTACTTCTACTTTGTCTTGATTTAAGAATGAGATTTTCTGTGGATATTGATAAGCTACTCTAACAAGAAAAGTACCATTAGAGTAGTTCTCAACTTTTTTTTCATATTCTAAGTTCAGTAAATCATCAAGATTAGTTTTTTTTGGTAACCAGCTTTTTAATGTATCGTTTGCCGTTATATAACCCTTATTCCTATCAGGGAATATAGCTTTATTACTGTTAGTTGGATCCGCTGAATCTATATCAGTTATTATTAGAGTAGTTAAGCCTAGATGTTCAATTAATGATCTTAAAGTGTGAGCATGACTTCCACCAATTTCGAGTAACGAAATATATTTTTGATTTAATTCATTAAAATGATTTCGAATAAAGTGGGGAACCAACATTCTTTCTGCAGGACCTTCTACAAGGATCGCGGCATCTGCAAAAAACAGGTCACAATGAGTTGATTGAAGATATCTTGTTACAAATCGCTCTGTAACATTACCTTCTCCAAAGACTTTTGAAAGGTTAACAACTGTAGATGTTGGTATTTCGGTCTGACTTGTTGATTGTTTTCTTCGGAAATATCTCAAACAAGAAAAAGGCATTTCATGAGCAATATGACCTGAATGCGTACTAACAATTAATTGAGTTTGAAGATTCTTTGAATCCCCTAGATCAGGGTGGTTTCTTAAGACTGTGTAAGCTTGGCGTATAAAAACTTGTTGTACTTGAATGTGTAAGTGAGCTTCAGGTTCTTCTACTAACACAAGATGTAGCGGGGGCATGTAGAATTCTTCTAAATTACTTGGCATTTCCCTTGAGACCTTTCCTACTTGCATCCATTCATCTCTAAATCGCATTAGTTTAAAAATCATAGAGATTAAATTTTGATAACCTAATCCATTATAATTTTCAGGTAATCTCAATTTTGGATTATTTAACGAACTATTATACGGCATTAAGTCAAATTGAACAGCTGAGCTATGATTAAGTCCATCTACGGGCTTTATCTTAGTTGATATGGTTATTTTAGGATTTGAAAACCCAGGATAACCTAATGTTTCAAGTTCATCTAACGACTTTTTAAATCCTTGCTCTAATTTAGTATCAAAACTTTTCTGAGCCGCTTCTATAGCTTGTAGAGCTCCTAAATCAGTAGATTCTGGAGATCTCTCTGGATTTAAATGGACATTATAGTACCGTCTCAACTGTGACGAGAGATTTCCTGCTAAAATACTTGAATTTTCGTCTTCGTCTGCTTTATTTACCGAGTCTGAAAAACCTCTTTGTGCATTTATATGATGTACAAGGAATAATTTTTTAAATGGATCGCCTTCTATAGGTTCACTTCCTAAAGGTAAAACTTGCGGATAAGCATAACCATCTATAGGAGAATTACATTTTTGGGGATCAAGTATATATGCTTTAACTGTGAAATGAGAATGAAATTTTCGGTTCAGGTAATCTTGTAAATCTTTCGGCCATAAGGTTAATTTGCTTCCTGATGTTAACTCCGCTTTTCCTAATAGATCTGCTATAGATTTTTTATTATCTTTGAAACTTCTATAAAGTTCTTTAATATCTTTAGGCTCAAGCTTTAAACGAACACCAAGGAGCCCTCCTTCCCAATCTAATGAAGGGATCAGGTTGGTAACGTAATGTACTTCATCTTCTTCAACATGTAACCAAACATCCATAGTTGGTGATAAACATCCTAATTCGTCATTAGACAATTCATAATTGGTTTCTGAATCAGTAAGCCACCTTTCTCCTATTTTATTAATTTCAATCCAATTTGATAATGTGAAGTCATTAATAGTGAATTGATTTTTTTCATCTAAAAATTTTACTAGAGCATTCATAGCGGTGGTTTTTCCACTATTATTTGCACCAACAAACAATGTTGTTTGATTAGTAAATTCAATTCGACAGGACTTTAATCTTCTGTAGTTTTGAACTTCCACAAAATTAATTTTCATTTCTTGGCCTCCTGAAATAAATTAATCGATAGAGTATAATGTGGTTAACTATTCTAATTATATAAACCATGTAATTTACTTATTTACCTCTAGAACTTTCTAAAATATATAATTCGACTGTGATTAATAAAATCCTACAAAAATTTATAATTTTATCTAGGGTTTTTAGTTTATTGAAACAGTTTCTAACTCGGTTTTCAGTCGACTTTCGACATAGACTTACATACTTTTAACATCATCCCTACATTCCATTTACATACAGTCTCTAAACTTTATAGTGGATAAACGTATTCATTATAAAAGGAGAGATAATCAAAGGATATGAAATCAACTAAAAAAAGATCGGCGCTCTTTCTACTTTCAGTCTTAACAATGGGATCGTTTGGGCTCACAGCCGAGGCCAGCGCTCAATTCGCAAAACCTTCAAAACCACAGGGAACATCGGATGAGTGGAAAACCGATGCACTGGAAGAAGAACAAGCATTATCAGCAGTAGATCACGGAGGAAATGCGGACGATGATCAATTAAAGAATATTGCTGCGACTAACCCTTTTATACATATTTTAGATGGCTTTGAGCATGTTTGGTCTATGAACCAGCCAGCTTGGAGAGACGGTACAGCTTTAACTGAACCAGGTGAAAATGGTGAGGTTGCTGATTATGGTGATGGACCAACAGTTTATTTTGATGGGTACAAAAATGATCAGTCAAAGGTAGTAGCAGATAAGAAAACCTTTGCGAACACTGAAATTAGAGATGCAGCTACGTGGGAAGCGAATATTCGTTATGTTGAGCAAGTAACGAATAATCGAACGACTGAGGAAGCGTTAGCGGCGTATTATGATGATCAACGAGATAAGATCTACAGTATGATGGATGGGTTTGGACCTTTAGCCAATACATATGTCGATATTGTTAACCCAAAAACAAATGTAATCCGGTCAGCTGAAGAGATGGATAAGCTGTTGGAGGAAACAACAGTTGAAGATGAATCCCAGGGGATGGGCATATGGGAAGGGACTAAGCTAGAAGATACATTGGATCTAGTAGATTTAATTCGATTTAGGAACCCTTCATCTTCTAACCCTTCTAAATACTTTTACTCCTCTCCAAGACCATACAGAATGAATTCAAATGGTGAAGTCATTGAGGTCGTTGATGAAAATGGTTTGGCTGTGTGGGACACAATCGGTAGTGGGGAAGGCTCGGAGGAAGAGCTCCCATCTGGCGGTAAAAAAGAGACAGGGGAACGACACTACCAGCAGTATGAGACCAAGGTAAACGTCATTCCCGCACTTGAATATGTGAAGAGAATTGCAGAGGACGGAATTGGCAAAGATGGAGCCTTTCCGAGTGGACATACGAGTGCCGCTTATTTATCATCCTTTGGATTTGCGTACTCAACACCAGAACGATATGCGGAGTTTTTAACAAGAGCAGCTCAAATGGGAGAAAATCGAATTGTGACTGGTATGCATTCTCCTCTTGATGTCATCGGAGGAAGAATTCAATCGACCGCAATGACTGCGTATGCCTATAATCTAGAGGAGAACCAAGAGGTATTGGATAAGGCATATCAAAATACAGGTGACGTATTCGGAGCATTAGCTGAATCAAACGATGTGAGTCTTTACGAATATGCGCATACTGTTACAGAGGATTATACGTTTGAAAATGCATACGATGAAGAGGCTTGGGAGGATCATGAAGCCAATAAAGCATTTTATCGTGAGAAGCTAACATACGGGTTACCTCAAACGGGTACAAAAGGATTAGATCCTGTTGTACCTAAAGGGGCAGAAGTATTACTTGAAACCCGTCAGCCTTATTTAGATGATCAACAACGTAGAGAAGTGTTGTATACAACAGAAATAGATTCAGGCTATCCAGTACTAGATGAATCCTATGGTTGGGGTCGAATAGATTTGGTTACAGCGTCTGATGGTTATGGTGCATTTCTCGGCAACGTAACTGTAGACATGGATGCAACAAAAGGAAGATTTCATGCGCAGGATTGGTGGAGAAATGACATCACTGGCGACGGGATGCTCACTAAAAAAGGAACTGGAACCCTCACATTAACAGGAGATAACAGCTATGCTGGAGGAACATTACTGCAGGGAGGAACCCTCGAAGCTACTTCTGAGGCAGCTTTTGGTGCGGGCGACCTTTATATTGAGGATGGGACGGTTTTAGTGAATGGAGAGAAGCCTCTGAATGTAGCGGGGAATGTAACCATGGACGCTGGAAACTTAGAAATCGTAATGGATGATAATACAACGCCACTCACTGTAGATGAAGTGTTATATCTTGATGGTGGAGATCTAGAACTCAACCTAGCTAATTATGAAGCAGGTCACGACACTAAGGTGACATTAATTACTGCTGATAAAGTAGAAGGTTCATTTGATCAAGTAGTAGCACCTGGATATAGTGTTACTGTAATGTATGAAGAAGATCGAGTGATTGCTCATCTGTTAGCAGACGATAGTAACAAACTCCCTGACACGGCCACAACAGTTCCAACGTATTTGCTAGTAGGAATTTTGATTACGTTAAGTGGTGGATTCTTACTCATTACAAGAAGAAGAACAGCATAACGTTTAGTCTAAAGCATCGGTTTCTTGCCGGTGCTTTTTTCTAATATGATTCTTGCTATAATAATAAGAAATGATTTTTTCTAGAAGTAAGGAGTTGTATTAAATGGATATCCAAAAAAGCTCATCAAATGCAGAAACCATTCTATCTCAAATCAATGACCAGACAAAGCTTGGCGATCTACGAAAGATGGCAAAGGATATTAAAAAAGACCATGGATTAGCAATGGAGCTATGGTCATCTGGAAGGTTTTCAGCCAGACTGTTAGCTGTTTTAATCATGGATAAGAAGCTCCTTTCACAGGATGTGCTCGATAAGCTTGATACGGATATGCAGACTCATCCCTTAGATGAACGAAATAACTTAGTGGATTGGTTAATGGCGAATCAGCTTTCAAAAGACAAGAAGACTATAGCTTTGATGGAATCATGGGAGCATAGTCCTTCTGCTCTTCAAAGGAGGATCTTCTGGTATTATCAAGCGCGATTAAGGTGGACTGGTAAAACGCCACCGGATAACACCGAAGAGTTACTTTCTGCAATCGAAGCAAATATGGAAGAGGAAGAGCTGGAAGTACAGTGGGCGATGAATTTCACTGCAGGCTGGATCGGCATTTATGATGAAACGTACAGAGAACGTTGTATAAAAATAGGCGAGCAAACAGGTCTATATAAGGGTGACGTGGTTTCAAAAGGATGTACGCCTAATTATTTGCCGGAGTTCATATCGATTGAAGTGGATAAACGAATGAATAAATGACGTTTACGAAAAACCTTCTTTGCGTGTTAGAAAAAGGAGGATTTTTTGTATAGCAAAAAATTTTATAAAAAAAGATGAACGATTCCCCAAAGCTATTCGTATTACAACTAGACTATGAGTGTATGGAGTAGATCTGATGGATGAAAAGGACTTGATACAAAAGGCGAAAAAGGGAGATTCACTGGCACTCTCAACCTTATTGCAGCAAAATTACTCGTTTCTCTTAAAGTATTTAATGAAAGTGACCCTTCATCCACAAATGGCCGAGGACCTAACACAGGAAACGATGATGAAGAGTGTGGAGAAGATTCACCTCTATAACGGTGAGTCCAAATTCTCTTCCTGGCTTATGACCATCGCGTCCAACCTGTTCATTGATCTCAAACGAAGGAAAAAGCGTGAGAGGCAATGGCTTGAACAGGAGCAGGTGATTCGGCAAATGAAATGGAATGCGGCTAACCAAAATGACGAGTGGACGGACGTTCTTGATGTTCTTGCCGAGCTTAGTGGAGAGATCCGTATGCCGATTGTGTTAAAGCATTACTATGGATATTCCTATGAGGAGATTGGAAAGATGATGGGTATTGCAGAGGGGACCGTTAAATCGAGGGTGTCCAATGGGTTAAAGCGTGTGCGAAAGGAGTTGGATCGTCTTGAAGAATGATAAGAATAGCCAGGAACCATACGAGAGCGAAGAGGCCAAGATGGCTAAGCAAGTGAATGATGGCTTGGAGAAAGTAGACAAGTGGCATACCGTATCCACGCCAAATCTTCAGTGGTTTCAGCAACAAGTGGAACTCGAGAAAAAAAGAGTTCACAAAAAACGATGGAAAGAGTTAATTGTGTTTATCTTTATCGCCATCTTTATTTTGTCAGTTGGAATGGCCGTTGTCTATCGTGAGCCAATCGTCTTTCTGTATGTGCAGCTGATTGGACTGATTCTCTTACCGATTGCTCTGTACAAGCCAAGAAGGAAGGTTAGTCACGAATGAATACGAATGAATTAAGTAGTATCCCGCCGTGGTTAGCCATTCTTATCGCACTCACTCTCATCTGCCAGGGTTCCTGGATGTTTTGGGATGCAAGGAAGAGGGGTCACAATGCATGGCTTTGGGGCTTTTTGGGTCTGATTCAATTTCCAACGTATCTTGTGATTTACCTTATTTTCGTACGAAAGCTATTAAAAAGAAAGACTTCAGGACCTGGATCCTGAAGTCTTTTTTGTTGCTAGTGAACGATTCCCTTGATCTATTCGTATTAAAGGTAACAAAACAAGATGGAGGGATTACATGAATGAGCTATTGAATGGAATACCGTGGGGAGCAATTGTACCAATCATCGTTTTACAATTTGTATTGATGGTCATTGCACTCGTGTCATGTAGTAAGGATGCGAACACAAATGGACCCAAGTGGATATGGGTTTTAGTTATTATCTTTGTTAACCTTATCGGTCCCGTTCTTTATTTCGTTATTGGAAGGAGAGCAGAGTAATGGAATTAATGAGAATAAGAGATCTGACAAAAAGGTTTGGACGTATGGATGCGGTGAAAGGCATTGATTTTGAACTGCAAGAAGGCAATTGTGTCTCTTTACTTGGTCCAAACGGGGCAGGGAAAACAACAACGTTAAAAATGCTATCAGGACTGCTCGCGCCAACAGCAGGCAACATCACCTTCAAAGGTGACAAGGTTTCTGACTTAAGACCGTTTATTGGCTATTTGCCTCAGTATCCTACGTTTTTTCCATGGATGACTGGTAAGGAATTTTTAGTATTTGCAGGTCAGTTAGCTAAGTTGAACCGGAAAGAAGCAGAAAGGAGAAGTGCTGAGTTACTTGAACGAGTTGGACTCACTCATGCAATGAAACGAAGGATTGGTGGGTATTCGGGAGGAATGAAGCAGCGACTTGGTTTAGCACAAGCGCTAATTCATCGGCCAAGCTTACTCATCTTAGACGAACCTGTTTCAGCACTTGATCCACTTGGGAGGCGTGAGGTGTTGGACATGATGAGAGAGATTAAAAAGGATACAACCATCCTATTTTCCACTCATGTTCTTCATGATGCAGAAGAAATAAGCGATCATATTCTAATCATGCATGATGGAGACATTGCAGTATCAGGAGAATTACGTGAGGTCATGAATTCGCACCGGCAGCCAATGATCGAAGTCGAGTTTGAATCTCAAGAATCCGAATGGCTAACAAGTATTGAGGAATATAGCTTTGTGTCTGAGGTGAATAGCCAGGGAAACACAGCGACCATTCTCTTGAACGATCTAATAAAAGGAAAACAGATTTTACTAAAAGAGATTGTGGAGCGAAATCTTCCTGTTCGTAAATTCGAAACAGCTCACACGACACTAGAAGACCTGTTTATGAAAGTGGTGAAGGCATGAGGCAAGGGATCGTTCTTTACCAAAAAGAAATGCTTGAGATGGTACGCAATTATAAGATGATTTGGATCCCCATTGTTTTTATCTTACTTGGTGTGATGCAGCCAATCAGTTCGTATTTCATGCCTGAGCTGTTAGATACCTTTGGGGGACTACCGGAGGGAACGGTTCTTCGGATGCCGACCCCCACTGGTGCAGAGGTGTTTATCCAAGTTGTATCAAATTATGGCCTGCTTGGGGTGCTCATTCTTGTCTTAAGTGCGATGGGTGTGGTTTCTGCGGAAAAACAGTCGGGAGCTGCAGCGATGGTTATGATCAAACCCGTCTCCTATACAGCCTACATCTTGTCTAAGTGGGCAGGGTTAATCACGATTACGTTGGTCTCATTAATGATTGGATCGATTGCCTCCTGGTATTATACAAATCTCCTGATAGGAACAGTTCCTTTTGATCGGATGGCTCAAAGTGTCCTAATCTATAGTCTATGGCTTGTTTTTGTTGTAACCCTTACACTCTTTTTTAGTACAGTCATGAAAGGGAACGGCAGTGTGGCGTTCTTAACGATTCTGGTTGTCTTTACCCTGTCAGCACTCACTTCGTTTATGGGGGAAAAGATGAGCTGGAGTCCGGCTGCAATGACAGAGCACTCAGGAAAGATTCTATTAGTGGGAGAATTAGGATCCACGTTTATCCCCGCTCTTCTAGTTACGCTGATCGTTATGATCCTCATTCTATTCTTATCCGTGCAATTCTTTAAGAAAAAAGAGCTATTACAATAAAAGTGTCGATTAATTTAGCTTTTACCCACTAAATGGGTAGGAGCTTTTTTGTTTGCAGATTGGCATAACCCTTTATATATTTTGGAAAAGTAGTAAGGAGTCTAAAAGCCCTACCTTAAGCGCAGCAAGCGACGGCTTTAGAAAAACGTCACTAAAATGACCGTTGCAACGGTCAGAAAACAAGGAAGCGTTTTCTTCGGAGTCCATTATGATGAATACAAGGGAGGCGTGACTGTGAGTACTAAAGATAATCGCGAACAAGATCTCATTTTGTTCCTGTCCAAAAGCCAGGGTTACGTTACCTCAGAGGAGCTTGTAGCAGCACTCGATGTTTCTCAGAAAACCGTGTATCGGTTGATCAAGAAAATTAATGATGAATATCGGGATCACCCTTTAATCCGATCAGAGAGAGGGAGAGGATATACACTCGATTATGAGACATTCATCAATTATAAGAAAAGCAATACCAACTATAGAGGCAACCAGATCACTCCCAGTGAGCGTCGCAGTCGTGTAATGGAGGAGTTGTTGCTTTCTTCACCTAAGCCAATTCCAATCTATGATTTGTTTAGTGATTATTATATCGGGGATTCCGTCATTTCAAATGACGAACAAGTGATGAGTGAAGAGCTTAAAGCATTTAATGTGACGCTTGAACGGAAAGACCGGAAGCTCGCTGTGCTAGGCGAGGAAGCAGATATTCGAAAAGCCATTAAGCAGACGAATCCAATCTTCCATACGATTGACCTGGATGATCTGAAGAGCAATGAGGAACTTCATTTTAATAAGTATGATGTGTTGTTTATCTTAGGGCAGCTGAGAACAATTGAAAAGGAATTGGACATTACGATCCCTTATCCGTATAACGTGAACATTTTCTCTCATGTGTACATCTTGCTGAGTCGATCAAGAAAGGCCCCAGCCTTATTCTTTAGTGACAAGGTGTCTGTGATCGAGAAAGACAACATGAAAAAGGATGCCATTCTTTATCCGGTAGCAAGAGACGTTGTTCACAACATTGAGATCTACTTAAACAGCTCTTTACCAGAGATTGAGATCTACTTTTTGTATCAATATCTCGTTTCCTCAAGGATGCAGGGCTCGCTCGCCATTACCTCAACCTTTTCACCAAATGTTGTAGAGGTGACGCAAGCTTACATTGATGGAATGAGTGCGTATCTTGGAATCGACATTGAGAGCCAGTCCATTTTTGTTGATCTGGCTAACCATATCAAACCGATGCTGAATCGATTGGATTACAAGATACGAGTGAAAAATGGCTTGTTAAGTCAAATTAAAGTGACGTATGAAGATGTATTTAAAGGAGTAACAGATGTATCAGCATCTGTTAGCAGGCGGTTTGGATTACCTGAGATTAATGAAGATGAGAATGCATTTATCACTCTTTACTTTGCAAAAGTGATAGTCACGGGTCAACATCAACGCCCCATTAAAACACTGATTATGTGTACAACCGGAATCGGAACGTCGGAGCTGTTAAAAGCAAAGGTGGCCAGGAAGTTTCCGGAGCTCGACATTGTTGGACTTGTTGGTTCTCACGACATGCAACTGGTAAAGGACACGTATCCGAATGCTGAATTAATTCTGAGTACCATTCGAATCAAAGAGGAAGTGCCGATTCACCAGCTACTTGTTAGTGCGATGTTTACGTTTGATGATCAGAAGCGACTTCAAAGTAAGATTGAGGCGATCTACCATGAGTCGTAATCTTCCCATTCGCACATACGTCGATTGTACGTTGAATAATCGTGGCGAGGTCTTTAGCTTTATTGCTGATCTTGTAAGTGAGACATCCACTGGTGTCGAACAGATTATTAAGCAGTTAGAACAAAGAGAAGAGCTTGGTAGCACGATGATTGCGGAACATGTTTTGCTTCCACACATTGAAAGTTCATACGTGAGGCAGAGTGAAATTATGTTTATCCGCTTAGCTGAGCCAATCCAGAATTGGGACGAGACAACAAAAGACATTCAGTTACTGATTGTCATCTCCCTTGCCGAAAATGAAAGCGTTCAAGTAAAAAAAGACATCGCGAGGTTCACTCGGACCTTGGCCGATGAAGAGTTTGTTCAACAACTCATAACTATGAGCGAGCAGGACATTCTAAAGACAGTTAACCAAAACTAGGAGGAATACATCATGAAAATCGTTGGAGTAGCAGCTTGTACAGTAGGGATTGCACACACATATATCGCACAGGAGAAATTAGAGAACGCAGGTAAAAAGGCGGGGCACGAGATTCACATTGAAACCCAAGGAACAATTGGAACAGAAAATGAATTATCGCAGGAACAAATTGATGCAGCCGATATCGTTATTATTGCAGCAGACGTGAAGATTGCAGGCAAAGAACGCTTTGAAGGAAAACGCATGATTGAAGTAACGACTGAAATTGCAGTGAAATCACCAAACAAGCTAATTGCAAAAGCCGCTGAGGTTATCGAACAGAAATAATCATTGTGAATGGGAGTGGGAGACATGCAAGTAAAAGATATTGTCGATGTAAATACGATTAAAACAGACCTAGATGTAAAAACAAAGGATGAAGCGATACGATCACTTGCGGAGGTTCTTTTAAAAAATAACTATATCACTGATGTGGATGAATTTCTAAAGGACATTTACGAGAGAGAAGCGCAAGGGCAGACTGGGATTGGAAACTATATTGCCATTCCTCACGGAAACAGCGCAACAGTGAAAAAGATTGGTGTTGCGATTGGTATTACAAATGAAGAAATACCGTGGGAAACACTTGATGGTAAAGGGGTAAAAGGAATTATCTTATTCGCTGTTGGCAAAGAGAATGAAGGGGCGCAAACGCATCTTAAGTTACTATCCCTGTTTGCACGAAAGTTAGGAAACGATGAAGTGATTGAGGCGATGCTTCAGTCAAACAATGCAGAAGACGTGCAAGCGGCTTTATGCAACTAACATCTAAGTAGCGACCTAGGAGGATAGATTATGGGCCTTATGAAACAGTTAAATCTTAAAGGGCATTTATTGACAGCGATTTCTTATTTAATACCAATCGTTTGTGGAGCTGGTTTCCTTATCGCCATCGGTATGGCATTTGGAGGAACGAGCCAGGGTGAATTAGTTCAAGGACAATTTTCAATTTGGGATGCCCTAGCAACAATGGGTGGGGCCGGACTCGGTCTATTGCCTGTTGTTATCGCTACAGGGATTTCCTACTCCATTGCTGGAAAGCCGGGTATCGCTCCAGGTTTTATCGTTGGTCTTACGGCTAACGCAATCGGTGCCGGTTTCATCGGAGGAATTTTAGGCGGGTATATTGCCGGGTTCTTAGCACTCGCCGTGTTAAAACGAGTAATTGTTCCGAAATGGGCAAAAGGCTTAATGCCAACCCTAATTGTTCCATTCATCACATCCATCCTTGGTGGATTAATCATGGTTTACATTATTGGTGTACCAATTACAGCTCTTACTAGTTTATTGACCGGTGCTCTAAATAGTCTTGGTTCCTCATCCTTACTTGTATTTGGTGGGATTGTCGGGATTTTAAGTGGAGTAGACTTTGGTGGTCCAATTAACAAAACAGTATTTGCTTTTGTTCTGACCATGCAGGCGGAAGGCATCAACGGCCCGATCACAGCCTTGCAGCTCGTGAATACGGCGACACCAATTGGATTTGGACTCGCATACTTTTTAGCTAAAGTCTTTGGTAAAAACATCTACACACCAATGGAAAGAGAAACGTTAAAGTCTGCGGTGCCAATGGGTGTTGTGAATATCGTTGAAGGGGTTATCCCAATTGTTATGAATGACATCGTTCGTTGTGTGATCGCCGTTGCAATTGGTGGTGCAGCGGGTGGAGCTACTTCCATGGTACTTGGAGCCGATGCGACCGTACCATTTGGAGGCGTATTGATGCTACCAACCATGTCACAGCCTTGGACCGGTGCTGTAGCAATCCTAGTGAACGTTGTCGTAACAGGTGTTGCCCTAGCGCTTATTAAGAAGAACGTATCTCAAGAAGAGATGGATACACCGAAAGAAGTGGAAGAAGACGATATCGATTTTGATGACATCAAGATTACCTGATACGGATTTTTAGGAGGCTACACCAGATGAAAAAAGTTGAATTTTCCCCATCACTCATGACCATGGATTTAGATAAATTTAAAGAACAAATTACGTTTTTGAATGACCATGTGGATTCGTACCATATTGATATTATGGACGGTCATTATGTTCCGAATATCACGCTATCCCCCTGGTTTATTGAAGAAGTACGAAAAATAAGCAGATTGCCTATGTCCGCGCACCTTATGGTAACGGACCCGAGCTTCTGGGTGAACCAGCTAGTTGATCTGAAATGTGAGTGGATCTGCATGCACGCAGAAGTATTAGATGGTCTTGCGTTCCGTTTGATTGACCAGATCCATGATGCAGGTCTAAAAGCAGGAATCGTTTTAAATCCAGAAACGCCGATTGAAACGATTTTCCCTTACATTGAGCTCGTTGATAAAGTTACCATCATGACCGTAGATCCTGGATTTGCTGGTCAACGTTTTATCGAAAGCACACTTGATAAGATTGTTGCTTTGCGTGAATTACGTGAAGAAAAAGACTATCAGTATGTGATCGAGATGGATGGCTCCTCAAACCGCAAGTCATTTAAGAAAATTGATGCAGCAGGACCTGACATTTATATCGTTGGACGCAGTGGATTATTCGGATTAGATGACTCCATTGAAAAATCATGGGGAATCATGAAGAAGGATTATGAAGAAACAACAGGAAAAGCGTTAGTGTAAGGCAAAGTGGTATAGCCGCTCCGGGAGAATCCCTCCCTTTCCACGGGTACGGCCTCAGCCCCTTCCGCGGGAAAAGCGCCGCTACAGTGTCTTCACCACGCACTGTTTCCGTAGGAGTGTCGGGTTCTCCCTTCGCTAGTTTGATAAACAAACAACAGATGATTCAGCAATTGAATCATCTGTTGTTTTTGTTTTGTTTTATCAATAAAAATATATCAATTATCATAAAATGTTTATTGATAATCGATAAATGGCATGATACATTCTTAACAGATCTAATTGAACGAGGTGGATACGTTATGAAACGCGAGACTTTATTTTTAAAAATAGCGATCTTTGTGATTGGGAGTCCGATTCTTGCACTTTGTCTGTTTTGGGTGCCTGGTATCATTGGGGAGAACTCCATCATTCATCATGATTTGAGTTTGTGGAGAGCGCCAATGATGATTGGACTGTACGTCACAGCCATCGCTTTTTTTATCGCATTGTATCAGGCTTTTACGCTTTTACGGTTAATTGATAAGGAAGAAGCATTTTCAGAGGAATCGGTGGGTGCCTTGCGGGTCATTATGATCTGTGCCATAACGATCAGTGTGTTTTACGTTCTGGTCTCGCCACTGCTATATGCAATGGCGCAGCTTGAGGATGCACCTGGACTGCTGGCAATTGGATTGGTCATTTTATTTGCATCCACTGTCATTGCAGGGTTCGCCGCTGTGCTCAAAAAGCTTCTGCATCAAGCAATCGAGATCAAATCAGAAAATGACTTAACGGTTTGAGGTGAACAACATGGCAATTATTATTCATATTGATGTGATGCTCGCTAAGCGAAAGATGAGCGTAACAGAGCTAACGGAAAAGGTCGGTATTACAATGGCTAATCTGTCCGTCCTGAAAAACGGCAAAGCGAAAGCAATCAGATTCTCTACACTTGAAGCCATTTGTGAGGCGCTTGATTGTCAGCCAGGGGATATTCTTGAATATAAGAGTGACAAATAAACCTGTGGAGGAGAGGACAGGATGAACGCAACCTTTCAAAAGGTCGAGACTCAGATGCTAAAAGGTACACTTCAGCTCACCCGTTTTGGTTTTGAACAAGCGATGTCCTGTTTGTTTCCTGTTGTGATCTTTGCATCTCTTGCCTTAACACAAGTCATTCCGCTTCCATTTTTGCCTCGCTACGACTGGTTGCTTCTGATTTGTTTAGGGATGCAATGGTGGATGGTGCGAAGTGGGCTTGAAACCATGGATGAACTGAAGGTTATTACATTATTTCATCTGATTGGCCTAGCTCTAGAAGTATTTAAGGTACACATGGGCTCCTGGGCTTACCCGGAGGAAGGATTCTTTAAAGTGTTTGGTGTTCCTCTCTACAGTGGCTTTATGTACGCGAGTGTCGCGAGTTATCTTTGTCAGGCGTGGAGAAGACACGATATCCAATTAATGAACTGGCCGAAGTTCTGGCTGGTTGTTCCGCTTGCTGCGGGTATTTATTTTAACTTTTTTACACATCATTTTTGGATAGATTTGCGCTGGTGGTTATCCGGATGTGTTGTCATTCTGTTCTGGAAATCTTGGGTTACATATAAGGTAGGAGATTCCATCTACAAGATGCCGATCTCGTTATCCTTTGTCTTGATTGGTTTCTTTATCTGGGTCGCAGAGAATATTGCCACCTTTTTTGGCGCCTGGCAATATCCAAACCAAGCAGATATGTGGAGTTTAGTCCATCTTGGCAAAATCAGTTCGTGGTTATTATTAGTCATCGTCAGCTTTCTAATCGTAGCGACTTTAAAGCTCGTTAAACAAAAACAACCAGAATAAAACTGGAATGATTTCCTCTGCATGTGAAAAACCAACCCATCAAATACTAAATGTATGAGAGGGGTTATAAACAGTGGAGATTATCACAACATTGGCAGATAAACGGCGTGAGAAACGCTGGAACTTTGAACGGAAGCTCCTTCAAGAGATCTCATTGAAGGAAATTGAAAAACAATTTCACGAAACATTTGCTAGTCTCATTCCAACTGAGCATTCTAAAAGACCATTTTTAATTGATCCAAGCCTGGATATAGGCATTGATTCGTACTTACTTGGTGCAAACTATAGCCGTTTTCTTCAATATGGAGAAAGTGAACAACAAGCAAAGTCCCGCGCGGAAGATGAATTAACGGATCTGTCCTTTGATATGTTCAACCTGTTAACGTGCTGGGTGCACCAGGGTGAGAGACATGGGGATGCATTAGGGATTGCAAGTGATGTCTACGTGGATTCGTTATGGCAGCGCGGCTTTCATGCAGGGATGAAGCGCTATCGTTTAAAATTACATTAATTCCTTTGAACTCATGCTCATAATTTGATTCTTGTCCCAATATACTTTTACGGAACGGGACAAGGAGGATGAGGCATGCAGGTAAAGTGGATGAAAGTGATTATTGGATCGTTGTTCGCAGCGGCCCTCTTTTATATGATACAGGATCAGCTTCAAAGTGATCGTTCTATTGGATGGCATATGCCCCTATCACAGAGAGTTATTGTGATTGATGCAGGTCATGGTGGAATGGACGGTGGAGCTGTATCTGAATCAGGATTACTCGAGAAAGAAGCCACACTTGAGATTGCCAAAAAGGTTCGTGACTATTTGCAGGAAGCTGGGGCCATTGTTCTCTTAACGAGGGAAGAGGATACAGACTTAGCAGACGAAGGAACGAAAAAAATTCGGACACGAAAGACTGAGGACTTAAAACGTAGAGTAGAGATCGTAAATGAATCAGATGCGGACTTATTTATCAGCATTCACATGAACGCGATTCCTTCTCCTAAATGGAGAGGCGCGCAGACGTTTTATCATTTATCTAACCCACAAAATCAAGTGGTTGCGAAGCTCATCCAGGATGAGCTAGTGCGAAATCTTGAAAATACAAACCGAATAGCCAAGCCGATTCAGCATGTCTACTTGTTGAAGGAAGCAGAAGTTCCAGGCGCACTAGTTGAAGCCGGATTCCTGTCAAACCCGGAGGAAGCTGAACTTCTAAACACAGAGGAATATCAGGAAAGTGTGGCAGCATCCATTTACCAAGGAATTCTGCGTTACTATTCTGGTGAGGAAGCCCCGAAATAGAGAGCCAAATTGGTTTAAGCCACTTTGGCTTCTATGCTATACTGTGTCTAGAGACAGGTATTAGGAGAGGGGATCAATCATGTTAACAGAATCAGCAATTATGGAAGCGCTAAACCGCGTGAGAGATCGCGATCTGAATAAAAGCATTGTTGAAACAGGCGGCGTTAAAGAAGTCACGATAAAAGAAAATAATGTCAGTTTGAAAATTGCCTTAGCTCGAACAGGAACATCGGACCAGATGGAGATCCAGCAAGAGGTTGTCGGAATCCTAAAAGGAGAGGGCGCAGATTCTGTTGGCTTGCGATTTACTGAACTAACGGAAGAGGAAATCCAGGCACAGGGCGGATTTGGTGAAGAGGCGTTTGAAGGCCCAGCTTTGCTTTCACCTGGTAGTAAAACGACGTTCATTTCCGTAACAAGTGGAAAAGGCGGAGTTGGAAAATCAACCGTTTCTGTTAACTTAGCTGTGTCCCTTACTCGTCTAGGGAAGAAAGTCGGCATTATTGATGCGGACATCTATGGCTTTAGTGTGCCCGACATGATGGGAATTGAAGAGCGTCCCGTTGTACATAACGAACGTATTTTCCCGGTTGAACGATTTGGCGTTAAGGTCATCTCGATGGGATTCTTTGTAGAAGATAATGCTCCAGTCATTTGGCGTGGACCAATGCTTGGGAAAATGATCAACCAATTCTTTAGCGAGGTTGAATGGGGAGAACTCGATTATCTCATTATGGACTTACCACCAGGTACAGGGGATGTAGCTCTTGACTTGCATACAATGATTCCACAATCAAAAGAGATTCTTGTCACGACTCCTCATGCTACAGCTGCGTTTGTTGCAGCGCGTGCTGGAACGATGGCGATTAAGACAAACCATCAAATCTTTGGTGTCGTTGAAAATATGGCATACTTTGAAAGCCAGACAACAGGTGAAAGAGAATATGTCTTTGGCCGTGGTGGGGGAACAAGACTTGCTGAAGAACTAAAAACTGAGGTTCTTGGGCATGTACCACTTGGACAACCGGACATTGATGAGAATGATTTTGCCCCATCAATCTATGGACCGGAGCATCCAATTGGAATTATCTATACTGAGATTGCTAAAAAGGTATTAGACAAGCCGCTGCGTTAATAGGAAAAGCAACAAAATCGCTAATGATTTTGTTGCTTTTTTATTATCCTTTTGACTCATTATTGCCTTCTTTTTCGGATGCTTTATTTTCTTCAGCAATCTTTTTAAGCATTTCATTCAGCTTTTCTTGAAAATAAGGACTATCAAAATTCTCCTGCATCACGGTATTCAATTGCTCACGATATTCCTTTGTTTTCATTAGTTCTAAGCTCGCTTTTTCCATTTCAGGATCTTTTAATATATCAATGAGCATCGTTTGGTACTCAGGATCTTTCATAAGAGCTTTAAGTATTTTCTCGTTTTCTTGCTGCATGCTTTGGGCGAAGGTTTTAGCAAACTCAGGATCCTTCAAGATCTCCTGCCAGTACTTTCTTCCTTCTTCTGACGTTAATGTATCCTGGATCGTTTTTTTGACCATGTCCTGATCCATGACAAATTCCTCGCGCATATCTTCTTCTGTCATTAACTCATGAATCGCTTCTTTTCCTTCATCGGTTTTAAGCATATCCACCATCATTTTTTTCGTTCCATCATAGCTGGGTTGTGATCCTTCACTATTTTGTTGGGCGCAGCCAGAAAAAAGTAGAAGGATACCAAGTCCAAGCGCCATGTATCGTATTCTCATCACACATATCTCTCCCTTTTAGGATCTACTATGCTTAATGTGAGGAAAAACAAAAAAGATTATGCATTGGTTCCGGATTAGATGTGGAAACAATCAAAGGTCGTTGGTACAATTAAAGGAGAGGAGCAACATAGACATTGGGGGATATCGAGTGAATAGCCGTAAAGTTGTTTTTTTATTTTGGAGTACACTGCTAGTTGGAAGTTTAACCGGAGGTATTGTTGGTAGTATCTTAAACGCCGATCGCTTACTTGGCGGAGGATTTGCGAACTTCTTTTGGGGAGCAGTCTGGGCTATTGGAATCAGTGCAGCCTTTAGTTTAATTTCACAAATGGGGTTCTTTGCATATTTAACCTTACATCGATTTGGACTCGGTATTTTTAAATCAGTCCGTTTATGGAACCGGATTCAAATGATTGTTATTGCATTTGTTGTTTTTGATTTATTTTATTTGCGTTATGCAGCCTTTGCGGAAGCCGGGGAAAGTATATGGTCCTATATGATCATTCCAGTCCTGCTTCTTCTATATGGAATGGCCATTGCCGCACTGAAAGCAAAGGCGACAAACCGCCAAGCGTTTATCCCTGCACTATTTTTTATCGTTGTGGTCACAACCATTGAGTGGGTACCTGCACTCACGGCAAACGATCCGAAGTGGTTATGGATTTATTTCACGCCGCTTCTTGCAGCAAATACATGGCAGCTATTGATCTTGCATCGACTGACTGGGACAGACCAAAAAGCATAAGGAGTTAACAGATAAGCCCGCTTCCCCGTGTGAAATTGGAGAAGCGGGCTTTTTATTATTCTACTTCTTCACTATCAGGCTCTGCACCAGTCATTAAGGTTTCAACGGAGGAGAAAGTGAATCCGCTGTTTCTTAGCCCTTTAATAATATCCGGTAGCGCATTCTCCGTTTGTTTTGCAGAATCCGAAGCATGGAGGAGAATCACATCACCAGCTTCTGTTTCTTCTAAGACATTTTTAATGATTTGATCTGTTCCCGGGTTTTGATAATCCTTAGAATCTACACTCCAATGAATAATGCTTAACCCCTGCTTATCTGCAATACCTAATACCTCTTGATTAAATGCTCCATTCGGAGGACGAAGAAGAACCGGTCTTTCCTCAGCGAATTCAGTTAACACTTGCTGACCTCTCTGAATGTCCTGACTTACCTTTGTCGCATCCCATGTATCATAGCTTTTGTATTGGTAGCCATGATTTCCGATCGTATAACCGCTCTCATGAATGCTGCTAGCAAGCTCCGGATAGCGTTCTGCCCAAGAAGCAGAGAGGAAGAAGGTAGCTTCTTCTACCTTTTCATTTTTAAGTGTCTCAAGTATAGGAAGGAGTCGTTCCTCCCCCCAACTAACATTAAACGTTAGAGCGACGTTCTTTTCATCTGTTTCTGATTTGTAAAAAGCTTGTGGTCCGTTGTCTGTTGTAAAGACACTCATGGTGTGTCGTTCTAGATAAATCCAACCAGCTGCAAAAAAAGCAGCGACTAATATAATAGATAAAGACTTCCACTTTCTCGCTTGAATAACCCAGATTCCCCTCACCAACCTCGCTCCTTCTCGTCGTTTATACTCAATTTATGCGGAGCGGGACAAGATATGAATAAAAAGCGAAGAAATAGAAAAGACTGAATGCTATTGTGTAAGAAGTTATGTCAATGGGTGAGGTGCTGTTTTATGCTGGGTGTTGTATTGCAGAGTAAGGAAGCTCAAGAAGTTGAATACTTACTAAAGAGAGAGATGGAAGAAATTCTATTAGATCTATCAGATCCTCGGATTGATGATATCGTCAAACATGTGATGAGAGAAAAGTACCAGCTCATCTATGGTTTATATAAACGGTTTGTCTCACCAAAAGACCGTATTAAATATGCATTAGCCATTGCTGAACGAAAATAATAATATGTTTTTAAAATAATTTTTTGAAAAAACATTGACGGTTTTAATCGGACCGTGTTATATTCTTAACTACCGCCACTGAGACACACATTGTTGGCAAAAACATTTCGAAAAAAGATGTTGACTTTCAAAGTGAGTTGCGGTAAAGTATTAAAGGTCGCCACAAGCGATCACAAGTTCTTTGAAAACTGAACAAAAGCCAAGCGTACGAAGAGATACACGATATCTCATAAGTATAAAAAAGTCGTAGTGTAAGCTACGCAATTG
>NZ_JBNNQX010000013.1:0-93802 GCF_050276055.1 Alkalihalobacillus sp. NPDC127517 | reverse complement strand
TGCGTACGCAAGATATTGAACCGCCGTATACGGAACCGTACGTACGGTGGTGTGAGAGGTCGGATAATCAATTAATGATTATCCTCCTACTCGATGGGGTTGGGGTGTTGGAACGGGGATTGGTGTGTTAGGCGCGGGATTCATGTGATCGAGGACAGGAATGATGCGATAGGAGCGTGATCCGTGTGATAGAGGTCAGGATCCATGCGATAGGAGCGTGATCCATGTGATAGAGGTCAGGATTCATGCGATAGGGGTGGGATTCATGTGATAGAGGTCAGGATCCATGCGATAGGGGTGGGATTCATGTGATAGAAGGCAGGATCCATGCGATAGGCGAAGGATTCATGTGATAGAGGTCAGGATTCATGCGATAGGAGCGTGATCCATGTGATAGAAGGCGTGATTCATGCGATAGGAGCGTGATCCATGTGATAGAAGGCAGGATCCATACGATGGGAGCGTGATCCATGTGATAGAAGGCGTGATTCATGCGATAGGGGTGGGATTCATGTGATAGAGGTCAGGATCCATGCGATAAGCACGTGATCCGTGTGATAGAGGAAAGGATCCATGCGATAGGAGCGTGATCCATGTGATAGAGGTCAGGATCCATGCGATAGGGGTGGGATTCATGTGATAGAAGGCAGGATCCATGCGATAGGCGCGTAATCCATGTGATAGAAGGCAGGATCCATGCGATAGGAGCGTGATCCATGCGATAGAAGGCAGGATCCATACGTTAGGCGGGAAATCGTATGGATAGAAAGAGAAATGAAAGAATAAAACGTAAAAGAGCTAAACCAATTGAATTGATTCAGCTCAGTTCCCATAGTTATTATTCAACTACAATTAATTTAGCTTGCTCATAATCCTTGTCATACCTAATTGGGACCTCATTCGATTTTTTCCCGTCTGCTAGTTCAAAGGTGGATATTTCACCATTGATTTCAGAATTTGAGTTGTCATACGTTAGGAAAAATAGTTGATTTTCACCTACATATAAGTCCACAAATTTATCAAAATCGGCATCTATAGTAAACTCGTTTACCTCGCTGTAGTCATCATCCAATACTTTGGCACTGCCAGACTCGTTGATGATCATTAATGTATCTTGATAAGGAATAAGAGCGATTGGACGAAATGAGAGGGGAAAGGTTTTGACCACTTCTACCGTGCCTGTTCGCCAATCAAAGGATACCAGTTGAGTGTCTTTACTTTGATCCCCGTCAGAGAAAGACATCATGATTTGATCATTAAAAATCGAATAGATTTTATTAGATGTGTTAGTTGGAAATATATTTTCGTCAATGTCTAAAACCATTTTATCCTTAACTTCACCTGTTTCTTTATTGATGATAAAAAAGTTATGGAAATATTCGGCTTCTAAATGATCATCGTCTCCGCTGATTTTTTCCGACTCTGTATACACATAAAATTCATCTTCTATTAAAAAAGCAGTATGAATAGTTCCTTCCACCTCGGTTACAATTCGATCCTCTTGATTTTCCTCGCCAAAAACGAAATAGCTAATATACTTCCCGTTACTGTCCTCAGTGGCACCTGCATTTACATCATAAAACAAATATCCACTATCAACATTCATTTGGTAGGCTCCACCCCATCCATCTGCTTTTTCTGGATGCTTAAGGACAGAAAGGATACCTGTTGAACGCTCAATTTCTGCATGTTGATACCCTCTATGACCAGCGATGTAAAGTCTATCTTCTGACGCCACACTGTCAGAGAGGTTTAATCCAGGAAATTTCAGATCCTCTAACAAATCTCCTTCTTCATTAAAAAGAGCGATTTTACTTCCAGGATCAATAATGTCAGAAAAACCGATTACATATTTACTGTTGCCAAGTTCGGAAAATGTACCGATCTCCTCTCCGGAAAGGGGTTTGGAGCAAGAGGCTAGAAATAGTAAACAACTGAAAATGACTAGATTTCTTTTAATCATACGATCCCTCCAAAACGGCTTAAACAGTACTTATGAAATTCGTCTTCATGATCATGAATCCTCCCGCTATTTTTGTTTGTGCACCACCACACTTTTACACCACCACGTCACAGAAATAAAGTATCATTTAAATTATCGTAACAAATCCTGATAGATCAAGGGTTTCTCACTTCATTCCATCAGCAAACATCTGCAACCCTCTGTTGCTTGCCCGTCTTTAATTTGGTATAGTTTAAAGTATTGTCAACATGCGATTTTGGAGGTGTAATGAGATGTCTCGAATCTCAACAGATCAAGTGAAACACGTGGCACATTTGGCACGTCTTGCGATTACGGAAGAGGAAGCTCAAATGTTCACAAAGCAGCTGGATGATATTATTTCATTTGCAGAGCAGTTAAATGAATTAGATACAGAAGGTGTAGAGCCAACAACTCATGTTCTTAACATGAAGAATGTTCTGCGCGAGGACAAGCCTGACGCTGGTTTACCAGTTGAGGAAGTCTTGAAAAACGCTCCTGACCATGAGGATGGTCAAGTGCGAGTGCCGTCTATAATGGAATAGCAGGGAGGATCCAGAATGTCTTTATTTGATCATTCAATGAAAGAGCTTCACACGAAGCTTGCGCAAAAAGAAATAAAGGTAACTGACCTTGTAGATGAATCCTACAAGCGTATTGCAGAGGTCGATGGAAAAGTTCAATCATTCCTGACACTTGATGAAGAAAAAGCTCGTGCGTATGCAAAAGAGCTAGATGAGGTAGCAACACCTGAAGGCTTACTTTTCGGTATGCCAATTGGTGTAAAAGATAATATTGTAACGAAAGACCTTCGTACAACGTGTTCAAGTCGTATCCTTGAAAACTTTAATCCGATCTATGATGCAACAGTTGTTCAAAAGCTGCGTCAAGACCAAGCGGTAACAATCGGTAAGTTAAACATGGACGAATTTGCAATGGGTTCTTCGACTGAGAATGCAGCCCTTGCAAAAACAAAGAACCCATGGAATCTTGACTATGTACCAGGTGGATCAAGTGGTGGTTCAGCAGCCGCAGTTGCAGCTGGAGAAGTACTCTTTTCACTAGGTTCTGATACAGGTGGTTCCATTCGTCAACCTGCAGCTTACTGTGGTGTGGTTGGATTAAAACCTACATATGGTCGTGTGTCTCGTTTCGGATTAGTCGCATTCGCTTCTTCTCTTGATCAAATCGGACCCGTTACACGTCGTGTAGAAGATAATGCGTATCTACTACAATCGATCTCAGGCGTAGATCCAATGGATTCAACGTCCGCTCAAGTGGATGTTCCTGATTTCTTATCTGGTCTTACTGGCGATGTAAAAGGGCTTAAGATTGCCGTTCCTAAAGAATACTTAGGTGAAGGTGTTCAACCTGAAGTGAAACAATCGGTTCTTGATGCGCTTAAAGTGCTAGAAGCACAAGGAGCGACATGGGATGAGGTCTCTCTTCCACATTCTAAATACGCGCTTGCAACGTACTACCTTATCTCTTCATCTGAGGCTTCAGCTAACCTGTCTCGCTTTGATGGAGTACGTTATGGTTACCGTAAAGATAATGCAGACAATCTGCTTGAGATGTACAAGCAAACACGCGCGGAAGGCTTTGGTAATGAAGTCAAACGTCGTATTATGCTTGGTACGTTTGCTCTTAGCTCAGGCTACTATGATGCGTACTACAAGAAAGCACAACAAGTTCGTACATTAATTAAAAAAGACTTTGAAGATGTCTTTGAAAACTACGACGTCATTGTTGGACCAACCACTCCTACACCAGCATTTAAGATCGGTGAAAAGACGGATGATCCATTAACGATGTATGCAAATGATATTTTAACCATTCCAGTAAACCTTGCAGGGGTACCAGCGATCAGTGTACCGTGTGGATTCCAAGATGGACTTCCACTAGGCCTACAAATTATTGGAAAGCACTTTGATGAAAAGACTGTGTATCGTGTAGCCCACGCCTATGAGCAGGCAGCGGATTTTGCCGATGCGAAGCCAGCGTTGTAAAGGGGGTCCATTGACATGACAAATTTTGAAACGGTAATTGGACTAGAGGTTCACGTAGAATTAAAAACGGACTCAAAGATTTTCTCAGCGAGCCCAAATCACTTTGGAGCAGAGCCAAATGCGAACACAAGTGTAATCGATCTTGGTTACCCTGGGGTGCTTCCAGTTTTAAATAAAAAAGCAGTGGAATTCGCAATGAAGGCTTCTATGGCATTGAATTGTGAAGTCGCAACAGATACAAAGTTCGACCGCAAAAACTACTTTTACCCAGATAACCCGAAGGCTTACCAGATTTCTCAATTTGATAAGCCAATCGGTGAAAACGGCTGGATTGAAATTGAAGTAGAAGGTAAGAAAAAGCGTATCGGTATTACACGCTTGCACCTTGAAGAGGATGCAGGGAAGCTAACTCACTCAGCTGGTGGCTATTCACTTGTTGACTACAACCGTCAAGGAACGCCACTTGTTGAGATCGTATCTGAGCCGGACATTCGTACGCCAGAAGAAGCGTATGCATATCTTGAAAAGCTCAAAGCGATCATTCAATACACAGGCGTTTCTGATTGTAAAATGGAAGAAGGATCGCTTCGTTGTGATGCAAACATCTCTCTTCGTCCAGTTGGACAAGAAGAGTTTGGGACAAAAGCTGAGCTGAAAAACTTGAACTCCTTTAACTTTGTTCGCAAAGGATTGGAGTACGAGGAAAAACGTCAAGAACAAGTTCTTCTTTCTGGTGGGATCATCGAACAGGAAACTCGCCGTTTTGATGAAGCAGGTGGAAAAACCCTTCTGATGCGTGTAAAAGAAGGATCTGATGACTATCGTTATTTCCCAGAGCCAGATTTAACAGCTTTACACATTGACGATGAGTGGAAAGAACGCATCCGTGCGGAGATTCCAGAGCTTCCAGATGCTCGTAAACAACGTTATGTGGAAGAGCTTGGCTTACCAGCATATGATGCGAAGGTTCTAACGCTGACAAAAGAAATGTCTGATTTCTTTGAAGCAACGATTGAACTTGGAGCAGATCAAAAGCTTGTTTCAAACTGGTTAATGGGTGGCGTATCCGAGTATCTGAATGCTGAGCAGAAGGAGCTTGCTGAAACAGCCATCACACCTGAATCATTAGCCGGCATGATTAAGCTAATTGAAAAAGGAACGATCTCTTCTAAAATTGCGAAGAAGGTATTCAAAGACCTGATCGAAAAAGGCGGAGACGCAGAGAAAATTGTTCAAGACAAAGGGCTTGTTCAAATCTCTGATGAAGGCGAAATCCGTAAAATGGTCGTTGATGTATTGGATCAAAACGAACAATCCATCATTGATTTCAAAAACGGAAAAGATCGTGCCGTTGGCTTCCTTGTAGGTCAAATCATGAAAGCTTCCAGAGGAAAAGCGAACCCGCAACTGGTGAACCAATTCCTAATGGAAGAAATCAATAAGCGCTAATACAGATAAGGAGCTTGCCCCAAGTGGCAGCTCCTTTTTACATGCATACGAAGACTATCAGAAGGGTACAGTTTAGAGTAGGAGGGGTTTGATGTGGCGTTTTAGTACAAGCGAAGTCAGTCTCGGGATACTAGCGATTCTACTCTTTGTAGCTAGCCTGTTTCAGCCATGGTTTATCATTGGGATGAATGCGGTGTTTGTCCTACTCCTAACAGTAGGAGTGATTGCGGGCTTTAAAGGGAAGGAAAGCAAATATAATCGAGTGGTACTTATTTTAATGATTGCCGTTGTGGCAAATGGATTGATTCGTGCCGTTCTTTAATAGAAAAGCCAAATTCCTGCGTAGAGGAATTTGGCTTTTTTTATAGGGCTGGAATGAGTATTTCATTGTCCGAGCCATTAATGATACTTTTAAATGAATAGACGGGTTGATAGAAGCCTTTTGAATCTAGGAAGTAAGTAAGCTCGACGTCTTTCACTTCAATCTTCTGAATAGCTTCCAGTGCCCAGTCAAATGATCCATCCATTAGTTGATTAAATGCTTGTTGCTTAGTCTTAATTGGTTTGTCAGTCACTTTTTCGTATGTAATCATGGAATGGTTTATTGTTTTGATGGTTTCATCTGAGAAATATTCAACAGATAATGTGCCATCAATTAGTTGATTACCCGTTTCATATAAATGAGTTTTCCATTCATATTCACCTGGTCCTAGATGGACGAGTTCAACAGTTTCTGGAAGGGTGATATCAAATCGGTTAAGTTCATTTAATAAATTTGATTCGTCTGTATCTATAGGGTGTATATTATCTTGAGAAAAGTAATTGTTTAACCAGTAACTACCATTCTTAAACTCAAACCAAAGTGAGTAACCTGGATCCCCTTGAACGTAAAAAAAGCCGGTCTCAGCATCTCTGTTTACATCCATGTCACTTGTGTCTAGATCTATTTGTTCAAAGAAGGTTTCAGCAAATGCTTTTGCTTCCTGCACCGAGTATGGCGTGACTTTATAAACAGGAACAGGAAAAGTACCTTCCCCCTCAAACACCACATCAAGAATCACAGTCACCTCATTCATATCCACCTTGTGATTTGGCACAATACTAAGGTTTCCAAATTCTTTTAAGGAATATGTGCCAAAGATGATGCCAAATGCGAGTGAAGTCAGGAGTAATGGCGATAGATAACCGACTGCCTGCAAGAGTCTCTTATTCCACAACTTCAGAATACTCATAGTCAATCCATACCCAATGATGGCACCTAACGTGTTATTAAATAAATCATCGAATTCAAACACACCAAATCCAGTGAAATACTGAAAGGTCTCGATCGATAAAGTAAGCAGCAGAGCGCCTGCGATGGTCCAGATGGCCTTCTTAAATCGATCATGAAGCAGAGGTAAAAGAATTCCTAAAGGAAGAAACATGACGATGTTTAAAATGACATATTGCCAGTTCTTTACACTGAAGTTGTTCCAAGCTTCAATATATGATCCGAACAATGTTAAGTCCATGCTCCCTTGCATATAAGGACTTCTATTGAAAATGGTTACACCAGCCACCATCATCAAATAACCGATCAGCATAAAGGTAACAATGGTTGGCTTTATGGATAGGCTTGTCGTTCCCTTTAAAAGCTTTTTGTAAATGATAAAATAAAGGATAGAAAATAATAAAGCTAACAAGATAATAAAAAATAATGCGGTAATGAAGTGATCTTTGATGATAGATAAAACAGTGTCTGCAGTCATAACGCTAATGTGATCTTCCTTTCCTATAAGTTCACATTCTATTATCTACCAATATGGAAAATAAATCTAGATAAGACTGAGAGACGTTTAGGAATTTGTTCGGTTGGTACGATAGGAGAAGGATTAAAGGGATCGAGCGCAGGATCGATGCGATGGGAGAAGGATTAAAGGGATAGCCCGGTGAATCAATGCGATAGAAGAGTGATTGAAGGGATAGAGCGTTGGTACGATAGGAGAAGGATTAAAGGGATAGCCCGGTGGATCAATGCGATAGAAGAAGGATTGAAGGGATAGAGCGCAGGATCGATGCGATGGGAGAAGGATTGAAGGAATAGAACGTAGAATCAATGCGATAGCCCCATACCACTACGCTACCCTTTCACTTAACCAAAGGTTTATCCCATTTTATAAAGGGAAAAAACTACATAGAGCGACTGATTTAATAAGACTTAGACTTTTAATCATTTCTTAACATGAAGTCAAATCGTCCTTAACTTTTGTAACAATTTGAGAAATAGGCAGAAAGGATTGTTTTTCGTCTTTTTTGCGATACAATACAAAGTAGAGATTCTGAACGGTATACCTTTAAGCAAAGTGGGAGAGCCAAATGAAAACAGCACGTTTAATTTATAATCCAACCTCAGGACGCGAGCAGATCCGTAAGAATTTAGCTTATGTGTTAGATCGTTTGGAGAAAGCTGGTTATGAAACGTCAGCACATGCGACAACGCCAGAAGAGGGTTGTGCCAAGCGAGCAGCGAGACGCGCGGGTGAGCAGGGATATGATCTAGTGATTGCAGCCGGTGGAGATGGTACGATTTTTGAAGTCGTAAATGGTTTGGCAGAGCTTGAGAATCGTCCGATGCTTGGAATTATTCCAGCTGGAACAACAAACGATTTTGCGCGGGCTCTGGGGATTTCAAAGGATATTACCAAAGCGTGTGATGTATTATGTGGTGATCACATTGAGCCGATCGATATAGGGAAAATTAATGACAAATACTTTGTGAATATTGCTGCGGCAGGTGCGCTTACTGAACTTACGTATGAAGTTCCAATCAAGCTAAAAACACTTGTTGGTCAGCTTGCTTATTACATTAAAGGTCTTGAAAAGCTACCTCAAATTTCACCGACTTCTGTTCGGATTGAATACGATGGAAAGCTGTTTGAAGGCGATATTATGATGTTCCTGATTGCAAATACGAATTCTGTGGGTGGCTTTGAAAAGCTTGCACCACGAGCGTCACTTCAGGATGGGATGTTTGATTTTCTTATTGTGAAAAAGACGACGTTTGCGGAGTTCATTCAAGTTGGTGGGCTAGCCTTACGTGGTGAACATATTAATCATCCAAAGGTTATGTACATTCAAGCCAATCGAATTAAGGTTGAAGTGCTGGACGGCAATGCCGAAATGAAGCTGAACCTGGACGGCGAACGAGGCGGTAGCTTACCGGCTGAGTTTGTGAACTTATATAGACATTTTCAAATGCTTACGCCAGCTGCGCGTGATCAAAAGAAGCTTGAAAATGGAGAAACCGACCAATAAGTGGCCGGTTTCTTTTTTTATGCTTTTACATGGTAACGTCCTCTTGGAACAACTAATGGAGTATGTGAAACAGGGTCAGGGATCACCGTGCAATCTAATCCGTAGATTTCTTTGACAGACTCACTTGTAATTACATGAGTTGGTGCCCCTTCAGCAATGAGCTGACCTTTTCTGAGGGCAAAGATATAATCTGCGTACCTGGCCGTTAGATTAATATCATGTAAAACCATCACAATTGTCGTACCATGCTTCTGATTCAAATCAGTAAGGAGATCTAAGATTTCAACTTGATAGGTAATATCTAGAAACGTGGTTGGTTCATCAAGGAACAGGATGTCGGTTTGCTGTGCTAAGGCCATGGCGATCCAGACACGTTGTCTTTGTCCACCTGAAAGCTCGTCAATACTTCGGTTTGCAAGTTCCGTTATATTCATCATGTCCATGGCTTCTGCTACGGCCGCATAGTCTTTTTTTGACCAGGTTCCAAGCAGGGACTGGTGCGGATAGCGACCACGTCCAACTAGGTCAGCGACTGTGATCCCTTCTGGAACAGTCGGTGATTGCGGTAGCATACCGATGACTCTTGCAAATTGTTTAGGAGAAAAAGACGCAACAGACTTCCCATCCAGTGTTACCATGCCATCTGAAGGCTTAAGCAAGCGAGCCATCGTCTTCAGTAGGGTGGACTTCCCACAGGCATTCGCACCAATAATGACATTGATCTTGCCATGCGGTATGGACACATTAATCTCATTTAAGATGATTTTATCGTCATAACCCGCACTAATTTGTTCCGCTTGCAATGTATGAGTAGGTTTCATTATAAACTTCCCTTTCGATTCATGCGGATAAGTAAGTAAATTAAATAGGGTGCACCAAGCAACCCAGTGATAATTCCAACAGGGAACCGGACTTCAAAGGCAAATTGACCAATTAAGTCAGCTGCAAGAACGAGGTTTAATCCAACTAAACCAGCAGGCAAGACATTGGAGTAGCCAGGTCCGACTAGACGTTTTGCAATCGGGCCAGAAAGAAACGCAACAAAGGCGATCGGTCCGGTTGTTGCAGTAGCGACAGCAATCATCGCAACAGAGCTTAAGATGAGTAGCATTCTCGTTTGGTTTGTGTTTAGTCCAAGTGAGGTAGCTGACTGTTCGCCAAGTTCTAACAGGCTTAACTGACTACCAAGAAGCATGACGATTGGTGCGCAAATCACAACGGTAATCATTAATGGAGTGATCGCTTGAAGCTGAGCTCCGTTCAAGCTGCCACTTAACCAACGTAAAGCCGTTGCTAGATCCTGCTGTGCTCCTATTAATAGAAGATATGAGATCACAGCACTGAGCATGGCTTGAATGCCGATTCCTACCAAGATGAGTCGACCGACTGAAAAAGACTTCCCTTTTGCCAAAATATAAATGACAACGACCGTAGCTAGACCTGCAAGGACCGAAGCGATCGAGATCGTCGTATTGCTTGTACGAAACACAAGGATACAGATAAGCGCAGCGACACTCGAGCCAGCTGTAATTCCAAGAATATCCGGATTCGCAAGCGGATTACGTAACATGGTCTGAAACGTATTTCCAGCAATACCAAAGGCAATCCCGGCAAAAAGTCCAGCAAGCATCCGTGGAAGACGTATGGTATTCACTGCAAAGGTTGCGCCATCCACTGATTCGCCCAGTAGTACACGAATGACATCACTTGCAGGATAGATGGTATTTCCGATCATTAGCATTGCGATACAAAGAACACAAGCAAGTAGAATCAACGCACTATTAACAAGAATCCAGCGTCTCCGCCGATTACGCCTACCACTTTTAATTTGATTGATTGTATGGTCTCTCATAGTGATCGCACTTTCATTCGAGTGGCAAGATAGATAAGTATTGGAGCGCCTAAGAAGGCTGTTAGTACTCCTGCCTCAAGTTCTCCAGGACTTCCAAGCAATCTTCCGCACACATCGGATATGGTTAAAATGCCTGCCCCTGATAAGGCGGACATTGGGATAATAAATCGTAGATCGGCACCGAGCGTTAATCTCATGAGGTGCGTGGCCAATAACCCAACAAAACCAATTGGGCCAGCAAGTGCTGTGGCAGCCCCACAAAGAATGACACCAGCAAAGGCAGCAACCAGTCTTAATACGCCTGTCCGCACGCCCTGACTTGTCGCAACTTCATCTCCAAGTGCCAGTGCATTAAGGGCAGGCGCTGTAATAATAGCAAAAATCACACCAACAAGTAGGAAAGGGATAAAAAGGGTATTAGAACTCCAATTTGCCGAGCCTAGGCTACCAACCTGCCAAAACCGAAATTGATCCATCACGTCTGAGCGAGGTAGCATAATGGCGCTCACTAAAGAGGAGAGGGCAGCACTTGTCGCTGCACCTGCAAGAACAAGCTTAAGAGGTGTCGGACCTGATCGTCCCATAGACCCAACACCATAAACGAAAATGGCTGTTAGCATCGCACCTGTAATGGCTAGCCAAATATACTCACCAGCTGTGCTAATGTTTAAAAAGGCAAGACCGGCTACCACAAAAAGGGAAGCACCTGTATTTACACCTAAAATACTTGGATCTGCAATCGGATTTCGTGTCACGGCTTGCATTAAAGCACCTGATACGCCGAGAGCAGCCCCGCAGAACAAACTAAAAATGGTTCGCGGAATACGCTCACGAACAACACTTGCCCCGTACGATTCATACTCAGGTTGAAACAATCCAGCGAACAGTTCCTCTCTTGTGACAACCCTTGAACCAAAGACAAGAGAGGCGATCATACAGGCAAAAAGAAGGATAAGAGAAAGAAGGAGCACCTTCCAAAAATGCTTTGGAAGATGCACGTCTGATTTCGTATGTGTACTCACAAAATTAGTCCTCGTTTTTTTGGATCGCTTCATCAATAAGATCAACGTACTGATCAATTGTATAAGAGATAGATAGTGGATTCGGTGTACCCGCAGCAGCTAAATCAGAGTTGCCGTCAATAAACACAACCGCACCACTTTCAATGGCTGGGATTTGCCCTAAACGAGAATCATTTTGAAGAGTTTCAAGCAATGCATCGTCTCCGTACCCAACTATTACATCTGCTTCATTTAGTGCATCCGCATTTTCAGCACTTAGATTAAGAGAGTAAGCCGTATCGTCTTCAATCATGTCCGATACATTATCCGGGAAAACTAAGCCTAACTCTTGTAAAAAGGATACGCGCGTATCTACAGGCGTGTAAAGATGAAGCTGTGATAAATCATTAGCAGAAAAGTTTACCCAGAGAACATTTTTCCCTTCAATCTCAGGATGGTCTGCTACCGTTTCATCAATTAATGCTTCAGTATCTTCAACAAGCTCTTCACCCTCAGCTTCCATGCCCATTCCCTTTGCATTAAATGTCACTTGCTCTCTCCATGTCGTTGTCCAAGGAGATGTAGGATATGCGACAACTGGTGCAATTTGAGTTAACAAATCATAATCCTCTTGTGAAAGACCAGAATAGGCAGCGAGAATGACATCTGGATTTGAATCGGAAATCGCTTCGAAATCAAGACCATCTGTATCCTGATACACATTTGGATCTGATTCTCCTAGCTCTTCCACTTTCTCTGCCGTCCAAGGAAGCATTCCTTTGTCATCAACAATACCAAAGTTTGCAGCAGAGAATCCAACTGGTACTGTATCAAGCGCGAGTGCTATATCCTGGTTACCCCATTGAATCGTAGCCACTCGTTCAGGCTTCTCTTCTAAAACGGTTTCACCAAAAGCATGCTCAATCGTAATTGGGTAGTCAGCACTTGTTTCCTCTGATGCTGTTTGGGTATTCGTCGATTCTGATTTTTCTTTCTCGCTTCCAGAGGTTTCAGAAGACTGACTTCCGCATCCTGCTAAAGCAACCGTTAATGCAGCCGAACCAATTAACCATTTGAATTTCATAAATAACCCCTACCGATCTATTTTTTTATTATGTATCCAATAACAATAATCATTCTCAGTTACTCAGTTAGTGTATAGGTAAATGAGAGTGTTTGTCAATTGAATTTTAGTTTTATTATGACAATTTTAGTGGGGGAGGTAACAAAAAGAATAAAAACGAAGCGATCACTTAAAAGGGTCGCTTCGTTTTTGGTCAGATCACTTTAAATTTTCATCTTAATCGTCATGAATTAGAATTCTTGTTACAGAATGTTGAGTAGGAGGTAAAGATTCTTCTATCACCGATCCGTCATGAAACACTGTTACTTTATCATTTACAGCAAGGTCTCTTTCTAATGTATCCTCAATTGAGCTAATTGGAAAGATGACAGTTGAGTCTTCTTCATTTTCATTACTAGACTCAACTGTAATTCTCGTACCTGGTGTATGATCAGCTTCACCAATCTCAATAATGGTCCCCTCATAACTGTATTCATTCTCAGCACGTTCAACTGGATCTTCAACCGTTTCATTTCCACATCCAAGTAAAATAAAAGAAAGGGGTATGATCATTTGTATTAAACGTTTATACAAGTCTATCCCTCCTATTTGTTTATAAGATTAGCAGTAACATAGCGACATTTTATAAGCTCTTATAATCGGATATTAACATCGAACTTTTCTTGTATAACGTGGTTTAATTTATCTCTTTCTTCTAAAGGGAAATCCTTCGGAAACTTAGGAAACATCACCGATTTTTCACAATCATTTGTGTACATATAAACGTACAAGTCGTCTGTATCCACAATCGTAAACTCAGTCCACTTATATTGCTTTTCATTAATCTTTATCAACTCTTCATTGTATGTAAAAGTACGTTTCCCTACAAAATCCTTATATATGTGTTTTTTATAAGAGGTTCTTTTCTTTGTTTTTACAAGAAATTCATTAATAAGTATATAACCAAGACCCACTACAGTAACGACTACAATATTGGTAAACAAAAGATATAAATATACGCTAGGTACCAGCAGACTTAACAAGATAGTGAAGACTGTATAACCACCCGCAAGTAGTATAGAGAATACTAAACCAATGAGTTTACGTTTCTTATAATGTGGATGGTGCCTTACGAGATTCTCTACCCGTCTTTCAAACGCTTCGTTATCTAAATCAAAAGTAAAAATTCCTTTTCCCTCCTAATTTTTCAATAATCCCAGTGTAACATGAATCAACCACATGAGATTGCCGAGAATGATAGCTCCTAGTAAGGTGTCTAAAAGCTATGTGATACTTGTGTAAATAGACTAAAATAACAACGTTTTTCTGTATGTAATCCTTGCAAAAAAGAACAATGATATAAAAACCATCATTGTCCACACGAATAGGTTCATTTAAATGGGCATAAAAATTACTTAATCCATTCCCATAAACTCGTCACTGTCAACAAACTCTAAATCCAGACTGTCTATAACTTCTATGAATGACCCTGATAAAATTTTGTGATCTTTTCCATCATTAACAAAATGCTCGTCATCATAATTATAGTAATAGCTATCAGAAAAAGTGTGAACGGTCATCATAACCTCTAATTCTCTAGTGCCTCTTCGAAACTGTCTTTGTAAAGAAATGCCCCTCATGTCATCGATTGCATTCTTTATAATAATTGGATCTTCTATTTTCGCCCATAAAAATTCATTACTCTTACTATCTCTTGTCTGTATTGTTATATGTGTGATGTCTTCTACACTACCTATTTTGTTTTTCAGGTTTTCTTCAAATGTAGTCCTCATTAATGATTGGTAAACAATCACGCCTACTATGATAAACAAGATGGCTGAAAAGGAGAAAATACACATTTTCTTTTTCAATAATATCCCTCCTTTTAATAAAATCATATCATACACACATCATATCGCACTCCTTGTGAGTACGAGGATTAAAACCCCCATTACATACACATGTACCCGAAGATATCAAGGAAACGTCATTAGCAAAACCGCCACAATAAATTGCTTTTGCGTCGGTTTTTTTCTTTGAATGAATCCTCTTATTTGTAGGGCTCTATTTTTACGCCGTCATATAAAGGCATGTTCTCCCAAAGCTCAACTGCTTCACTCCATTTTTTATAATAGTGGAGGAGTACGGGGTGCTTTGTGAGCTCATAAAAATGGTGGAGGCGGTTTAGGTGAATATGATGGTACACATTATGCCAGTCGCTTCCGAATTGTTTAAATGTCGTTGCTCTGGCGACGTTTTCTAATGGTTTCCAAGGTAGTTTAACTTTAATTAGATTGATCCCTTTTGTAAGGGGTATGGGTTTTAATTCATGGTAATCCGGTTTCTGTTTGTCTACCTCTCGTTTTGGCGTGTACCGTGGAGCGAGAATGCTTAATTTTAAAAGTGTATCTTTGGGGCTATACACTTCCATGTGAAGTTCATTTTCAACAGGGTATGAGTAACGACTGGTGAGTAAGCTTAGTGTGGCACGTCTATCTTTTGTGAGAATAGCATCATTTCTCTCTTTAATAGTGGAAGCGATTATAATGTTTTCGTATAGGTTCTTTTCAGCGACATGAAACGTTGAATTTCCTTCCTCTGGCACATAAAGTTCTACCTTTTTGAATTCGATGTCTGTGTGCTGAACCTTAAGTTTAATCGTTGCAATGCCGTTAAGCGCATATCTGGAATTAGCTAGAAGGGGAGCGTCGTATAAAGGCAACATCTTAATCAATGTTTCTAAGTTGTCACGCCAAAACACCTCTGCATCAGTATCTGCGGCGATGCTCGCGTATGTGCTAACCGCGGATATCGCAGAGAACCAACCATTTAAAACATAACCGTTTGGAGACATCGGATATTCTTGGATACTCGGTCCTTTTGTGGATAGGTGCATGACACCTCCATTTTGGACAGGGATTTTCAAGCTACGGTATACACGTTTGGCTGCTTTTAAGAAACGGTCTTCTTGAATCGTTTCATACACTTGAGCAAAGACTTCAGCATAATACGATTGCGTTAAAGCGGAATAATAGGATTTACTTGTAGAGTTAAAAACGGAATCATCTTTATACCAGAACACAAGCGTATCTTGAAATTCTTCCATCCGATTTATTGCGGCTTCGGCTACTTGAATAACTGCTTGTTTAAAGCGTTCTTCCTTTGTTTTCTTAAATTGATAGAGATAGTCGCGGATAACATAAATCCCGTAAATGGGATGAAGTTCTACTTTTTCTCCAATTATCTTCCCAGGATATCCGTCGGGCAAAAATGAAATCTTATACCTGTCTTTGCTTATTTTTGATAAGCGTGGGGTAAAGGGCGGCATGTGCATCTTTGAACACTCCTTTAAAAAAATCATTAGTTGGTCCTATTTTATGTTGGAAGGTCAGTGCCCGATAAAGACAAGTAACGGCAGGGATTTGTCTATTATATGCAGATGAAAAGAAGGTAAGGGGAAGGTAGAGACGAGTATGGTAGAGATTATTTGTACTGCGATCTTTATCTTTTTTATCATTACAAGGAAGACCATGCTCGATCATTAGACAATTAGATTCATTGAATGGCGTCACCTGCATTATTGAAGAAGAGTTTATCCTTTTACACCATTTTTCGGATTCCATAGCCCTTGTAACTTCCGAATATAAAGAATTTGCCCAGTATGGTAAGTGGTATGAATTGTAAGATGAGCAAGTTCAGATGCGCTGTCCTCGAGTTTTTGCACTTCAGTCTCCTCTACAACGGTCTTCCATTCAGTCATAATAGTAGTTAACCTCTTTAGATTGTCACTCCAGTTCAAGTCTTCAATATTCTTAAAGGTATTGTTATCAACCGATTGTTCGTTTGATATGTGTTTAAACCTGTTTAAGTAACGTTGATTATAAAATAATAGGTGATTAACTATTTCAGAAATGGAATTGGACGTCTCACTTGGTTTCCAATTCGCTTGCTCTTCAGTAAGTCCATCAATTGAGTTGAGTAATGATACAAACCAAGTATTTTCATGCATAGAATGAAATTGTGCTAATAAAACATCTTTCACATTCATTTTCTTTCCTCCTCTTTGGTAAGTAATCCTTCAATATGACCCTCTTTGTTCAAATAGAAAATTCTTTATTATGGTGATTTTACAGGTGGTAGAAGTGATAAATTGACGGTTTGTTGGTGAATCTCACTGCTTCATTTGTACTACATCCATTTAAATCTTTTGAAGAGGTTATTAACAACCCCATAAAAAAATCCTGCTCCAACTCCTAGTAGGATTAGTTGAAATCCTCTTATAAGCATCTCTACATAAGAAGATTTCTCTATTGATACAGATTCATAAAATATCAAGCCTCCCATAAAAATTAAAGCAAATAGGGTGTGTAAAACAATGGAAAGCCAAGCATACCTAAACTCAAATATCTTCTCTAATACATAATCAATAACTATTGAAGAGACAGTTCCATATATCAGTACAATCGGAGTCATATAAAGAAAGAGGAGCCATATGGTTCCTGCAAAACCCCAAGACGAATCGGAATAGATCAATCCAGCAATAAATAGTACTGTTATGATCGTTAAAATGCCTATTACTAATTTTCTTTTAATGAGCATTTTGTCACTCCTTCTTTTATGTGAGCTACAGCCGACTCCACTAACTTGTCTTCAATCTAACGCGGCCCTCATTTAGTGAGGGGCAGGTTTTATGAATATCCGCTTCCATTTAATTCAGGAACAAAACCAGTCCGATTATAACCAAACCAATAACCAAAATACTTATATCCTTAGGCCAATCATCACGCCACCTTTTTGCATCAACAGAAGAAGAGACGTTTTGGATCAATAGCAGCTTTTGATAAAAGGAGTGATAATAAAGAAGAAAAACAAGCCACAGTAAAAAGTAAAAGCTGAACGTACTCCAATAAATAAAATAGTAGTCAGTGAATTGAAACATAATAGCGAGTGCAACAAATGCAATTATTAAGCCAAATGACGTATCACGAAGTCGTTTAACAACAACCCGATTCCAGCTATCTTCTTGTTGTTCTTTGTCCCACCTAAGAGTGACAAAAAAAGGGATGAGAGTGAGCACAGTAATTAGGCTTACAAAGACAATGGCAAAAAGGTCTGTAATTGAAAATCGTATGATCTGTATGGATGCCATACTTGAAATGAGATATAGCATATGAAGCTTACTTTGCTCATCGTAGTAAGGAATCGAATCATTTTTACCCATATTCTTCACGTCCTCTCATTTAAAAGACCCAATAAAACATCACAAAAATAAAGATGATATACGCACAAGCTGCAGTAATAAGATACCAGTAAAATGTTTTTTTATTATGCTTGTCGTTTAAGGCAGAAGCATTTTGTACGATTAACAGTCGCTTATAGACTATACGACTGACAATGCCAAAGAAAATCCAGAAGCCAACTGAAAGGATTCCAGCCACTAGCCGATCTAAGGTTAGTTCAATCGTTTCATGGAATAAGCCAATGAAGATAGATGTGAAAAGTAAGGCGGCCATTGTAAATGCAACTTCAGATGCTTCCTTTGTAGCCAGACGTCTACGCTGCTCGTGACTTTTGCGAGCATGCCAAATAGAGAGCAGGGGAATCAAACCTGTTATCATGCCGATGATTGTGAAAATAAGTACATCGGATCGGTTACTCTCTAAAATAAATCCATTATTCATAAAAATGGCAATACCTACGATAAGAAAAGTAGACCAGTGCTGTCGTTCTCGAGCCCTCTTTCGATTTTCTTTTCGTTGTTCCTTGTTCGGCCACATCCAATCAACTCCTTAAAATTCCAATACCTTCAAACAGACAGATTTAAACTCAAATTTATAGTTGAAAATAATTCTCATTCTCATTAGAATGAAGATAGCAAAAAAGATAAGGGACGGTGAGTCGATGTCTAAAATTGTATTAGTCTTTGCGAGTATGTCAGGAAATACAGAGGATATCGCTGATTTAATAACGGGGAAATTACGTTCAAACGGGTTTGTTGTTGATCAAGAGGAGATGGAGGAGTATGATCCGGCCAATCTAAGTGAATATGATGGTATCATCATTGGTTCTTATACATGGGGAGATGGAGACTTACCGTATGAGGCAGATGACTTTTATGCAGCAATGGATGATGTGGACTTAACGGGAAAACAAGCTGCTGTATTTGGTTCGGGTGATACGGTCTACCCAGAATTTTGTGAGGCCGTACATACATTTGAAAAGAAGTTAGTTGAACGTGGAGCTGCTCTTATTACTGAAGGATTAAAGATCGAGTTTACACCTGATACAGAGGAAGATTTTCAGGCATGCGACAGATTTGTAGAAGAGTTTATTAAAAAGACGAAGATACACCCTTCATTTTCTAGTTGACGAACCTGTGACTGTCGGGTAATATGCAAGTAACTACTTGCATTTCTTTAAAGGATGGACAGATATGTCAGCAAAGGATAAGACAAAGAAGCGAATTCTCAGTGCTGCACTTGAGCTGTTAAAGGAGCATGGGTACCAGGGAACAACCACTCGTTTAATTGCTGATAAGGCAGGGTGCAATGAGGTCACACTCTTTAGACACTTTGGAAATAAGCAAACAATCCTTGAAAAAGTCGTTGAGGGACAAACGTTTGGTCCGGATCTAAAAGGAAGCATTGATCAGTCGATTGTGTGGGATCTTGAGGCTGATCTTTATAAGATTGCGAAAGGCTATCTTGACTTTATGCGGAGTATTGAGGATTTTGTGATGCTTGGGTTTAAAGAGTTTTATAAGATTGAGGAATTAAATGATGAAATTTCAAAAGGTCCAGTCGAATTTAAACATTACCTAACTCAATACTTTGAAAAGATGAAGGATAGAGAACTTATTATCCCTATTGATTGCGAACAATTGGCGCTTCAATTTATCTGGATGAATTTTGGTTATTTTATCTCAAAGGCAAGATTTGGTGATCGAGTAACGGCTTTGCCTGATGAGGCCTTTCTAAAAGGAAGTGTTCAGCTTTTTGTAAGAGGTATCTCGCCTTAAAAGCATTCAAACGAATGCTTTTTCTTAAGAAAATAAATGCAAGTAAGTACTTGCATTACTAGTTAGGATTGGGGAAACAGAATGAATACGTTTAAACAGTTACTTAAGCTTCCACAAACAAAAGCAGGAATAGTCACAGCACTCGTGTTCCAGCTTGTCTTCTTTTTTGTCTGGTTAACAGCTTATGACGGGGTACAGGAGAGAATCACGGAGCTTAACGTAGCACTCATAAATGAGGATACACAAGCAGGACAGATGGTGGCTGAGCAGATTGAACAGAACTTACCGCTTACCATCGATACATCCATGTCAGCGGACGAGGCAACAGAAGCCTTAAACAATCGTGAGATACAAATGGTTGTTCATATTCCAGACAATTTTACAGACATGTTGAGATCAGACGAGAAAGCTGAAATCACATACTCTATTAACCAAGCATCTGCTACGGTTGGAAAGCAAGCACTCGAGCAGATTGCAACGAAGTTTACAACAACAGTCAATGAGCAAGTCGCAAAACAACAGCTTGTTATGGGTGGAGAGCAATTGGCCACACAGCTTGAAGAAAGCGGGTTTCCGGAGCAAGCAATTGCGGCAATTGGCGGAGAGCTTACAACAGCATTAGAAACAGTTGATGTTGCTCCAATTCAAGCGAACATAAACAAGATTAACGATACAGAAGGTTTTGCAGCTACGATGATTCCGATGATGTTAGTCCTTGCTTCATTTGTAGGGTCGATGACGATGAACATGCAGATCCAGATTGTCGACATCACGCTTAACCGTCAAGGCTTTAAAAAATGGAATGTGTTCTGGTCACGTCAATTATTAAATGTACTTGTAAGTGCAGGACTCGCTTTCTTAACGTACGGACTGATTGCGTTATTTGATATTCAAGTCACCCTTCCATTTTGGACAGTGTGGTTCTATCAATTCTTAGTCTTCTTATCTTTCTTAATCGTTTCGCAGGTCTTCTTAATCTTATTCGGGCCAGCTGGAATGATGGGGAATATTGTTTTACTTTCCATGCAGCTTGTCACATCAGGTGTCATCGTACCGATCGCGATGCTTTCAACCTTTTATCAAACAGTATCTAGTATTCTGCCGGCAACCTATGCAGCCGATGGATACTTCACTGTTATCTTTGGGGGTACGGGTGTGACACAGGAGTTTATGCCTCTAATTCTAATTATGGCAGTGGCCCTTGTGATTTGTATGGCTAGAATCGCATTGAAAAAACAAGCGCCAGTCGCTACAACGAAATAAAAAGTGGACACTGGGACATAACTGAAAATCAACTTGAAAAGGCGAATGATTCGATTGCAGAATCATTCGCCTTTCGTGATTTTATTAGAACAAGCGAGAGATTCTTCTGTAGCGGGTTATTTGCTATATTCGCATGTTATGTCCCGCCCTCTTTATTTGTAGGCCAATTCTGGCGCGATTCCGATGTAATCGACAGAGAATCAGATGTATCCTAGCTCAAACTGGATGTATTCGCATGGAACTCGATGTATTTCAACTCAATTTCTTAGTGTATAGTCTTTCTTTCTTGCTTAGTGAGCCAATAGATCACGAACGATATCATCCCCATCATATTCAGATGGATAGTACGTAGGCCAATGCGTCACTTCATTGAGAAGTTCTGCGCGATCATCACCCCAATATAAGTGATAGTGGGTAGACTCGGTCGGGAAAATGATGTGATCACTAAACTGGATGTATTGAGGGAGGTTATCGGACTCACTACCGTCCTTTAGCTTGTAAATAAAGCGAACACCACGATTTCCTTTTTCATATGTCAATATCTCATAGCCGTCGGATACATACTCTCCTGATGCTTCTTCGCCATTTGTGTAGAATGTGACATTTCCATTATCTATCACAATACGTTCAACATCTGTTTCATATCCTACAGAGTAATAGTCTTTATATTCTTCAGCCGACATGTCTCCATGCTCTGCCTTATGTTCGAATACTTCATCAAGCTCTCCATCCTCAAGATATGGGTAAACAGACTGCCAATCACCTTCCCAATCCGATAACTCACGATCTTCCACTTGATCATCTTCAAAGTATCCTTGATAAATTTGCTTACTTTCCTCGTCATGACCATGGTGATCATCAATAGCGATCGTCACAGGATCTGATTCTGCAAACACCTCATGGTCATTGTCATAAAGAGTTGCTTTGATATGTAAACCATCCGTTGCTGCTTCTCCAGAGTATGTTTGACCTTCTTGACCCGAAGCGGCAACCCAGTCATCTCGATCATCTTCCTTCGTGTACCAATGCCAATGATCATAATCAACGTTCTCACTAAGGGAGGCAGTGAGCTCCACCTGATCTCCGGTATGATAATGATCAGCCAAACCCTCGATGTTAATCTCAGCAGTTTCTGGTGCTTGGGATTCCACAGAGGATGACGTACGATCCTCCTCGGCGGTAGTTGTGGGCTCAGCCTCAGAACCGCAAGCAACAAGAGCTACTTGTAAGGCAAGTACAAATGATACTAAAGATAATTTTTTCATATTAGTCTTCCTTTCTATTTTTTTAATCGTAATGGTTACGATCGTAATGATTACGTTTTATAGATTATAGAGATTATCTCATATTGTCAAGAACTCTTTTTAAGAAGATACAGGTAGCTATTCGTAAAGAGAGGATGGGTGCAACAGAATAGTGTGATATTCTAATAGAAAAATAAAGAATAGAGGAATGTTATGGCAAAGAAGATCTTCTACCTAACGTCTGTTCTTTTTATCATCAGTTGTAGTCTTACCATCTATGCGTACAACACCTGCAATAATGTGTTTCAAAATAAATTATTGGATTCAAGCTTCAGTTCAGTGGTTGTTCATTCAGATCAAGATGAAATGATCATATCCGACTCGGATAAGATAAAAAGATTTATTAAAAAAGTGAATCAATGTCCTAGAAGTGAAACATATGAAATGTCATTTGAAGATCCAGGACTACCGATCATCCTCCTACATGAAGAGAGCCAGTCAACTGAGGAACTCTATTATTTAAACCCTAACAATATGGACCTTTTGTATAAGGATTACATCATTGAAACGGATTTGAATCTTGAGGAATGGTTATTTGATTGATTTATTCGGAACTCATTTACGAAGAAGAAGAAAAGGAGAGGCATTATGAACAGGAATATCTTCATCGTTGAAGACGATACTCAGCTTTTACAAGCATTAACAGAGGGGCTGCGGCAATGGAACTTTACGGTTAGTAGCCCAAGTGATTTCTCGAATGTAATGGAAGACTTTGTTGCGAGTAAGCCGCATCTTGTGATGATTGATATACAGTTACCTCAGTTTGATGGGTTTCATTGGTGCAGAGAGATTCGGGCGGTGTCTAAAGTGCCAATCCTTTTTCTTTCGTCGAGAGACCATCCGATGGACATGATTATGGCTATGAATTCTGGGGCAGATGATTATGTTCAGAAACCCTTTCATATGGACGTTTTTCTTGCAAAGGTGAATGCGATCCTTCGTCGAACGTACACGTATGAAGATGCCCAGACTGATGTCATTGAATGGAATCAAGCAATGATTGATTTAAAAAGAGGCGACATCTATAAGGATGGAACATCTGTTGAATTGACGAAAAATGAGTTTTTTATCCTTGCCGTTCTCGTCAAATCGACGAATCAAATCATTTCGCGTAATGAGCTGATGAAAATGCTTTGGGACGATGATCAATATATTAATGACAATACGCTCACTGCCAATCTAACGCGCCTACGGCAAAAGCTTTCTACGATTCATTTATCTGATGGAATTGTGACTAAAAAAGGGCTTGGCTATATGGCTATAACGCTTTAGGAGGGTGTGTATTGTTTGTTTCTTATCTCATTTATAAGAAGAGTTGGATTGGTTTCGTAGCATTACTGCTTCTACTGACCAATACCCTATTATTCATTGACTCAGGGATTCAAGTAGATTTTCATTCGGTCCTTTATTTAAATGGGTTGTTTCTACTTTTCTCAGGTGTATTCTTGCTCGTTCGATACAAAAAAGAAACGAGCTATTACAAAACCTTGACCTCGCAAATGAATGAGGTAGACGAGGGCTGGTTTGAAGGTATTCCGTATCCTAAAAATCGTTTTCCTGAAGGAGCACTCTATTCCATTCTGCAAAACGTTCATGAGTACGAACATACGAAACGTTACGAAAATGATGCGACAAATCAAGCCAGCCAGACAGATCTTGCAGCTTGGGTTCACGAAATGAAAACACCCTTAACGGCAATGAAAATTACATTGGATGCCCACCAATCAAATGAATTAGCCCAGCGTCTTCAAGCCAATTGGTTGAAGGTGCATTTATTATTAGACAGACAGCTCTACATATCAAGGCTCACAACCTTGGACACGGATCTAATCCCAGAACAGCTTGAAATAAAAACACTGTTACAAATGGAAATTCGTGAGTTATCGAGTTGGTGTCATGATAAAAACTTAGCGATTCAACTAACAGGAGAGTCTTCGTCCAGTGTCTATACGGATAAAAAGTGGTGTGGGTTTGTGATCAGGCAGATTTTAACCAACGCGATAAAATACAGCCCGGTTGGTGGTACAATCACCATGCACACGGAGCAGAGCGATGAACAATCTGTGATTGTCAAAATAAAAGACGCCGGACCAGGGATTAAAGCTCATGACTTACCTCGTATATTTGATCGAGGCTTTACAGGTGAAAATGGACGTGTACAGCACGGGGCGACAGGAATGGGTTTGTATCTTGCACGAGAGATTAGCAAGAAGCTGCAGTTTCAGCTTCACGTTTCGTCCGGTTTAGATGAAGGCACATCTGTCTCCATGATTTTCGCCAAGACACATTCGTTTGATCAGATCAGACGATCATCTATGTAACATACATCTAGCAGGAGTCAGGTCACTCGTATGGCCTGGCTCCTTTTTTATATAACGTCAACGTGACAAAAATATCACATTAGCTTCGTTTTTATCATCTAATTGATGCGATTTCAAGCCAAATTCCATTTACACTGTTTATAGATCAACTTGATTGGAGTGTGTAACATGCATACACAGAAATCACCACAGACTGTTTTACTTGCAGAAGGTGTGCGTAAATCCTTTGGTACAAAGGGCAGTGCACAGCAGGTATTAAAGGGGATAGACCTCCGAGTGTTAGAAGGTGAATTTGTTGGCATTATGGGTCCATCAGGATCAGGTAAAACAACCCTTCTAAATACATTTGCGACAATTGATCGTGCCACAGAAGGACAGATCTTTATCAATGACCATGAGATTTCAAAGTTGAAGGATCGACAACTATCTTCCATTCGTCGACGACACTTAGGCTTTATTTTTCAGGATTATAATTTGCTTGATACATTAACAGTGAAAGAGAATATCCTATTGCCTGTTTCACTTACAAAGATAAGTAAAGATCAGGCAGAGAAAGAGTTTCAAGCAATTGCAGGCTTACTGGGAATCTCAGATCTAGCAGATAAGTATCCTACCGAAATCTCTGGTGGGCAAAAGCAACGAACTTCTGCAGCACGAGCTCTTATTCATTCGCCTTCTCTTGTTTTTGCTGACGAACCAACGGGTGCTCTAGACTCTAAAGCAGCTTCAAACCTACTTGAAAACTTACATGAGATTAATTACGTACGAAAAGTAACGATTGTGATGGTTACACATGATCCACTCGCCTCGAGCTATTGCAACCGAGTGATCTTCTTAAAGGATGGGCAGATCTTTTCAGAACTTTACCGTGGAGAAAAGACAAGGGAATCCTTTTTTAAGGACATCTTAGACATGCAAGCCGTCCTTAGTGGGGGTAAGTAGACATGAATACACAGAAGCTAATCTTTCGAAGCATGCGAAAGAATATCAACATGTATTATCTCTATTTTTTCGCGATGATTATTAGCATCAGCATGTATTACATCTTCTCTACTCTTCAAAATGACCAATTGATTATTGAGATGAATCAAGCAAGTATGAACTTTTCTACAAGCTTTCAGGTAGCAGGAATTTTACTTATCTTGATTACCATTATATTTACGATGTATGCAACGAATATCTTTATCAGGAGGCGTAGTCAGGAAATTGGATTGTATCAACTAATTGGCCTGTCTAAGGCTTGGGTTGCGCGAGTATTCATTACAGAACATGCTATTCTTGGACTGTGTGCCTTAGGTATTGGTTTAATCGTTGGTACAGTTCTCTCAAGACTTTTTATGCTTCTCTTCATGAATATGATTGGTCTTGAAACAGTAATTGGCCTTCCTTTCTCAGGAAGAGCAGTCATACAAACGCTTGCTGTTTTTACTTGTCTGATTTTACTTACCTCCCTGCAGTTGCTTTGGACGATTTATCGTAGTACGTTGCTACAGTTATTTCAGGCGAGTCATAGAAAAGAGAAAGTGGTTAAGCAGCCAAGTTTCATATCCATTCTTCTTGGAATAAGTGGGGTTGTGCTAATTGGGTTTGGCTATTATGTATCTACTTTCATTGTAGAGCATGCAGATCTATTAATGTTTCTCATGCTCATTGTGTTGGCAAGTACCATTCTTGGAACCTATTTGCTCTTTCATACAACCATCAGTTGGTTATTCAACTCATTTCGAAAGAAGAAAAATGGTCACCTTGGCTTGTATCATAGCCTTTCAGTCGCATCTTTTATGCACCGGATAAAAGGACACGCTAATTCGTTAACGCTCATTACGGTGCTTTCTGCTATGACCGTTACGATGATTTCTCTTTCATATTCTTTGTATTATTCAACCGAAAAAGATGTCAGGCTTGCGATGCCATTTGACTTTGCCTTGGAAAATATGCAGGAGGAAGCCGAACGAATATCCGTTCAATTAGAAGAAGCAGGGATTGAATATGAGACCGGTCAATTAGATGCTTTACGGTTCGAAGGTACATGGCTTAACCCGGATTCAACTCTTGATCGAGCATTCATGCTTTTCTCTGCTGAGCAGTTGATACAGGCAGGATTAGATGTTGACATTCCAAACTCAGGGGAGGCCATTCATTATAATACGAGAGCAATTATTGAAGGAAATGACATGTCTTTACCAAAATCTATTGAATACGCAGATGCGAGTCAAATGGTTGTGACTGAATTTAAGCTTGAGAATGTAATGAACTACCGATTTTATGGGGAGCAGATTGTTGTTTCTGAGGAAATGTTTAGAAGCATAGAAAATGAGCTTCAGAAGCAAGCGCCGACCGTTTCATCGAGCTTTGACATATTTCAGTTAGAAGATAAAAAAAAGGCTGAAACCGCATCTTCTATCTTTTTATTAAATGTGGATCCTGACGTATTCATTACAGACTTCTATTCTGCATACGAAGAATCTCGACAAACCTTTGGTCTCCTTATTTTTATTGCAGGGTTACTTGGTTTTGTATTTATTCTTTCAACGGGTAGTATATTGTACTTTAAACAAATGACAGAAGCCGAGCAGGAAACTGGCCACTACCGAACACTCAGGCAACTTGGGTTTCAAGTAAGTGACATCCTTCAAGGGATTATCCGTAAACAGTTCTTTGTTTATGTTATACCTTTAGCTGTTGGATTGGTCCATGCAGCTTTTGCATTAAATGTAGGTTCTGTTCTCATGGCGACAAGCATGATTGCCCCCATTATCATAAGTATGACAGCTTACATTGTAATCTACTTACTCTTTGCACTCTTCACGATCGAGTATTACAAACGAATTGTTAAGCGTGCTCTATAGAAAGGAGAATGTATGATGAGAAAAGTGTTAATAACGGCTTTAATTTTGATTATAGCAGTAGCAAGTGTATACCTTGTCTTTCGCGAAACCTTTGATCGATTTAATCCGCTTATTTCCAAAGAGTATGTCTATGTGGAAATTCAAGAGGCACCAGCAGATGATAATGGACGATACAAATATCATCTGCAAGGTGTAAATGAAGAGGGAGAGACTAAACGAGTGGTGTTTAGCACGAGCGCAATACTTGATCATGGAACCTTTGTTAAGGTGTTGGCTAAAGGATCTTATACTGAGGAATACGAGTTGATCGATAAAGAGAGTATGCCATAAAAGAGTCAAATCTTCCTCTAACAGCGAAGGAAGCACTTTCAAAAATGACTTTTCCACGAAAACAGAAGAATTACTTTGTCTATTCTGTGAGAATACATGGTAGAATGGAATCATAAAATAATTCCATGCTTCTGTGCTAGTCAATTGAGTGTTTAGCCAAGGTTGGAGGAGAATGATGTATGATACGATTTGAAAACGATTATAGTGAAGGTGCCCACGAGAGAATACTTAAACGAATTGTGGAGACAAATGAAGAGCAAACCGCTGGATACGGAACAGATGAGCATTGTGAGAAAGCTAGAAATGATATAAGAAAAGCGTGTAAAGCAAGCGATGCTGATGTTCACTTTTTGGTTGGGGGAACTCAAACAAATACAACAGTCATCTCATCTATTTTACGACCTCATCAAGGTGTGATATCTGCAACAACAGGTCACATTGCCGGTCTCGAGACAGGAGCCATTGAATCGACGGGTCATAAGGTGCTTACTGTACCAAGTGAGGATGGTAAAGTCCGTGCGACTCAGGTGAAAGAGATGTATGATGCACATATGAGTCAAGGGACGCCTGAGCATCGGGTTCAACCAGGGATGGTCTACATTTCACATCCGACTGAAATGGGAACCACCTACAGCAGGACAGAACTTGAGGAATTACAACGAGTATGCCAAGAGTGCGAGCTGCCGTTATTTTTAGATGGAGCAAGGCTTGGTTATGGCTTAGTCTCTGAGGGGACGGATCTCACGTTAGAAGATATCGCGAGACTCTGTGATGTTTTCTACATAGGGGGAACGAAAATAGGCGCATTGTTTGGTGAAGCCGTTGTGATTACAAATGAACGTCTGAAGAAAGATTTTCGTTATTTAATCAAACAACGAGGCGGCCTACTGGCAAAAGGAAGATTACTTGGAATCCAGTTTGCAACCTTGTTTGAAGACGGCTTATATTTAACTATTTCAAAGCACGCTGTTGATATGGCGTTAATGATCCGAGAAGCATTTGTTGAAGCTGGATTCTCTTTAAAGTATGACTCTAAAACGAATCAGCAGTTTCCGATTTTACCAAACGAGGTCATTGCTGAGCTTGGCAATCACTACTCTTTCTCCCTTTGGGAAAGGATTGGGGAGACCCATAGCGTGGTACGGATCTGCACAAGCTACGCGACCAAAAAAGAACATGTTGAAGCATTTATTCAAGATATAAAAAAATCTCAGTTAACTGCGGTTCATTAAGTGAATGCTAAAGGCGGCGAACGATCTGGTTGAACAGATTGTTTGCCGTTTTTAGTGTGATTCGTAAAATAAGAGGGTAAAATGATCTGCATAGCAATAAAAGGGAGTGGGCGTATGAAGATTCTTATCTTAGGTGCAACAGGTCGAGTGGGCGGCGAACTGCTGCAACTAGCATTAAAGGACCAACATGATGTTACAGTACTTGCGCGGGATTTAGAGAAGTTGCAAAGAACAGATGAAAACCTGCACGTTGTCCAGGGAAATGTGTTAAACAAAGAAGACCTTCAGAAAGCTATAGCAGATGCAGAGATCGTAATCAGTGCACTCAGCACAGATGGAACAACTACCTTATCTGCAAGTACGCCGCTGATTCTAGATGCGATGGAGGATGCAGGAATCAAGCGAATCATCACCATTGGCACTGCAGGCATTCTGCAAAGTCGAACTCACCCAGAGCTTTTACGCTATCAATCACCTGAATCAAAGCGTAAAACAACTCGTGCGGCTGAAGAACATCACAAAGCGTATCAGACTCTTGAGCAATCGAATCTTGAATGGACCATTGTGTGCCCAACCTATTTGCCTGATGGAGAACGGATAGGGAAGTACAGAGTAGAAAAGGACTTCCTGCCAAATCAAGGGGTAAAGATTTCAGTTAAGGATACAGCCGAATTTGCGTATGATCAATTGACGGATCCATCGTATCTACGTGCGCGTGTGGGGATTGCTTATTAAGGATGGTTGGGGGAATTCTTACAATGGAGCAGCAGAAGGCATTTTACCTCTTTATAAGTATGATCTTTTACTTTTGCTTTATTGGTGGGGCCTTATTCCTTCTGATAAAGGAAAGGGAAATTTTGGAATACGATGTTAGTGCCGGAGCTGTCCCCTTTATCACCATTTTAAGCTTGATATCTGCCATATTTTATACGTACCGCTATAAGCAATTGCGATAGCAGGTACTTCACGACTTTATCTTGATCAGAAATTGACGAACAGAAATCAGTGCAACGGCTTTTTGTTCCTCTGTGAAGTGATGGCCGGCTCCCTTGATGAGCTGCAGGTGACACTGCTCAGGTGCGTAGGCATCACGAGCTTTGACTGCATATGAATAAGGGACAGTAGCATCGGCTGTTCCATGTATGAGAAGGACGGGTCCAAGATAAGGAGTAATCTCTTTATATGGATCCATCTCTACCACTGTGTCATGAAACACCTTTCCTAGAAGCATCTTGCCACAATCGATCTCCTCTGGCACCTGATTAATATCATAGGACGAGCCGGCGAGTGCACCACTTCTTGCGTGATCAGGAATGCATAAAGCCGGATAAAACAAGATAAGTGATTGAATATCGTTGGGGCGCTTCGCAGCGGCAAGGGCTGAAACAAACCCACCTTGGCTGAATCCTAAAAGAGAAATTTGTTGCTGATCCACATAAGAGTTGGTTTTTATATAATCGATTACACACAACAAATCATCTCTTTCAGTAAGTATAGTCGTATCTGTTGTTTGCCCATCACTGCGACCTTTTCTAGGAACAGACCCACCACAAAAGTCAAAGGAATAAACGACATAGCCTAAAGAAGCTAAATGCGCGCAATCGTTTACTAAATCATCTCCATTTCCACCAAAGCCATGACTGATAATGATGGAGGGAAGATCGTCGCCCTCTGGTTTGAATTCCTTTCCTCTGATGGTTAATCCACCACGCTTACACGAGAAATGACTAACTGTATATATATCCGTTTTCAATTACGTCGTCTCCTTTTAATTAGTGCTCTTTGACATGATTATAAACTGAAGGAAAGAAAGTACATAGAGATATTGCGTACAAATTTTTTAGGTTAGATAATACAGGGAGATTAGGATGACGTTGGGAGTTGGAATGTAATGTTGAAAGGAATATATGAATATGTGAACAACAAGCATTTAGGAGGATATGCAGAGCTAGCTGTACGTTTAGGTGTAAACGTACAGAAGGATCAATTAGTCATCATTCATAGTGATATAGAACACGCTACGTTTGCACGTTTAATTCAACGTTTTGCTTATGAGTCTGGCGCTTCAAATGTCTGGATTGACTGGGCAGACCAACAATCGACAAACGACTTTTATATACATGCAGCAGAGAAAGCGATGGATCATATTCCAAATTGGCAGCTGGATCGCTTTAGTGAGTGGAACGACAAGGGAGCCGTATATATCCACATTCGTTCTGAGAGCTTTGAGTACGTTGTAGATATCCCCTCTGATCGGATAAGCCGATATGAGAAAGCGTATCGTACCAAGCTCCAACATCATTATGCAAAGATTAGGTCACACGAAATACGATGGTGTATTCTTGCTGTACCGTCATTCTCTTGGGCAAATAAAGTATTCCCACACTTACCGAGAGAAGAGGCTTTGCAATTATTATGGCAACAGATGCTACATGGAGCTAGGGCGGATGGAGACAACCCAATTAAGGATTGGGAAAGTCATAATAGAGAAATTGAGCACAGAAAAAACAGTTTAAATAAAAGTCAATTTACAGCCTTGCATTTTAAAAATGCAAGAGGAACTGATCTAACAGTGGGATTACCAGAAAATCACATCTTTTTAGGTGGAAGTGCGATGGATCGAGAAGGCATTCCGTTCTTTCCAAACATACCTACAGAGGAGATCTTCTCCGCTCCACATAAAAATAATGTGAATGGCAAACTGGTTGCAGCAAAACCACTAATCTATGGTGGGAGTATTATTAACGACGTTTCCATCGCCTTTAAAAATGGTCGAATCATCGATTATGATGCTGCTTCGGGGAAAGACGTGTTACAGAGCCTTATAGAAACAGATGAAGGGTCACAATACTTAGGGGAGATCGCCTTGGTTTCTAATCAATCGCCCCTTGCTCAGACAAACACTCTTTTTTATAACACGTTGTTTGATGAAAATACAGCCTGTCATATAGGCATTGGCAATGCTTCTCCTTCTAACCTACATAATGGTCAATATCTATCGTCAGAAGAATTGGAAGCAGTGGGTCTTAATACGTCTATTTTGCATGTCAATGTAGCATTTGGTACGGAAGATATGAATGTGATCGGTGTTTATGATGATGGAAAAGAAGTTCTGCTAATGAAGCAAGGGAAATTTCAAGTTTAATTAAATTGTAGTTAAATATAATCTGATCATATTAAATTGCCATTTTATATGCACGTGTAGGAAAATTAAAAACGCAAGAAAAGCTTCTAAAACCAAATTTTGTTGATATACTATTCTTACAATTAATGAAGGGAGTGATGGCAGAAATGAATAATTTAATGAAGATAACCTTGGAGAATTATCTTTGTTGCCAGGCACTCACACGGATTAAAGTAACTGGGTGATTTTTGAAAGTGCCGGAAATAATGAAATCAGCTTAGGTCTATGAGCCACAGGGTTATGTTTTTAACCTGTGGCTATTTGTGTGGATTTATTACTATATCGCGTAGGAGGGTAACTGGGACATGTTAAAGTTAAAGTTTCTTTTTAATAATGAAGAGCTGGCGAACATGCTTTTGGAAAATTGGTCTTTACCTAACCTGGAACTTGACCTGTTTAAGTATTACAGAATATCTTCAAATGCTATTTATCCATTCCGAACCGATGGTCAAACTCAGTTTCTAAGATATTCTCCTAAAGAAGAAAAATGTAAAGATCATCTATTCGCTGAATTAGATTTTATATCTTTTCTGCGTGCAAAGAAATTTGGTGTGTTAGAGGCCTCTGTATCAAAAGAAAATCAGAAACTAGTTAGTGTTGAAACACCTTGGGGCGACTACTACGCGTCAGTATTTAGGAGAGTAGACGGCGTCCAATTAGATAAAACGGAAGCAAGTGATAAAATCATTTTTAGTTATGGGAAATCACTGGGTAAACTCCATCGACTCTCCAGTGATTATGCCCCCAAAACGTTTAAACGATGGACCTATTACGATGTTTTTAATTGGATTGAGCAAACGCTTGAGAAGTTTCCTCACGAGAAAGCAGCTCAACATGAAACGGTATTACTACGTTCGCTTTTTAATACAATTGCTATTACGGAGAAAAATTATGGTCTTATCCACTATGATTTTGAGTACGATAATATCTTTTATGATAAGGCAACCAATACTTGTAACGTAATTGATTTTGACGATAGTATGTATCATTTGTATGTGATGGATGTGGAGAAGGCATTAGAGAGTATGATCGATTACATTCCAACTGACCAAGTTCAGCATAAAAAGAATTGCTTTTTAGATGGCTATCGTTCTGAATTTGAGATTGAGAATGATATGTTGCAGCTGATGCCTTTATGTAGAAGGTTTGCCAATCTGTACGGATATGTACGGGTATTAAGAGCGATAGATGAGAAGTGGAATCATGAACCACAATGGATGGCTGAATTGAGAATGAATCTAACAAATTTTTTGGAATCTACTGCTTCTGGCTTTGGAAAGGTTCTTTAATTAAGTAAATATGTATGAGCCAAATTGCGGCCGATTACGTAATTTGGCTTTAGGAGTTAACACCTGCCACAACAAAGCACAAATAGACAGGATCCATTTTCTATTCGTTGCTAAGATGACTTTAAGGAGTTGAAAGCCATGGCATGGGTGGAGTCAATACAAAAGGCAATTGAGTATATGGAAGAAAATATATTGGAGGATATGACGATCGACAATATTGCTAAACAAGCCAATGTGTCACCTTTTCATTTCCAACGAACCTTTTCAGTGCTGACTGAATGTTCGGTTGGTGAATACATAAGGCGACGGAGATTAACATTGGTCGGTAAAGAACTACTAACATCAGACACAAAGATTATTGACCTTGCCTATAAGTATGGCTATGACACTCCTGAGGCTTTTTCAAAAGCACTTCGTAGACAGCACGGGGTTACTCCAAGTGAAGTGCGCAATCAAAAGGGGAAACTACAATCCTACAATCGACTGGTCATTCAGGTAACGTTGAAAGGGGCAGAACCAATGAAGTATAGCGTGGTGGAGAAGAATGAGTTTCAAATTATTGGCGTGAAGCGAGAGTTTTCAAGTGTGGGGGAGGAGGAGAACATAAAGGGCATTCCGGAGTTTTGGGAAGAGGTCAATCAAAATGGAACAAGCGACATGCTGTTTCAATTGAATGATGGGGTAGTAAAAGGAGTGTTAGGAGTTTGTGGAGAAGTCAGTGAGGAACAGAAGAAGGATAGTGTGTTTGAATATTGGGTGGCAACCTCTCATGCTGGGAAGGCTCCAGAAGGGATGGCAAGCTTAAGACTTCCTGCTTCCAAATGGGCAGTATTCGAAGTGCATGGACCTATGCCTACTGCGATGCACCATGCATGGAAACAAATCTACTCCGAATGGTTCCCTTCCACTGGATACGTACATGCAGGTATACCAGAATTTGAATGTTATACAGACGAGGATCCGAGTAGCCCGGATTTATACTCTGAGATCTGGATCCCGATTAAATAAGTGCTTTGGCACACGAGCATACGTCATAAAGCCTAATTTCTCACTTATACTGCTGAGAGGTTAGGCTTTTTTACTATTTAGTCGGTCAGTTCACTTCGTGGCTCAATGACCAGAATCTACAACATCGATCAACACTTGAAAACATTCCTTGGTTTGACTCGACTCTTCTTTATTCAATTGAAAAGAACCTAATTCAATGATCTTACTTAAATGTTTATAACGAACAATCACATGATCTTGGAACTCAAGACTCGTATCCAAAAACAGAAGATCTCTGTTGGGATAGCTTATTTTATTTATACCGATTTGATTCGAAAACGAAAAGAGAACGGGAAGCTTTCCTAAAAATGTTGTGTACTCCTCAGTATTGTGACCAATGACTAGAGTTTGGTTCTTGATCCCATTACTAAAATGAAATTCAATCGTAGACATCGTCATACATGTTTCCTCCATTCTTTCACCAGTTACCTTATCATTCTATGATACGCTTATACCATTAACTAAACTGATCTTATTTAGACTAGAAATAGATTCAGCTACTAATTTTCATGAAGGATCATCACGGATAAAGTGGTCTAGAAGAACTGGGGGGAGCCATGAAAGTAAATGAAGAGATCGCAGTGAAAAACAATGTATACGTTTCAAATGTGCACGTAAAACATTTTAAGTTTGGGAGCGAACGCACTTACATGAGGAACATGCATAGTTACTGCATGATCTATATGAAGCAGGGGCGTGGTTATTTTTCAATCAACCATGAGCTGGTTTCAGTGAGAAGTGGCGATTTAATTATCCTTACACCTGGTATGAACGTGAAGTGGGACTCAGATAAGGATACCCTAGTTGAATGTGTAGCCATTTTCTTTCATTGTGCTGAACTAAGTAGAAAGAATAAGGAATGGGTGGTCACTTTACCTACATATCCGATCCTAGTCGATCCTTCTCCTGATATAAGGTTGGCTTCTAATGGGTTGTTTTATCTTTGTACGTATGAAAAGCATAATCTGTTGAAGGTGAAACAGGTCTTAGGTCAGCTTTTATACCATATAAAAAAGAAAGCACAAATGACTACCATTCGATCGATGGAAGATGTCAAAGTCTATATGGACAAACACTTTACAGATAACCTGGCAGTGTCATTCCTAGCATCTTATTCTGGTTACAGCATCACACAATTTAGTAAACAATTTAAACAAACGTATCATATCACTCCCACACGTTATCTAACGGAAAAGAGAATGAAGCTAGCGAAGCAATTATTGTTCTCAAGAGTGAAAGCGAAAGATATTGCAGCTTACTTAGGGTATACCGATGAATATTACTTTAGTAGGGTATTTAAAAAAGTAGAGGGTGTAGCTCCGTCACTTTATATGAAAAAGAAGAACTTGAATATCGCTTCAGTATATTACGGATTTGATGATCATCTTTCTGTACTTGGACTTAATCCGGTATCATCCCTTTCATATAAGCAAAGAGTGTCACAAAGTGTGATCAATAACAGTCAACACGGCATATTAATTGATAGTGTGATCCCAAACTACTTTAAACTAAAAGATGCGAATCCAGATATTATCTTAGCTAGTGAGTCATTTATTCCATCGACTGAGCTAGACCATATTGCTCCAATTATCATTTTGCAAGAAACTAAAAATTATCAAGACGTATTAGTAGAATTGGCTTCTGTTTTTGGCCGCGAAGCTCAAGCTGCGAATTGGATTAATCAATTCGAAAAGAGAAAAGAAAGAGTAAAACATCTAATACATGAGTCATTAGGGAATAAAACGGTTTGTTTCATTAGGGTAGGGTCTCGAGGATATCGAATGTACGGTGAGATGAGTCAAATGGGACATTTATTATACAAAGACTTAGAACTTAATCCTTCTGAGCTAATAACAGGGACGCATATAGAATTTGAATTGGAAGAGCTTAACTCAAGTCTTGCCGATTATATTTTTATAATGGTTGATTCAAATGATGAAGCACATCAGAAAATGAAAGCTTTTAGAAACAGCTTAAATAAAAAGAACCAGGTGATAGAAGCTCACGATTTGTTCTATCAGACCTTGGGACCTAGAGGATATCAGTATTCAATGGAGTTTATCTTTAACCGCTTAATCGAGCCATAATGCATGCAGAAAAAATGTCCATCAAAACATGCAATAAAATCTATTGATTGAAACATATTCTTAGGTCATTATAATGATAATTATTATCATTATGGGGTGGAGAATATGAACAGGAAAACAAATGCAGTTATTTTAACATCGTTAATCGGGTCTCTAGCGATTATTGGTGCGTGTAGTAATCAAGGTGAGGTTGCAGAAGAACAGGGTACAACGGGTTTAGAGGAGACTCAAACAATTACGCATCTTAGAGGAGAGTCAGATGTTCCTTTAGAGATTGAAAAGGCCGTTGTGTTATCAGCATCATACATCGACCATATGTTAACTATTGATGAAAAACCTTATGCAGTAAATGTGGAGGCTCGATATGGTGGAGACTACCCAGCTTATCTCGAAGATCAATTAGATGGAGTGCATCTAGTTGGTTCGGCAGATGAACCTAATCTAGAAGCCATTACAGCATTGGATCCAGACGTCATCCTCGTTGAGAGTAGAACACCAGATGACACCTATAATTTATTAGAGCAAATTGCACCTACGATTGTTCTTGGTAATGAGTGGCTTGATTATGATGATGATCCTGATTTCTGGACAGAAGATTTATTAGCGATTGCTGGTATGTATGACAAAGTGGATCTTGCGCAAAAGAAAATAGAGGAATTAAACCAAAAAACAGAAGATGCGAGAAAGACGATTGAAACATTAGAGGATCGAAAGCTTGCATACCTACGCTTAAGAGATGATATGGTTCAGATATACGCCGAGGGCGGGCACCCCATGAATACACTTTTGTATGAGGATTTAAATTTTGTGCCTTCGCAAATGACGCCGGTTGATCAACGAGAAGATCTTTCCTTGGAAACCATTCCAGAAATTGACGCAGATTATATCTTTTTAGAAGGTGATGTGAACAGCTCTGAAACAGTAGAAGAAATGAAACAAAACGAGCTTTGGAACTCAATTCCCGCATCCAAAAAAAACCAGATTTACGCAACGGATTCATACTGGCTATCAAAAGGGTGGGGAGCCATTGGAAGAGGTCAGATCATTGATGAAATATTGAATGACATTGAGTGATTCACGGAGGGTATCGGAAATGATCGTACCTGATGAGACAAAACATTTTTTGTCACAGTTTTATATATCTGTCACTCGAAATTCTGAAATCGAATATCCATTCACCTTAAGTAATTATTTCGATTCAGCCAAACGAAAAGAAATCCTGGATATACAATCCACTCTTTTAGATACACCTCCTGCAATCGTGGTCGGCTCGTTATTTGCAAAACGGTTCTCAGTATTTGTGACTGCTGCAATGATTACAGTTAGTTTATATGATCTTAAGCTTCCTTTAGCACCTAGCTCTACTCACTTTAATATCATAAGGCAAGCTCAATTTACCTACAGAATGAATGAGAGTGATGTTAAGTCTCTCACCTATAAAAGTTTGTCTGAGAGAGATCGTTTGGTGGACAGTTTTCTTCAGGATTTTATTGTTCAAGTTGAACAAATCATAAAAGCCGTATCATCACATACAGGGTGTAAACCGACAATCATGTGGTCACTGATATGGCATAATGTATTAAATTATTATTTAAATGTCAAAACGAGATACAGCAACGAATTAAGCTGTGATAAACTAAACGTACTCTTACAGGATGAAAAACGTCTCCATGATAGTTTATTTATCCCTAATCAATACAAACGGCTTACCCTTTATAAGTACTCAGATAAAGAAACTTTTTATCTGCGGAAGCATTGTTGCTTAGCATTTAAGCTTTCCACTGGTCACGGGTATTGCACAACCTGTCCGAAACTAACTGAAAGTGAAAGAGATAAGCTGGTAAAGGCTTAGGAAAGAGGAGGAATAGCTTATGGATCTCCGTTATCCAATTGGGCCATTTGTGGAACCAACAGTCATAGATTCAGAGCAGACTTCGAATTGGATTAAAGAAATGGAGATGGCTCCAATCAACGTCAGAAAGGCAGTAGAAGGATTATCTGATGCACAGCTTGATACCCCTTATCGCCCAGATGGATGGACTCTTAGACAGGTTGTCCATCACATACCTGACAGCCATATGAATTCATACATTCGTTTTAAATGGGCTCTCACTGAAGAAGTACCAACGATACGTCCTTATTTTGAAGATAGGTGGGCAGAGTTGCCTGACTCTAAGTTACCGATTGAGTGTTCATTAGGTCTACTCGATTCTCTACATGAACGCTGGACAAAACTGTTGTATTCGCTTGATTCAAATGAATTAAATCGTTCCTTCCTTCATCCTGATAGTGGTGGAGTGAAATTGTCTGCTGCAATTGGAATGTATGCTTGGCATGGCAATCATCATATCGCTCATATTACAGCTTTGCGAAAACGCATGGGCTGGTAGGGGGAAACGTGATGGATCAAAACATGTTTAAGAATTTTATGTACGGTAGTGTTGTCCTGATCATTCTAGGATTAATCTTCATATTAGCCAGTACGAATATAGGACTATGGATGTCAGATACTTGGTTAAATAGTTACGTAGATAGATTTCCAGAAGACGGCGTGGATTTTAGCGAATTTGAATTGCGAAGTTCTACTCACATCCAGCAGATTTTGGTTATTGGGTCAATCCTATTCTTTGTTGGGCTGATGGCTTCGTTTATTACGCTGTTTAAGCGATTTGTTAAATAAGAAAAAGAAGCAATCATGTGGGTTATTCACACGATTGCTTCTTTTTATAAGTTCGGAATCACAAAAAGCTCCTTAAACTTTCGATCGTCGACTTTCCACACGACAATGATCTCGAATTCCTTTACTTCCTTTTGATTACTAACAGGCATACCTGAAAAGGAGAAGGTCGCATCTTCTGCGGCGACTCCGATATCATCGCCAAAACTCAAGCCATAATCATATGATTTATTTGGCTCATTTCTAAAGGAAAAGATTTGCACATCGTTTTTCTCTTTACCAGTATTCAAGAGCTCAATATCAAATAGCCTGTACTTGTCTGATTTTTCATCCTTCACCAATTCATACGTTAAAGACCACTCATCCGTCTTGATTGTCTTTTCTTTTCCAAATGCAATTGGGTTAAGTTGGGGTGAAAGCAAAGCAACGATTAAGGTTAATGCTATCATGATTTTTTTCAAAATAAATCCCTCCGTTTTTACTTAGTATCTTTAAATAGAGAGGAGTTATTCAGAAAAAGAGGCAGTGTTAATAGCATCAATTAATTCATTTCTCACGTTCCAACACCGTTTAGAAAAATATCAATCATTTTTCTAAGAAGAGTATGTGATTCAATCTCGTTTCCGTAGTATTCTTTATAATTTATACTCACAAATTGAGACATTAATATAAATCCTAAGACTTTTGGATCTTCCTTCCGGTCAATCAGATCAGCTTCTTGGCAGTCCTTTACTAATTCTGTATAGAAATTTAGATAAGTCTCATCAATCTCTTTCATTCTCGCTGTTGTTTGTTCCGAGTTAAATGAACTAGCATAGAACTCTTCTGTTGCTTGATGGAAAAAGCTGTTTAGGCTGTTTTTTGAGAAGAATTTGGCGAGTGTATATAATACATTTTTCTCTTCTGATTTGTTGTATTTCTGCCAGTCATTTAACCATTTGTTCAAGTCTTCTTCCAATATGGAGAGGTAGAGTGTCTCTTTATTTTCAAAATGGTAGTATAAATTACCTTTACTTGTGTTTGCTTTTTTGATTATTTCACTCATCGAGGTCTCAGAATACCCTTTTGAGTTAAATAGCTCTCGAGCAGCTAATATGATGTTATCTTTCAAATTCACCTTTTTGTCCATTTAACCTCAGTCCTTCATATATGTCCTTATAAGAACAGCCACATTCTTATCGTATCAAATGTGGCTGCTCATAACTAGACTTTGCGAGTTGTTAGCTAACTAATATGCTTAAACTCTTTTCCTCTCCAGAAGATAATGGCGGTAGCAGTAAGTCCAATGATACTAGACACCAGGAGAACGATCTGTATGTTTAGTCCAGTCGCAACAAATCCACTAACCATTCCATAAGCAATTGGATCAAATCCATTCATCGCGAGAAAGATGAGGCTCATTACCCTACCCATTAAATGCTCCTCCGTATTCTCTTGGGCCAGTGTAAATACAGGAATGAATACAAACGCCATCGAGAAACCAATGACAAACAAGAGGATCGTTAGTAACGTTAAGTTGGGAAGTAAACTAAAAATGAAAAAGAAAGCAAGGGTAGAGAATAAACCGATGAGTGAAGCGAATCCTTTTCTTTTTATTTTTATAAAGCTCAGTATGAGAGTACCAACTACCATGCCTACACCTAAACTAACTTCCATATAGCTTAAATTGATCGGGCTTCCACCATGTACATCGACTAGTAACGGAATTGCAATGTGCAACGACCCAAAAACAAAGAAATTTAAAACGACTAATACAAGAATTCCAGTTACCAAAAATCCCGAAGAGCGTACAAAATGAAATCCCTCTTTTAACTCTTTAAGTGGACTTTGTCTTTGAACCCATTCAACGGCTTTTTCTTTAATTAATGGAGGGAAGACAAAAATAGCTGAAACAAGTATTAAGACCGTTGCTACAAAGTAACTATCAGAAACGCCTCGTGTTTCCATCATTATTCCAGCAAGAATGGGTCCAATGATAAAGGCAATTTGATCCACACCTTGAAAGTAGGCATTCGCTTGTTGCAACTGACTCTTCGGAACAATCTTCGGAACCATCGATGAGCTAGCAGGTCCGAAAAATGCATCCAGCATGCCGAATATGGCAGCAAGAACAAGCAATAAAGATACAGTCATAGAATTATTCGCAATCAGCAAGTAGATCACGAACATAAGGATGGCTTGAATTAAATTTGTGCTGAACATAATCGTTGTTTTCTTATATTGATCTGCTAGCACACCGCCATACGTAATCATAATTAACCTTGGAACAGTGGCTGCTATTAACACAATGCCTAACATACTTGGCATGTTCAGTTCGGTGACGACATACCATGTGGTTGTTGTTAAGAACATGCTAAAGCCCATCACTGCAAAGATCCCTGCCAACAGTATTAATACAAAGGTTCTATTTTTAAATAATGACTGGTTTGTGTTTGTTTCCATATCTATATCCCTTTCAACAAAAACCGACTGATCGGTCTATGAGGTGTAAATTTTTATTAATAGTTTATGATTCAAGCTTTATTTTCTCAATAGCGATACGATCAACTATTTTATATACCTCGGTCCCATTTTTAATTGAGGGAAGGAATAGTCCGTTCTCAAAATCAGTTGAAAGTCTTCTAAAATAAAGTCCAGAATTCTCATTAGGTTTATGCGTGCAAACTAATGTAAGATCACCATTCACCTCTTCATTCAAATAAGCAGTTTTCCCAGATTCAAATTCGTCTTTCTTAAATGGTAGTAGATCAATTGAAAGGAGATGCAAATCACTTTCTGGAAAATGCCTTTGAACCATTTGACTCACAGAACCATAAATCATGGTATCTAGAAAATGTTCTTCCTCGTTTACCGACAGGAGTTGAGAATACGCTTTGAGCTTGTATTTCTCCTTCAAAATCTTTAGATAGTCTGACTCACTCCTTAACTCTTCAAACCAAATATCCTTAGTCACTTGACTAGTAGTTGAGAAGCTTTCTAGTTCACTTTGAATAAATTGTAATTCGTCTTCTTGATCTTCCTCATACACATCAAACATAATCACAATATCTATCGTTGTGTTAAAGGCCTTAGCTAAATTTTCTGCTTTCTTCAACACAAGAGGGTTATAATGATGTTTTTCCAAAAAAACAAGCAGGTTTTTGGTCGTTTTAGTCACTTTAATCATCCTTTTTATATTATACCGACTGATCGGTCTGTATTTCAGATCATACATAAAAAGAAGATCGTTGTAAAGCTTCTAGACTTATATTAATTTAATGTCAAAATTGGCGGTTATTGGACAAATTTCATCGACATACCATAGTGGGAAGGAGGGGGAATGATGTCAAAAAGCAACAAGGATCAAACCGTGTTTTACAGTATAAAAGGTTCAACCATACGAAATTTCATCATTATCGATTGTATTTCTGGAACAGGAATTTATTATGTGGCTAAAATAATGACGACTAGTATTGTTATTGGCATGATAAGTAGTATTGTAGGTACAGTTGAAATGAAGAAGCTCTCAAAAAGGAAACTCCTTAAAAATCCATAAGTTCCCGATTGATGAAATGGAATCCTACGCTATATCAACGGATTTCCATTCATGCTAAAATAACGATACGATCAAATTTAGAAGTAAAGGAATTAACATAGATGAGTAAAATCACACCACCCGTACAAAAGAATCAAACACTAGATGTAACCATAACTGACTTAAGTCACCAAGGAGCAGGGGTTGCCAAGCATGAGGGGTACACATTGTTTATTCCTAAAGCATTGCCCGGTGAAACCTGTGAAGTAAAGGTTACAAAAACAAGTAAAGGCTATGGATTTGCACGTTTGATGCAGATTCATACGCCAAGTCCTGACCGGACCGAAGCACCCTGTCCAATCTACGACCAGTGCGGAGGCTGTCAGCTGCAGCATATGTCCTACGCTGGTCAGCTGCGCTATAAGCAAAAGCAAGTTCAGGATGCTCTTGAACGATTAGGAGGTATCACCGACGTTCCCGTTCTTCCAACACTCGGAATGGACGAGCCTTGGCGCTATCGTAACAAATCACAAGTACCAGTCGGTGAGCGTGACGGAGAAGTTATCGCAGGATTTTACCAGGAGCGAAGCCACCGCATTGTTGATATGGAAGAATGTATCATTCAAAACAAACATAACGATGAGATTGTACAAAAGGTAAAAGAACTAGCTAATCAGTATGGTATCCGTGGATATGACGAAGACAAACACCGTGGCACCTTAAGACATGTGGTTGTTCGCTATGGTCGTCAAAGTGGCGAATTAATGGTGGTTTTTGTGACCCGTGATGAAGCTCTACCAAACAAAAAGAACCTCATCGAAGAAATCCGTTCAGCTTTTCCATCAGTAAGGTCGATTGTGCAAAACATCAATCCAAAACGCACAAACGTTATTTTTGGAGATAAAACAAAAGTTCTTTGGGGCGAAGAATACATCTACGATTCCATTGGAAACATCAAATTCGCGATCTCTGCCAGATCCTTTTATCAGGTCAACCCAGAACAAACCAAAGTCCTTTACGACAAGACCTTAGAGTACGCAAATCTAACCGGATCAGAAACCGTGATCGACGCATACTGCGGCATTGGAACCATCTCGCTGTTCTTAGCCCAGCAAGCAAAGCATGTCTACGGAGTCGAAATTGTTCCTGAAGCCATCAGCGATGCGAAGCGCAACGCCGAACTAAACGGATTCACAAACACCGACTTTGCAGTAGGCGAAGCCGAAAACGTCATCCCATGGTGGGCCGCCCAAGGCATCCGCCCAGACGTCATGGTTGTTGACCCACCACGAAAAGGCTGTGACGAAAAGCTACTCAACACCATGCTTCAAATGAAACCAGAGCGAATTGTCTACGTCAGCTGTAACCCAGCTACACTAGCACGAGATTTGAAAGTGCTTGAAGAAGGTGGATATAAGACAAAGCAAGTGCAGCCGGTGGATATGTTTCCGCAGTCGACGCATGTGGAGTGTGTGGTGGAGATGGAGCTGTCTAACTAGAAACAATTAATTTCATCAAGAATGCCGCTCCCGATTGTAATTCGGAGTGGCGTTTTTTGATTAAAGATGAACAAGAGGAGGATTAAATGAAAAAAATCCACATCATTGGCTCAGTAGGAAGTGGTAAAACAACTTTTGCAAAGAAACTGTCCACGCAAACAGGCATCCAGCATTACGAACTCGATAATATGGTATGGCAACGAGTTGAAGGTAGTGGAGATATAAAAAGAAGCATGGAAGAAAGAGATACGTACCTATCTAACACTTTACAGTTAGATCAATGGATTATAGAAGGTGTCCATCATATATGGGTGAGACCGAGTTTAGATCAGGCGGACCTTGTTATCTTTTTAGACACACCTTACTGGATCAGGAATTACCGAATTATTAAACGGTACATTCGACAAAAAGTAGGAGTCGAGAAAGCAAATTATGATCCTACAGTGAAGATGTTTTTGAATATGTTTAAATGGAATATCTATTTTGAGAAAGAGAGTAAGCCAAATATTTTGATTTTACTAGAGCAGTATAAAGATAAAGTAGTGATTCTTAATAGTAATGCTGATGCGAGGGATCTTATTGAATCGAGGCTAAGGAAATGAGGGATCGTGGATCTGTTGTGCTTATTAATGATAAAAAGGTTGCTCTAATTAAACGAATAAAAGAAAATGATACATATTATGTGTTTCCAGGTGGGGGCATTGAAGAACGTGAGACATCAGAGGAAGCTGCGGTAAGAGAAGCATATGAGGAGCTAGGTTTAGTGGTTCGTATTAAAGAACTTATGGCAACTGTTGAGTGGCAGGGAACGCAGTACTTCTACTTAGCAGAGATGGTTTCAGGTACGTTTGGCACAGGAAGAGGTGTTGAATTCACGAATAAAGTGAAGGACAAAGGTCAATATGTTCCTTTGTGGGTTTCTATAGATGATCTGGATAAACTTGATGTGAGGCCAAGAGAGGTTGCACGAAAGGTTCAATTATTAGGAATTTCATCCGATACTAACAATGATCACTGCTATTGAATATGTGGAAACAATGTTAGATCATTGGAAGGGATGACAGATGACATTAATAGATGAAGAACTTCGCATCACACCTCTGAAACATTTACTAAACATGCCTATAGCAATTCCTACTTATCAGCGCCCATATTCATGGAGCGTAAAATCTACAAATCTATTATTTCAAGATACATATCAAGCATTTAGGAATGGGTTAGAGGAGTATCGGTTGGGCTCCGTCATTTTGCATCAGGATCGTAATCGATACAATATTGTTGATGGGCAGCAAAGGTTAACTACATTATCTATTCTCTTATACTGTCTTACAGAGGAAGGGAAACTGGAACTGAAACTGTTAGACGAGAAATTCAGCGGCTCAGCAAAGTCTATTCATTTAAACTTTCAAATCCTTAAGAATCTAGTGAATGAACTACATTTGAATGAACGAAAGGCTTACAAAAGGTATTTGCTGGATAATGTAACAACCGTGCAAATTGTGACAGATAATGAACAAGAAGCCTTTCAATTTTTTGATTCACAGAACTCTCGCGGGAAAGCGTTAGCCCCTCATGATCTCCTAAAATCGTATCATTTAAGGGAAATGAATGATGTGAGAGTAGTCGAGAAGATCGATATCATTAATCAGTGGGAACAAATGAATCAAGCGGACTTACATATTCTATTCACAAATTATTTATATCCGTTATCTCGGTGGTACAGAGGAAAAAGTGGCTTATATTACTCAACGAATAAGATTAATACATTCAAAGGGACTAAGCCAAACGCTCTGTATCAATACGCAATGTATCATAAATCAAGTCACCTTTTTGTTGAACAGTTTAACTCAAACGGTAGTCGTGAGCTGCTTGCAACAGATGCCTTAAACCAATTCCAACTCACTCAACCGATTCTAGCTGGGAAACGCTTTTTTCACTATGTGAATCATTATAGTAAGTTGCTTGAACAAGTACGTATGCTTATTCGTAAAGAGTTTACAAATGACGAAATTCTTATCGGCGGAACGGGAAATCTCTACATAAAACAATTATTCGAGTGTTCCCTATTGTTTTTCGCAGATCGTTTTGGTTTGGATCATTTAAACAAAGGAGTTATGCGTAAGCTGTATACGTGGTGTTATTCATTAAGAGTGGTGATGACCGCTGTGTCCGTAAAAACGATTAATAAATATGCTCGGGGAAGACATGATGAAGTGAATAAAGGACTTGATCTGTTTGCGAGAATGAACGAGATGGATCAGCCAGGTGAGCTGCAATTGGTCGTGTTGAACCGACCAAAGTGGATCAACGATAAGTATAAAGATCTCTATGAAATACTTAGAAAATGGAATGGGTGGTTGCCTAATGAATAAACAGTTAGAAAAGACACCTGTCTCCGATGTATTCACTAATATACGGTATGTGGTTCCGGTTTATCAGCGCAATTATGCGTGGGGAGCATTGCAAATTGAACAGTTAATAGAAGACATTGTAAATGCTGAAGGCACATACTTTCTTGGAAATCTAATTCTCAACCAAAGGGATCACCAGGAGTATGAGGTCATTGATGGCCAACAAAGGTTGACGACTCTGTATCTATTACAAACCTATCTTGAAATGAAAGTTGCTAAAGGTACATTAAGCTTTGAAGCCCGGGAGCGATCAAATCGTACGTTAAACTTATTGAAATCAGAGGGGGATATACCAGATGAATTAATTTCCTCGGAAATGGTAGAAGGCTATCACGTCATTGAACATTATTTTAAAGTGAATCAGATTAATAAGGATGAATTTATTAAAAGACTGGAAAAGGTCTTTTTAATTCAAATTCAAGTCCCACGAAATATTGATTTGAACCATTATTTCGAAGTGATGAATACACGTGGAGAGCAGTTGGAACTTCACGAAATTGCAAAAGCAAAGGTCCTGGAAGCATTAGATACAGAGGATGAGAAGAATACGGGTGCGATGATTTGGGATCTGTGTTCTGATATGGACTCTTATGTGCAGATGAATGTACGATCAGAGTTACGGAAAAAGATATTTACAGATGATTGGACGAGCCTGAATCATTCAATCAATCAGTTTGGTTCAATCAATGAAATCCTGGCGAGCTCTGACGAGGATCAATCATTCCGTTCACTTAAGGATATCTTAGAGGGCGGTATAGAAACTCATTCTGAGAAAAAAGAAGATATTGATGAAGGAAATGAACGCTTTGAATCAACCGTTTCCTTTCCAAACTTTTTGCTACATGTCAGTAATGTGTTGTATAGACAGAGTGATGGAGACTCATCGCTTGATGACAAGCAATTCTTAGATCATATCTCGACTGCTTGGACAAGTGCCGAACATGCAAGAGCGTTTCTCTTCCACATGCTAAAGCTTCGAGTGCTGTTTGATAAATACATTTTAAAACGAGAATACGCTAGAGACTACAAAGAAACAGGAAGATGGTCGCTTCAAAGGATTAAGAGAAACGGCAAAAAGGCGGCTTATGTTGCGACTTTTGGTGAGGATGATGGCCAGAACAATAAACAATTGCGTACGCTACAATCATGTTTGCGTATTACCTATACATCTCCAAAAGCGATGCATTGGATTTCAGTTGTTTTAGCAGAACTTTTAGAAGATGAATCTGCTGATTTGACTCATCTTTTAGAGTCGTATTGTGATAGAAGAGTTAGGCAGTCAAAGATTATGCAAACAAATGGTTTTGGTTATGATCGTATTGCGTTCTCGTATCTAGATTATCTTTTATATCGAGATGGTTATAAACTAGGTGAAAAGGAAATCATTCAACCGATGCGTGATGACTGGCAGTTTCAGTTTAGAAATTCCATCGAACACTTTTACCCTCAAAATCCATTTGAAGGAGAGCGTTGGGAGAAGGAAGATCTTGATGGGTTCGGAAATCTTGCGTTAATTACGGTTTCGGGGAACTCAAGGTTTTCAAACTTGCCGCCAGGAGGTAAGATCAACTCTTATCCTAAAATGATTGAACAGAGTCTGAAGCTAGTCATAATGAAAGAACTAATTCATCTCAACGATGGAAACTGGACAGAAGAAGTTGCGGCTCAACACAAAAATGGAATGTTCAATATTTTAATGAAGAGTAAAGAGTCGTAAAGACACTTACTATCCAAAAAACACTTGCGAGACACACCCTGATTTCGGTAAAATCGAATTCGGGGTTCTTTTAGTGAAACCCGCTTTGTGATAGGATTATGAGAGTTTGATACAATCGATAAATGCACAGCTTCATAGATGAAAGGATCTGAATGAATCAATGAGTACAAATTTCTGGCGTGACTTACCACGACCATTTTTTATATTAGCACCAATGGAGGATGTGACGGATGTTGTGTTCCGTCATGTTGTCGCACATGCCGCTGCTCCTGATGTGTATTTTACGGAATTCACGAACTCTGAAAGCTACTGTCATCCAGACGGAAAGCAGAGTGTTCGCGGGCGTTTAACGTTTACCGAAGATGAGCAGCCGATTGTTGCGCACATTTGGGGAGACAAGCCTGAGTACTTTAAGCAAATGAGTATCGGTATGGCTGAAATGGGCTTCAAAGGCATCGACTTAAACATGGGTTGTCCAGTGGCAAATGTCGCTGGGAACGGGAAAGGCAGTGGCCTCATCCGTCGTCCTGAGGTAGCAGCAGAGCTGATCCAAGCAGCTAAAGCCGGTGGTCTGCCTGTCAGTGTGAAAACAAGAATTGGCTATACCTATGTAGAAGAGTGGCGTGACTGGTTAACACACATCTTCAAACAAGATATTGCGAACCTGTCTATTCACCTTCGTACGCGCAAAGAGATGAGTAAGGTGGATGCGCACTGGGAGCTTATTCCTGAAATTAAAAAGCTCCGTGACGAGATTGCGCCAGACACATTATTAACGATTAATGGGGATATCCCGAACCGTCAAGTGGGAATGGAGCTTGTTGAGAAGTATGGTGTCGACGGTGTGATGATCGGGCGTGGGATCTTCACCAACCCGTATGCGTTTGAAAAAGAACCGAAAGAGCACACAAGCGAGGAATTGCTAGGGCTTCTTAGAATGCAGTTAGATCTTCATGATCAGTATCATGAAATTGAATCACGCGCGTTTAAGCCGCTGCATCGTTTCTTTAAAATCTACGTTCGCGATTTCCGCGGGGCAGGGGAACTGAGAAATCAGCTTATGAATGCAAAATCTACAGATGAAGTTCGTGTGTTATTGGATGCATTTAAAGTAGAAGAACAGAAGGAAGTCTTACAGGATTAATTGAAACAGCGTACCCAAGTTGAGGGTGCGCTGTTTTTTTTAGGAAGAGGAATAAATACGTTTATGTGGAATAAGAAGTAACATATGTTGATGGGAGGTAGCAAGAGCCATGTTATACGTGATATATGGAATCGTCGTTGTAACGATATTTACGCTTTTACAGGTTGTTTTAACTTATTTCGGTCTCTTCGGAAATATTTTGTTAACGCTTGGAGCGAGTTTCATTATCTGTACACCAATTACTTTGCTTTATCTGATTTGGCTAGAGTTGGTCGAGCTTAAAGAGCTGAAGGAAGAGGAAATACGCGAGAAGCAGAGGCTGTTGAAGAAGGAGAGATTGGAAAGAGGGAGTTGATGGGGTATAGGATGCGCAAAAAAGCTGAGAATGCGCAAAAAAGCATGTGCGATGCTCAAAAAAGCTGAGAATGCGCAAAAAAGCATGGCCGATGCTCGAAAAAGCTGAGAATGCGCAAAAAAGCATGGCCGATGCTCGAAAAAGCCGAGAATGCGCAAAAAGGCATGGCTGATGCTTAAAAAAACTGAGAATGCGCAAAAAAACATGGCCAATGCTCAAAAAAGCTGAGAATGCGCAAAAAAACATGGCCGATGCTCAAAAAAGCTGAGAATGCGCAAAAAGGCATGGCTGATGCTTAAAAAGCTGAGAATGCGCAAAAAAGCATGGCTGATGCTCAAAAAAGCCGAGAATGCGCAAAAAAGCATGGCCGATGCTCAAAAACCACACTCCATGCTCAAAAAAACTCAGAATGCCCAAAGCCCACGATTACTTTCTCAATCCTACTTCTCCCGCTCAACCGACTTCCAGCCATGCGCAGCTAAATGCTCCTGATATTCCTCATACGAAATCTCTTGCAGCTCGATAGCCAACGGCGACAGGGAAACAAGACATTCGTTGTTAGAGTAATCAATGGTAACCTTCGAAACTTCATAGCCATTATGAAACTGCGGGTGGAACCCGGGATCATGTATGATATCTCCTACTACTGGGCGAATGTCTGATTGATACGTTTTGCTCATGAGCTCCTGCTTTGCGTTATCGATCGAGTGAAAAAATACGAGTAATGTAATGTTCATCGTCATTAGCCTCCTCTATTTTTCTGCTTTCTCTATCTTCGCTTCTAGCTTTACTTCTACATTTCCTTGAATGGCACGACTAATCATACAAGAGGTTTCTGCTTTTTCTGCAAGCTTGTGAGCAAGCTGAATGTCTTTATCGGTGGCTTCTGCAGTTAGTACAACTTCTGGTCTATGAATAATAGTTTTGTAGGTAATAACGCCTTTTGTGACATCTACAATTCCCTCGGATTCCATAGTGAGAGAGGCTTTATCCAGCTTACTGCGCTCCAGCATGGCAGCGAGTGTAATAATGTAACATGTGGCTGCGGCACCAAGTAGCATTTCGTCAGGGTTTGTCCCAATTCCGGGGCCATCCATTTCAGGAGGGATAGAGATTTTCGTCACGAGATTTCCTGATTCAATGTCTCCTACATCATTACGTAAGCCTGGCCAGTTGGCTTTTAAGTGAAAGCTATGTTCTGCCATGTTTATGCCTCCTTCATTCTCATCGTTCAGTACGTTCAGTTTATCATATTAGAAATGAAGAGGAAAAAAGGCGAATCCTATCGAATAGTTTATAGATATTGGGGTGAGTGAGCCAATGTAGATTAAGGACTGGATTAGTAAGGAGAGGAAGAGATTGTGGGAGTTGTATCTCCCTTGAGATGATTCAGACCAGTATGAGAATGGGTGGGTGGACGTTAAAGCGGCCAATGGAGTTCTAACCTATGAGGCTGAGATGAAGAAGCGTCGTCTGAAATCAAGACAACGCAATAATTAAGCACAAGATAAACAACAGTCCCGACAAAGGTGTCATAACTACGCGTTCCTTTTTGCTTTGAGAAAATAGGTTACCCATCGTATTTAAGGCAAGAAACCCTGTGAACATCCATGCTAGAACTGTGTTAGGAAGGAAGTTAAGAGTGTCTAAGTCCTTAGCTTTCATCAGAAACACCGCTCCCATAAAGAGTAGCACAATACCGTTTACCACACTCACGATTCGAAGTTTAGTAGGCAAAGTCCGATGATAGCCACCCATAGCATATTCTCCAAGGGGGAATCCAAATGCAAGAAGGAATTGGAAGACGGCAACTAGAATAAATAAGCTCATAACAATAATTGCTAGTGCACTTGATAAATCCAAAGGACAGCTCTCCTTTAATCTACTATTGAAGGGATAAGACAAATGAAAAGAGTACTCTACCTTCCATTTCTCATCTTTATTTTAACTGGATGCCAATTTTCTGACGAGACGCTCCCTAAAAAGATGCCAGATGATTTTGCGTTCTCGTTAAAATATGGGGTCGCTCTTAAGAACGAGCTTAATACGTACGATCATACTTATATAAAGGATCTGATCTCGAATGGAACAGCCGAAACAGAACTTACGTTTACTGAAGAAGAACTACTACAGACATATGATCTATTTAAAGACTCAAATCTTTTTGAACTGTCAAAGGCTATTGGTCCTTTATGTAAAGAACCATATGATAAATATGAGCTAAAGATGACTGTTAATGAGCAAGAGCATCATCTTAGCTGGAATACATCTTGTCATGCAGAAGAATTATTAGAGTGGGAAAAAGTCATGAAAGAATTACATAAGGAAATTATCCATAAAAAACCTGAGTATCAACAGTTACCAGAAGCGAGTGGTGGGTATTTGTAGAAGGAGTGTGGACCATGTTTATTTTAAATATATTAAAAGAAATGACTCTTGATTTGTTCGCCATGGCAAAGGGTTTTCTTTATGGTTTTGTGATGGTTGGTGGTTTTATCTTAATAGCAGGAGCCTTGCTGTATGCCTTCCTCATGTTATTTTAAACAGTTGCACGTTTAATTAACTCAAGCTCAATCTCATGCCTTGTCACTTCAGACTCTAAGGCTTGTTTAATAAGCTGTTCCCCTATTTTGTTAAAAGGAATCTGCACAGTGGTCATATCCAGGGCTTTGGAGATCGATTGATTATCAAATCCAATGATAGCAAGATCTTTTGGAACGTTCCATCCTGCACGAACGATTGCTGTGTAAAGTCCAGCAGCTACTTGGTCATTTGTCACTAAAAAGGCAGTTGGACAAGCAGCAGATTGTATCAGATGATTGGCTAGAGTTGTGCCATCCTCAAGGTACAAACAGTCAGTCACAATATCTTGATCTAAAAGTGGGACCTGATGTGCATCTAGAAAATCAGCAAACGCTTTTTTGCGTTGCAAGCTGCTTGTACTACTCTCTCTATTGAGGCAAATCCCAATTCGTCTATGACCATTTGCATATAGATAGGCTAAGGCAGCATAAAACGATTCATAGTGATTCATGTAGGTACAGCTAACACCCTCCATGTGAATATCCTCTAACAGCACTATTTTCCCACTTTGACTGTAGCTTTCTAATACATCCACCTGAACACTCCGCGAGCAAAAAATTAAACAATCAATTTGCTTTGTTTTTAAGAGCTCTAGCGCTTCAAGCTCTTTTTCTTCAATATATTGAGTTTGAATGATTAATAAATGATAGTCCGTTTTGGAAATAGCTTTGGCAATTCCATCTATAAGCTGGCTGAAATAAATTTGATCCATAAACGGTACGACAATCCCAATGAGATTGGTTCTGCCTTTTTTTAAATGGACCGCATGAATGTTTTTTGTGTAGCCCGTCTCGTTAATGGCTCGTTGCACCGCCTTAACAGTTTCATCATTCACGTGCGGATGATGATTTAATACTCTAGATACCGTTGTAGCAGAAACACCAGCCATCTTAGCAATGTCATGAATGTTCGTCACAAAAAACATCTCCTACGTCCTTTAATAAGCTTTATTTTACCTCAACTAACGACGCAAAAACCACTAGTCGTTACGCTTCTCAAGGAATCTCGCCGACTAGTGGCACCTTGAGCATACGATATGAAATGCATTTCAGGTCAACAGATTTCTGAAAAGGGATTCTCCTTGATTTGTCGAATAGTAGGAGGGAGATGGCATATGGGAAAATTAGCAAGGGGAATGGTAAAGAAATTACGCTAATCTAGCTAGAATAATAATAGATTAGAAACAGCACTAAAAAGATTGGAGAATGAACAACAATGATCACATTTAAAAAAATTACCTGGGAAAACCTTGATCAATGTTTAAAGCTTGAAGTGGCAGAAAATCAGAAAACCTTTGTTGGATCAAATGAATATAGCTTGGCGCAAGCGTATGTGGCTTTAGAAGAAGGGAAGCTAACCGTTATGCCTTTTGCGGTATACGCGGGGGATACGATGATTGGCTTTATCATGATGACGTACAGCGAGAAGCATGAATTTGGAGGAGGCCCGAGTTACACTATTGCGAGACTGATGCTAGATAAACAATTTCAAAGCAGGGGCTACGGAATGCTTGCGACTCATGAAGCGATAGACTACATTCGCACATTTCCAAAAGGCGAAGCGAGTACCATTTATCTTTCTTATGAGGCAGACAATAAAGTAGCGCGAGCATTGTACACCTCGTGTGGGTTTGTTGAAACAGGAGAGATTGATGAAGACGGGGAACTTGTAGCTGTGTTGAACTTAAAAGGGGCTGAATTAACATCAAAATAAGACCATATCAACCATCAGATGAACTGAGCTGGCTTCGTTGCAGAGTACTTGCCTTTCTGGATACTGCGTACTTTGACAATGTCCTAAAGAAGAAAGAAACGTATGAGCATCCCTCGATTGAGTTGGTGGCAGTTAAAGATAATCAAGTCGTGGGTCTCATTGATGTGGAATATGAAGTCGAAGAAAAAACGGTATGCTCTAGAGGGGAAGGATTAGGCGGGATGATCTGGCACATCGCTGTTCACCCGGACTACCGGAGAATGGGCATTGGCAATCAATTGCTAGCAGAAGCAGAGAAACTGGCATTTAAAAAGGGACTTAACCGTTTTGAAGCATGGACAAGAGATGATGTTTGGGTGAGTGAATGGTATGTAGAGAGCGGATTTATGAAAGTAGAATTCTACTATCACGTTTTTGTAGACAAAAACGATCAAGTCTCTTTGAAGACAGAAGGATTACACTTTATTCAAGGGTTCGCACACTATACGGGAGACGATCTTGAGCAGATCAAGAGCAGCTACGAAAGGGTTCATGAATGTAGGTGCTATGAGAAAAAATTAATCTAAAAAGGAGTCGTAATCAATGTCCAGCCATACACATCCTCTTATGTCCTTCTTTGAAGGCTACGTCCGAAATTTTCGTCGTTTAAATCTGTCTTCCTTACATAATCGTTCGATGTTCACAATTAGAGAAATCGATTATTTTGCCTGTTTAGGAGAATGGTTAGGGTTTGATGCGTATGTAGTGGATTCAAAACGAAATGATTTAACCGGTCGTTCAAGACCAATGGACTTATCCTGGTGGAAATGGGATACACGATTCGATAAAGAAAATTATATTTCTCTTTCGCTTCATTTAGAACGTGAGTCATTGCCTCAAAAGGCGGAGGACACGATTGAGAAACTTTTTACTGAGTCAGCTGAAGGCTATCATCCTGAACATGTGATAGGTATTCAATATGTAGATTCATTGGCTGATATTGATCAACTGAATGATAAAATTCTTACTCTAAACAAATATCAGAAATCGCAGGTTCTTATGATTTATCGTGAATTTGATCGTAAAAGTCAATTTGAGAGAATCAAAGCATTTGAAGGGAATAGTGAGGGATGGATCGAAACGAGAAACGCTGTTGCTTTACTTGATCCTTCTTATTATTGGTATATGTGTTTTGAGGAAGAGTGGGAGGGTAAACAGTGAACTTTAGTTACACCGCGCCAACAATAGCCAGATCCTCTGACTCCTTTCCAATCTACCATCATCAATCAAAGATTGGCTCAATGGAGAGGTTTTTTACAAAACAAACACGTAAGCCGATAGATGATGTGAACATTCGTGCATTTGATGAAAGCAATCAGGATACATACACAATTACTCAAATAAAGAGCAAGTTACTGGGTGAGACGAAGTGGGAGATTAGTAAGAACGAAGAGAAAATCGGTGAAGCTGAATACCCAAAAGGTTTTTTTAAAGCGCACCAAGTGGTAGTGAATCTAGCGGGCCATCCAACCTTCACTTTTAAAATTAAAATGGACCGGACTGCAGTTATTCTGAATGATAACGAAGCACAAATCGGGAATACCGAGCGTACGACCAACATCAAACATACTTATGAAGGAGAAGTGGACGATCATTTTTTACAGATGCCGCTTATCCTTTTCTATAGTCTTGTCCATACATTTTGGTGCTCCTCCCACCTTAGTTGACTGGAAAAAGTAAAGTATACTCAGCGCGGAAAAATGAGTAGAATAATGGGAGAGTATGATGCAGAAAGAGGGACACACATGACGATCCTAGTTGTAGAAGATGACCGAGCCATTGCTGAGGGATTAAATTATTCTTTGAAACAAGAAGGCTATGATGTTCGGTTATGTGAGAATACGAAAAGAGCAAAGCAAGTCATTGAGCAGGAGCTTGAGACGATTACACTTTGTTTATTAGATTTAACGCTCCCTGATGGAAGTGGGTATGAGCTTTGTCAGCTTGTCAAAGGCAAAGCAGATCTTCCTGTTATTTTCTTAACAGCGATGGATGAAGAAGTGAATGTGGTAATGGGGCTCGATATGGGAGCTGATGATTATATTACAAAGCCTTTTCGAGTAAGAGAGCTCACTTCACGGATTAAATCTGTGCTTAGACGATATTCCAAGCAAACGAAGTCGCCATCGACACAAACGAACATTGTTTCAATAGGGACAATTGATATCCATACATTAGAAGCCAAGGTATATAAACGTGGTGAGGAAATTGTGCTGACTGCTCTGGAATACAGACTGCTTATGATTTTTGCAGCTCATCCTGGACAGGTCCTTTCACGTGCTCAGCTTCTGGACCGGATTTGGGATGTAGGTGGGGAATTTGTAAATGATAATACGTTAACAGTTTATATAAAGAGACTTAGAGAAAAGCTTGAAGATGATCCGCATCAACCTGAGTTGATTCAAACGGTACGAGGCATTGGTTATAAGGCAGGTGACGGCCATGCTACGTCATAGAGAAGTAAAGGGTTTGCTGGTTTATTTTGCTTTGGTTATGGGTGGTGGTGTGCTTTGCGTTATGTTTCTCCAGGTACCTGCGTTTTTGCTTGTTCTTATTCCTTCTATTCTTATAGTAGGAGGTTTTTTTGTTTTCACGAATAGGCGGTATAAGGATATTGAGCGGTTATCTGAATATGTGCGGAGTATCGCCGCTGGAAGTGAATCGCTTGATATTCGGGATAACGCGGAGGGGGAGCTGAGTATCCTCAAAAATGATATCTATCGTGTAACACGAATGCTCTCAGAGCAAAGCGCTGATTTAGAAGGAGAAAAAAATAAGCTAAGCGACGCGATCTCAGACATTTCACATCAGTTGAAAACACCCCTTACGTCTATGACTGTCATGGCTGATCTTTTGCATGAGCCAAAAGTGAATGATGATAAAAGGCGTGAGTTTGCACGTCATCAGCTTGTCCAGCTTGAACGAATGGAATGGTTAGTGACTTCACTCTTAAAGCTCTCAAAGATGGATGCCGGGGGAATTGTATTTAAAAATGAAGAGGTTTTGGTAGAGGAACTCATTGAGCGCTCGCTTCACCCCTTGCTCATTCCAATTGAGTTAAAAGAAATCCACGTTGATATTAAGGGAAACCCTGATGTTCAGTATGTAGGTGATCTGCATTGGAGTATGGAAGCGGTCGGGAATGTGTTAAAGAATGCGGTGGAGCATACGCAACCGGGTGGAAAGCTAACGATCACCTACACAAGTAACATTCTATTTACTGAAATTCAGATTGCAGATAGCGGAAGTGGCATTCCAAAGCAGGAGCTTCCTTATATCTTTCAGCGATTTTACAAAGGAACACATGCTAAAGAAGGAAGCGTCGGCATTGGTTTGGCCTTAGTTCAGCAAATGATTAAAAGTCAAAATGGAGAGGTTGACGTTCAGAGTAAAGAAGGAGAAGGTACGGTGTTTCGCATTACATTTTATAAGCAAAGCCGAAAGTGACTAGATTGTCACCTGATGAGTCATTAAAGCGTCATCTTTTCTTTGTACACTTAGGATATCAACTGCTGGAGGGAATTATATGGAATTAGTAAAGGTTGAAAACCTGTCAAAAGTGTATGGCAAGGGAGAAACAGCTGTTAAGGCATTGGATAACGTCTCATTTACTGTGAATAAGGGAGAGTTCGTGGCGATTATTGGTCCCTCTGGATCTGGTAAGTCTACACTTTTGCACTTGCTTGGTGGGGTGGATCGTCCTTCAAGTGGGAATGTGTTGATCGATCAAACAAATATTTATGATTTAAACGAGACGCAGCTGGCGATCTTTAGACGACGTCAGATTGGACTCATTTATCAATTTTATAATTTAATCCCGATCTTAACGGTTGAAGAGAACTTAACGTTGCCTCTTTTATTAGATGAGCACAAGGTGGATCAGCAGCATTTCACAGACTTGATTGGACAGCTTGGCCTAGATAATCGGTTAACGCATTTACCAAATCAATTGTCAGGAGGACAACAACAGCGGGTATCTATCGGGCGTGCGTTGATCAGTCACCCTTCGATCATGCTGGCTGATGAACCGACTGGAAATCTTGATAGTAAAAACAGTAAAGAAATTATTGATCTACTTAAACGATTTAACCGAACATATAAACAAACGCTAATTATGATTACCCATGATGATCGGATTGCCCTGCAGGCGGATCGTGTGATTACAATTGAGGATGGCAAGATTGCTAGTGATGAGGTTATCCGGCCATGAACATTGTGAATAAGCTGACGGTTCGTCATTTAAAAGAAAATAAAAAACGAACATTAGTGACAATCCTCGGAACCATTATCTCGGCAGCAATGATTATGGCCGTTGCAACGATTGGTGTGTCTTATGCTGACTTATTGAAAAAGGAAGCGATCGAGAATAATGGAAATTGGCACATTTCCTACAAGGATATAACAACTGATCAAGTTGATAGTCTGCTACAGGATGAACAAACGCGGTCACTCTCACTAATTCAAGATCGTGGATACGCTGAGCTTGATGAACCTTCAACAAACTTTAAGCCGTATTTGTGGGTCAGAGGAATGAACGATGACGCATTTAGCCAATTTGGCGTGCAATTGCTTGAAGGGCGCTTACCTAAGACGCAAAATGAACTGATTGTAAGCTCGTCTCTAGAGGAAGAAGAGGTTACTTGGTCCATTGGTGATGAAGTGACGCTTGCTGCTGGAAAGAGATTCACTGAGGCAGAGTGGGCGGAGGCGCAGGACGGTTTATTAACAAGTGAAGATAGTCTGGAGCGGGATGAAGATGGCGAATCAAACGAAACCCTCATTGATGTCAATGAAACCTCATACACAATCGTCGGTACATTCGAACAGCCTGGCTGGGAACGGATGTGGTATCCAGCTTACATGGCGCTCTCCTATTATGATGAAAGTGATGAGCAATCCCCTTTGGATAGCTTTGTATATGTAGACAAACTGAATCGATCGATTTATGACCATGCGGATGAACTCTCTGAAATGCTTGATATCACAAATGTGCAATACAATAGTGATCTCTTGCGCCATTCAGGAATTACCGCAAGTGACAGTATTGATCGATCGATGAATGGAATGCTAGGTGTCATTATTGTTGTCATTATCGCGGGATCAGTTGCATTAATTTTTAATGCATTTGCGATATCTGTTTCGGAGCGTTCAAGATACCTTGGTATGCTTTCAAGTGTTGGGGCAACGAAACGTCAAAAGCGCAATTCAGTATTCTTTGAAGGATTTATTATTGGGGTAATCAGTGTTCCAATCGGGATTGTCGCTGGTATTGTTGGAATTGGAATTACGTTTTTAGCGATTAATCCGATGCTTGATTCCATTGGACTTGAGCAGCAGCTGAGCTTAACTGTTACGCCTTTTTCCATTCTCATCACCATTGTATTATCTACCTTAACAATCTTTATCTCTACTTGGTTCCCTGCGCTCCGTGCTTCTAGAATTACAGCATTGGACGCAATTAGGCAAACACATGATATCAAGCTTAAAAACAAATCCATACGCACATCTAAATTAGTACGACGACTGTTTGGCATTGAAGCTGAACTCGGACTCAAGAATCTAAAGCGCAATAAAAAGAGATATCACGTGACGGTACTGTCTCTCATTGTGAGTATTGTTCTGTTTTTGAGTGTCTCTTTTTTCACTGATAGTCTAAAACAGTCCTATGAAATTGCAGAGTCTGGAGAGGCTGTGAGTTATGATTTGGAGGTTTACTCAGACGACGCTGAGTCGGTGAGTGAATTAAGAGAGAGTATGGAAAACGCTGAAGAAGTAACAGACGTTTTAACTCAACGAGAAATGAGTGTCTCTTTGTATTTAGATGAATCAGAGGTGGCACCTGAGCTTCTTGAATCTGGTGGTTACGATCGAATGGAGGATGGACAGTATAGGTATTATGCCAAAATCACCTCCTTTGACAAAGATAGTTTAGATGAATATGTGGATGTTGCACAGATTCCTGGTGATTGGGATGATGACCCGATGTCTGCAATTGTTGTTGATACAATCACTTATGAGGATTACGAGCAAAGTAAATATGTTCAGACAAATTCAATTATCACAAACATCAACGATTCGTTAAACATCATAGAAACCAATTGGGAGACAGAAGAGATAAAAGAGTTACCTTCGCTGACAGTCACAGCTTTAACTGACAAAACACCAATGGGAAGTCATAATGCGTACTTAGGATCCGTAGACATCTTTGTGTCCAACGAAACGTTTGAAGCAATATTAAACGAGTCAGATCTAAAAGAAGAGAATAACTTAATGTACGTAAAAAGTGACGACCCAATGGCAACTGAACAAACACTTTCGGACATAACAAATCACTCGATAAATAACATGTATGATTATCGAACACAAGGCGAGCAAATGATTGCCGTTCTATCCGTGTTCACCTATGGATTCGTCACATTAATTACACTGATCTCCCTAGCAAATATCCTGAATACCATTTCAACAGGCGTTGCCTTACGTAAACGAGAATTTGCGATGCTTAGGTCAGTCGGACTGACAAACAAATCATTTAAAAAGATGATGATGTTTGAGAGTGCCTTTTACGGAGTAAAGGCTCTGCTTTACGGGTTACCATTAAGTGTGTTGGTTATGTACATCATCTATCGTCAAACTCAGTATGCTTTCTCATACAGCTTCACGATCCCTTGGCTTCATATTCTTGGAGTCATAGTCGGAGTGTTTGTCATTGTAGGGCTAGCGATGCTGTACTCCTTAGCCAAAACCAAAAATGAAACGATCATTGAAGGCTTAACCCAAGAAAATCAATAAAGGATAAAAACCAGCTGACATTGGAGTGTCAGCTGGTTTATTGAGGGAAACATATCAATCGCATTGTGGTCTTGCTATTTTTTGCTAACTTCTTGCACAATTTTACCGTTTTATGGTCAAAAACGTCTACAGAGATTTTGCTTCGTTCGACACTTCAAAAGAATTCCAGATCCCCTTACCATTTTATGTGTAGATCATTTTTCAAACTTTTTAGGAGGTTTTAAATGATGAACAGGATGAGTTTTCTTTCGGTTATGAGTGCGGTGTTGCTGGTCACCTCTCTTATCTTTCCAGCAGGGCAGGCTTCTGCAGCTTCAGATGATGAGCCGTTGCAATTTTCTCCAGAGGCTCTTGAAGCATTAGAACGTAGTGTGTATGTAGACACAAATGCAAGAACGGCACACATTGATCAGGAAAAAGCACTAGAGCTTTACTCGTTTACGGATGAAGAATTTACGCTTATTCAAGAACGACTTGATCAACTATCAGATGACCAAATTCAAGAGATGATTAACTACGCGACACCTGATTCTGGAGACATTTCAACGCAAGTCGCTCCCGCCATTATTTGGGGTGGCATTGCTATCATTGGAATCTTCACAGGGGCAGCACTGTATTTTTCTTCAAAGTATATGAATCACCAAGAGAAACAAAACTTGATTAATCGCTGCTACGATATGGGAGGTTCACCATCCATTGATTCAGGCGATCTAGGTGGCATGGGGGGAGAACCTCAAAAGGCATGGTGGAAGATGTCAAATGAATACAGTTTTGAATGTGTTCAGTAGCATGAACCCTACAGAAAAGAGGTGATACCATGGATTTACTTGACCTATTTATGTGGCTTATCATGGGCGTCATTGTATTTAGTCTAGGGATGCTGACGTATTCAACATTTAAAGATCAGAAAAACAAATAAGATATAATGGAAGAGTTGAGCATATACTGGTTCAACTCTTTTTTTCTGTATAATTACTTGAAGGATTTTGACGTTCGGAGCGAGAAGTTCTTTAAGGAAGAGGGGGATATAAAAGAATGGAAAGAGAGAACACACAGGAAACACGTGGAAAACGCTTAGCATTAGGCTCTATTGCGTTAATGCTTATTAGTATGACCATTTTTTACACTCAATTAATTGCAGATGCGGGCATTTATACAGAAATTATACTATTTGCTGTACTATCGATTGCTGGTATCACACTCGCTTTTTATTCAGGGAAAGCCTCAAAACGTTCCAAGCTATTTGTTGTTGGTGTCGCTGGAAATAGCTTTATGTTGATGATCAGTGGATTCTTATTTTTAGTTATGTTGATGGTTGAGTCTGGCACGTAAAGAGGGGGACGTCGCATTGAATAAACACGGAGTAGGTAGATTGAGTGGAATCGTGTCACTTATGTGTATTGTTTTATATGTGATTAGTTTCTTTGTGCTAAGAGGCCCAGATGCAAATGTGAATATGATGATCATCATTGGAGTAGCACTCTCACTGATTGGAATGCTTTTAGCCATCGTATCTGCCATTCTCTCAAAAAGGTTTGTTTATCTAATTGTTGGTCTCTTAGGGAATGGAGCTGTACTTGCTTATTCATCCTTGTTATTCTTAGCAATGGGCATTAGTGAGCCTTAAAAATGGTAAAGCGAGGAACTTGAATGAAAAAAAGTATGATGATTGCTATATTGTTTTTAAGCATCGGCGTGTTAGGTGCTTGTAGTCAACAAAAGCAACCCAATCATGGAGTGCAGGAAATTAAGCTGTATGAGTTGGTAAATGGAGAACAAGTTGAAGCAGAATCGATTGAAGAATGGACAGAAAAGGAAGCCATAGATCAGATGATGTCCGTTTTACAATCGGCTAAAAAGATGGATGGGATTCTGGACATTGAACCCGCACAATACCGTTTAGATCTCATCGAACAAGAAATAAATCCAATGTATCTTTGGTTAGATGAAGAGACGACTGAAGCCATTTTAATGGAGCGAACAGAAGACGGGAATGAAGTATACTATACGTTACTTGAAGAAGAAACATCGAGCTTAAAGGAACTGTTTCATGAGAAGGGAGTATTAGATGGAGAATAAACCAGCAATTCATGTCTCTCCCAGGCATGGGTTAATCGATGAATTGACAACGATTACAGTGTCAGGCTGCATGCCAGTTGAGAAGCTTGAGGTTGAATTGAGACTGATTGACCAAAAGAAGAATGAATTTCAGTCATCCGTACATATTGAAGTAAATGAAAAAGGTGAACAAACTCTTCCTCAACCAGATGTGGAAGGGTTGTTTTGGTCTGCAGAAAAAGTGAATACGGCACATGGTGATTATTTTTATAAATCGGATGCGGCTGAGCTTGAAATGGAGTGGACCTTGAAGCGTGAGGGGAAAGAAGTTGGTCAGGCTACAGCCATAAGAGCATTCGATCTTGAGGATGTAAGTAGAGAGGTTGTTCGTGAAGATGGGGTTGTGGGAACACTTTTTTACCATCAGGAAGATATGGCAAGGCCAGTGGTGGTTGTTTTAGGAGGTTCGGATGGGGAGATTCAAGAACATGCCGCCGCACTACTTGCTACTAAAGGGTACAACGTGTTTGCACTAGCTTATTTTGGTCAAGAGGGTGTGCCAAAGGATTTGGACCAAATTCCTTTAGAATATTTTAATGGAGCTTTTCAATGGGTGAAGGAACGATTCAGTGTTGAGAGCGTGACGCTCATCGGTTACTCAAGAGGCGCTGAAGCAGCACTTTTGCTCGCCTCTGTTTATCCTAATGAATGTAAGGCGGTTGTGGCAGGTGCACCAGGTGCCTATGTAACCTCAGGTTTAAAAAATACGATCTATGCCCCTATTCCTTCCTGGACACTCAGAGGAAAGAATGTATCGTATCTTACCTTTAAGTATCGACCTGCACAAATGTTCTCAATGCTTGGAGGGATGATTAAACGTAAGCCTGTTTCCTTTTTATCTATTTGGGAAAATAGCTTATCTAAGCCTGAGAAAGTTGAAGCAAGCCGAATAGAGGTCGAACATATCAAAGCTCCCGTAATGCTTATTGCCGGTGGCCAGGACCAAGTGTGGCCTTCAGAAAGATTTGCGAGACAAATTGCGGAGAAAACGGACGCTGAGACAAGCGAACTATATTTTGAGGAAGCTGGACATTTTCTCGCGTTCCCTTACGCATTACCAGGGATGCCAGCGAATGTACTCATGCATGTGGGCGGCAGGATGATTATGGATTTTGGTGGGACAAAGGCAGCAAATGCAGAAGCTACAAAGAAATCGTGGAAGGAGCTGCTTTGTTTCTTGGAGGAGTTTGCGTGAGTGGAGGGGAACTACTAGAGCGTCGGGATCATAGGGGAGAGTAATCAACATAGAGAGCAGGGAATCAACAAAGAGCTCAAAGCATCAACAAACAAGCTCCCTCATCATCATGAGAGAGCTCACCAAATCCTTACGCTTAAGCCACTTTCCTAAAAGGTGCGTTTGAACATTTTCTCCAAACCCATTCAAGCGGCCCGGTCCCCAGATACTTCACAAACAACTGAGCGACAATCATCATAACGGCTGTAATTCCTACCCAGGCGGCTAGTACTTGATAGACATCTACAATGGGTGCGAGACCAAGGCCCCAGCTGTAAAATAAAATTGAGCCCAAAATGTTTTGCAGGACATAACAGCTTAAGGCTGTTTTGCCGATCATTTCAAAGCGTGCCAGGATCCACTTTAACACATTCTTTTCTAGGATAAAGGCAAGAAGTCCAATGTATCCAAGCGATAGCACCGGGGCGAAGAGATAGCGACTAGCTAGATCAAAGACGTTTCCAGGTACAAAGACAAGAGCATTTAATGGAATACCTAGTCCGAGTCCCCAGATCATTAATCGTCTGCGGATCGCGCGTCCTGTTTCGTTTTGGCTAAATGCGCCCGCACGATATAAACGAATACCTAAAAGATAAAGAAACAAGTTCATACATATAATGGCGATTGCTTCAAAGCGTAATCCGATAAAATCGGAGAGTCTGTACTGAATTTGTTCCAGATATGTACCGGTTGTATACACCGCTTCTGTTTCCTGGAACGAACCAATGAGCTCTTCAAGGATGCCCTCTGCGTTCATGATCCACACCCAGACAACGGAGATTAACATAAGACCAATAATATGAATGGTTGCGGCACCTGCCATAATCCAGTTTAATGTTTGATGGCGAAGACCCACAAGAAATGCGACGATGATTCCGGTGAACGCATAACTCATTAAGACGTCGTACTCAAAGACAAAGACAAAGTGCAGTAACCCGTCTAAGCCAAGCAAGATCATCGTCCAGATATACATGCGGAGCCAGGGACGACCAGTACGTAACGATTTCTGATACTTCAGTTCAAGTCCAATTCCAAACATGATAGTCAGGAGTCCGAGGAATTTCCCATTAGTGAACACGGCAAGAAAGCCATGTACCCATGCGTCGGCTGTGCCCATTCCTTCTTGCATGGTTAACAATGAAAGTGCTGCACCGGGATCGGCAAATAACCAGATGTTTGTTCCGAGTGTGCCAATGATGGCAAAGCCTCGGAGTATGTCTAATAAACGAATTCGACTTCCTTTTGAGTTGGTACTTATGGTTTCCACTCTATCCCCCAATAGTTATGACTTCTTCCATATATTCGGTTGAAACGTAAAAAAGTTTCAACATCTACCCATTGAAATGGTATGCGCCATTTAGATATAATAAAGCTAGAAATATTCGAAAAAAACTGCCCCCACGCTAATGGGAGCAGGCAGCTGATCTTTTTTGAGACTGGCGCAATAGAGCACAAATAAGCTCCGTGAGCGGTCAACTCATATACGGGGCTTATTTTTCATTTCTGAAAGACAGAATGGCAAGCACGAGCATGGAAAATCCGATCATGGTCGTTATTGCCTCATAAACTGTCATGTATGGCCTCACCCCCTTTTTGAAGAGGTGCTGCCAGCCCCGTATGAAAAGATCTGCTAGGGTAAGTATACATAGATGTAGGGTGAAGAAATAGATAACTTTTGTCCCGTTTTCTGAGGGGGAACTTGACTTTTGTTTAAAAAGCCTTCAATGTTAGTCTATTCGATTTAAAAAAGGCAGGTGTCATTCTGCAACTTAGCAGGGTTAACTATGAAAGAACAATGGTCTTCTAAATTAGGATTTATTCTTGCGTCAGCCGGAGCAGCTATAGGGCTTGGTGCCTTATGGAGATTTCCGTATTTAACGGGAACCAATGGTGGTGGCGCCTTTTTCTTGCTCTTTATCTTTTTTACTGTACTTATTGGAATGCCACTGTTAATTGCTGAATTTGTAATTGGTCGTGGGTCAAAAAGGGAGGCAGTTTCGGCATACAAAAAACTATCCGCCACTGGTTTGTGGAAATGGATTGGTCACTTTGGTGTAGTCGGATGCTTTTTGCTACTTACTTTTTATGCCGTCATTGGCGGATGGGTCCTCACATATACATTCCTTTCTCTCACTGGCTCGATTTTGGAATCGGGAAGAGATTACGAAGTCTTATTTGGCTCTATAGTTGGGAGCCCGTTAATTAGTGCGGTCGGTCTCATCGTATTTATCGGATTAAATGTCATTGTCCTTTCGTTTGGAATCAAAAATGGAATTGAACGAGTAAACAAGTATTTAATGCCGCTTTTGTTTGTCTTTTTACTCATTATCATTGTAAGAGGGTTAACGTTAGATGGGGCGATGGAAGGAGTCAAATTCTTCTTAAGTCCAGACTTCTTCAGCATTACAACGGCAGGTACGCTTGAGGCACTTGGACAGTCGTTCTTCTCTCTGGCAGTCGGATTCTCGTGTATGGTGACCTACAGCTCCTATCTTGGAAATGAACAAAGCCTTCCAAGGTCAGCAGGCTCGATTGTGATTTTAAATCTTCTTGTTTCCTTGCTAGCAGGACTTGCCGTTTTTCCGGCAGTTTTTGCGTTTAACCTTAGCCCGGATTCAGGACCAAATCTTTTATTTATTGTTCTGCCTACTGTATTTGAACAACTACCTTTCGGAGGACTATTCTTAAGCTTGTTCTTATTGCTTTTCTTTTTTGCGACACTAACGTCTTCATTTAGTTTGATGGAGATTATGATATCAGCGTTTACGCAGAACAAAAAGCATAAGCGTAATCGTGTGGCACTAATCAGTGGGATCCTGGTGGTCATTGCTGGAATTCCAGCGGCATTATCCAACAATGTTCTGGCTGATGTGCTCATTCTTGATCGAACAGTCTTTGATCTGACAGACTTCTTTGTCTCAAATATCATGCTACCGCTTGGGTGTTTGTTTATTGCTTTATTTGTAGGCTTTAAAGTAAAGAAAAGCCTTTTGATCGAGCAGTACCGGATGGAAAGCGGCAATCTTAGTGGAACCGCAAACTTGTGGTATCTTCTGATGCAAACGATCGTTCCATTGGTTATTGTGATTGTGTTTATATTTGGACTGTTTTAAAACTAAGAATGGTCTGGATATTACATTATTATGGATATCCAAACACGAACATAGCACGATATCCACTGCAGGAGAATCCCTCCCACCCGCCGGGTACGGCCTCAGCCTCTTACGCGGAAAACCGCCGCTACAGAGTCTTCACCGCGTACTTATCCACAGGAGTGTCGGGTTCTCCTTCCGCTCATAGTGTAAAAAATAAAAATGGCGAGTGATTCAATCGTTGAATCACTCGCCATTTTTTATTGATTTTTAGATTCGTCTCTGCCAAGATTAGTCCATTCGCTAACTCGTAAAAAAGTTCTCCGTGTAATAGGGTTGTGATTGTTCGTTAAAGGCAACCCCTACACCAAGGCGCATAAACCGGTCCTGTAGAATGTTTTCCCGATGTCCTTGTGAGTTCATTAATCCTTCATGTGCAAAAATACTACTCATCTGGCCGTAAGCTAAGTTCTCGCCAGCTGTTTTAAACGAAATATCATCCTGCTCCATGCGATCAAACGGAGATTGACCTTGAAGGTTAGTATGACTAAAATACTGATTTTCAGCCATATCCAAGCTGTGATTACGCGCAGTCTCTCGTACTTGCTCATCCCAAGTTAAGACTCCCAGCCCATGGTTTACACGAGATGCATTTGTTAAATCAAACAGTTGATACTCAAAGCCTTCTTTAAGCTCATCACTCGACTGTGTATATAAATCTTTCTTCGCTTGTTCAAGGTTCGCATCTATCAGTTGAATCGCTGTAACCATATTATTCTGATGTTTGTCATAAAAGACAGTCACATAGCTATCTTCTAACTGAAACAAGTCATACTCCTGATCTTGATTCACCTCATAGCGATACAGACCTTTCCTCATATAAGCCTCAGGTTCTCCTAATTGTTCACGTACCTGGTCCTTTGGAGTGCCATATTCAATAGGAGTTGTAGAGCTAATTAGATCCTGATTTGTATAAAGGCCTTTCACTGCATCTTGTGTGTCATACGCAACCATCACAAACTCGTGATAGTCATCATGGTAAGCTACCCAGTCTATGCCATACTCATTTCTTGAGGTTCTCATCGGTTCTCCAAGTTCGTTTTCAACATCTGTCCGAGAATCACCAAGCTCCGTATTATGTACAGAGAATAGTTGGTCTGGCGTATCTAATTCCGGTGCGACTCTTTCTATTTCATCGTCCTCGGCTTGCGAAAGGCTATATTGATTTGGAAGAATCGATTGAACAAGATCAGATAAATGATCAACCGAGCTGTCCATATCACGTTGAATCGGTTCGATAATAGAAGCAGGCAGAAGTTCTTTTGCAGGTTCCATCCATATATGTCGAGTGGTGAATGCAATAATCACCACGGCAATGACTAAAATAAAGCGTCTCATCTGTCACATCCCTTTTTGTTCGGTGTGTCTGTAAATTATACGTGGTCAAGGGGCACAGTCAAATCTTTTAATGTGGAAAATAGTGAAGCTTATGTGTCTGACGTATTAGTCCAGGTTTCATCTAAATGCGCTGCATAAAAGGTTAAAGCCTTCTTGTAAGTCTGTAACCACTCATTTTTTGGCTCTTCCATTAGCACTGTCAAAAGGCGTTGGGTCGATTGACGAGTGTGTCCAAGATTATACTCCGTAATCGCTAGAAAGACGGACAACGCTGCATTTTCGGGAAACTCTTTCAGTCCATTATGGAAGATTTTTTCAGCTTCTGCATATTTACCGATGCAACGTAAGCTACTTCCTAGCTGAATAAACGCTTTTTCATAATGGATGCCAGTTAAACCGAGCTCAATCGCTTGCTGGTAATGAGGAATAGCTTTCGTTTCCTGACCAAGTCCGTCATGAGACGAGGCCAAATAAAAATGTAGGTCGGGATCTTCCGGCTTCTCTTTTATTAAGGCGAGTAAAAGAGTCTGAGCCTTCATGTAATCGCCATGATCCAAGTGAGTTATCGCTTCTCTAAACAATCATACACACCTGCCTTTATTGATATTACGAATCTAGTTGATAGAATGGGGTAAAGAAATCTTGCTTCCTGTCTAATCGTAATGCTTTATACAGCTTTGACATGCATTGGCTAGCTGATACATCGTCCATCCATTGGATATCTATAATGTCTTGATCCGGATCGTTATTTAGCAGGCGGCCGCCTACGATCTCAGCGTAAAATGTGAAGATGGTGGCATGCTGACCTCTTTCTTGAAAGGTTCTCTCACGTACAGAGTGGAGTTCACCCACTTGCACGTGGTAGCCTGTTTCTTCAAACACCTCACGAATAACAGCTTCTTTAATCGTTTCACCCGGTTCAACGGCACCACCAGGAGTACTCCAATATGTCTTTAATTCTTTTTTATTTTCCACTAGCAGAATTCGTCCATCTCTGTCATAGATAATAGCAGAGGCAACATCAACGCGTTTCAAGATCGATCAGCTCGTTTCTCTCTAATATATACAAAGTTTACTAGTTCTAATCAAACAAATCTACAGCAAAAGGATGAGAGGTATGATCATTAGAAATCAACAGCTTCATATTGGCCCCCTTGTAAAAGAGGACGCGCCATTACTTGTAAAATGGTTATCAGACCCGGCTGTTTTAGAATTTTATGAAGGAAGAGACAATCCGTTTGATCTAAACAAAGTCTTAGAAACGTTTTATAAACAAGAAGGTACCACAATCAGGTGCTTAATTAAATGGGAGGATCAAGCAATTGGTTACATTCAGTATTACGAAATTGATGATGAAGAGAGGAGCAAGTACGGACTTCAGGAGGTAGAAGGAACGATATATGGCCTAGACCAATTCATTGGTGAAGAGGGGTACCGTGATAAAGGGATTGGAACCATGTTGATCCAGACAATGATTGAGTATCTAAAGAAGAAAGAACATGTGCATTCCATTGTGATGGAACCTCAGGTACAGAACCATCGTGCATTAGCGTGTTATGAAAAGTGTGGTTTTACTAAACAAAAGCTTCTGCCATCACATGAATGGCATGAAGGAGTATACCGTGATTGCTGGCTTATACAATACACGGTATGATTAATTGGAACAAAAATACGGATCTAATATATAGACTAGGCTAAAAATCACTACTCACCATACTGCTCCTGCAGAAACTCAATTGACTGAGTAATCAGTTTACGTAAAACATCTTCATCTACATCAGCAAGCTTGTTAATATACACGCATGCTTTTCCAGTCGTGTGCTTACCAAATGCATCAAGCAGCTTATCTCGTTCTATTTCGCCAGTTACAAAGTAAAGACTAATCTTTGCTTTTCGTGGAGAGAAACCGACGAGTGGGGCTTCACCTTCATGTCCAGTTTCATATTTATAGTGATAGCGACCAAAACCAATAATAGAGGGGCCCCACATCTTGGCCGAGTATCCGCTCGTCTCTGTGAATAAATCTAAGAGCTTGTATGCATCCTCACGTTTTCGGGGGTGTTCCACTTGTTCAATAAATTCAATGACACTTTGATCCGTTTCCTGTGTTTTTAGCCTGTACATACAATCTCTCCTTTTTATGTTTGAGAACGAATAGAGATGGTAAAGTAAAGTATAAGTTCATTATGAGGGAGTGAGCGCATGAAATCTATTTATTTAATTCGTCATTGTGAAGCGGATGGACAGGAGCCAACTGCCTCATTAACTGCAAAAGGGAAGCAGCAAGCGCTAGAGCTAGCTGAATTTCTCACACATGAAGAAATTGATCGTGTCATAACAAGCCCTTATACACGTGCTGTCGATTCGATTAAGCCATTTTGTGATCAAGAAAAGGTAGAATTAACGCTTGATGAACGGCTAACGGAGCGTGTACTAAGTAAACAACCGTTAGATGATTGGTTAGATAAATTAGAAGCATCTTTTTCTGATATGGAGCAAGTGGTAGGCGATGGAGAATCCAGTCAGATAGCTCAGGACCGAATTGTTACGGTCGTAAAAGAGCTTCTAGCCGATGATTCCTCACAAGGGATTGCGATTGTTTCTCATGGGAACTTGCTCTCATTACTCCTTCATTATGTTGATTCAAGATTTGGGTTTAGAGAGTGGAAGCAGTTGAGTAACCCCGATGTTTACTTAATTACAGCAGAGTCTGATGAATCGTTATCCATGACAAGGCTATGGAACTCGTGAGGAGGAAACAATGAGCAAAAAACATCTTATTTTTTATGATGACACATGTCCATTATGTCAATCCATCAAGTCCATTATTATGAAGTTAGATTGGTTTCACCGATTAGAATGGCTTCCAGTACAGAAAATCCATCAAACAAATTACCGGTTTCTACGCAATCGAAACCTTTATGATGAAATTCATATGATTACGTCCACAAATGAGATCAAGGCTGGCTTCTATACGGTTAGAAAGATCCTTATGAATGTACCGTTAGCGATTCCTTTTGCCTGGATTTTGTTTCTCCCACTGGCAGATAAGCTTGGTGTACCATTGTATCAGTTCGTCTCAGAGAATCGATACGAGTGGTTTGGTCGACTGGAAGAAAATCCATCCTAGCTGATGGATTTTTTCTTTGCAGTCCAACCCTAAAAGGCGTATACTATTAGAAAAATCAGAAAATAACCAAGGGGAGGACTTTTCGATGATGAACCATCTAAAAGGACAGAGAGACCTAGTATCGTTTTCAGGATTTATCCGTGATCAAAACTTACAGCAAGTAGAATGGTCACAAACAAAAGTAAAAGAGAGAGACATTCGTGACGTTGTGTTTGAAAACTGTCGTTTAAATAACGTGGCCATTGAGAATTGCGACATCCAAGGATTAACCATCAACGGGATCGACGTGCAGGATTTATTAACTAACTATTATGAAAACAAAGCACCGTTAATTGATATGGCTCGAGAATTATAAAGAATCTGGGACAAAACTAGAAGTTAATGAAAGATGACGAATGATTCTACCTTCGAATCATTCGTCCTTCGTTTTTTTGTGCTTTTTATTAAGACGAGCGAAAGGAGAACCCGAGACTCCTGCGGAATAGGACGCGGTGAAGACACTGTAGCGGCGACTTTCCCGCGGAAGGGGCTGAGGCCGTCCCCGCGGAAAGCGAGGGATTCTCCTGTAGCGGATATTGTGCTATCTTCATGTTTTGGTATCCGCATTAATGTTAGTCTCAGCTCTTCAAGTTAAAGTTAAATAAATGAACGTAACAAAGAAACAAATACAAACACCACATGAGTAAAGATATGAGCAATCATAGCCGCTTCAAGACCTTTACGCCAATAAAGCCAACCAAAGATAAGACCTCCAAACCCATTTAAAAAGATCATACGTAGAAAAACGAGTGGAGTCATCTCAGTTAATGAGGCTGTTGCTCCGTAGTGACCTAGACCAAAGAGTAGAGCTGAAAGAATAATTCCTGTCCATACAATGGCTGGGGTTGGTTTTGTTTTGCGACGTTGAAAGATCTTCCACATGAGGAATACAAGAAGGGTCATGACTCCGAAGCGGAGCATAAGTTCTTCAGCGACGCCGCCATATAAAAACCGTGTGCCAAGGTCAAAAAATGTAATCGATACGTCTTCAGAGGAAGCATGTAATTCTTTAGGCAGGTAAGGAAGAAGTAAGAAATCAACAAGTAGGATCGTGATACCCGTAAGCATACCAAACCCAACTGCTGATGGAAGCATGAATTTCAAACGACTAAAAAACGGCGTCCCATATCGATCTCTTTCATAAATCAATGATGAAAAACCAGTTTTCTCAGCCAAGAAATGACCGATTGTTAGACCGATAATAATAAAAAGTAGGGGATTGATTAATGACAAAGCTGTTAAAAGCTTTAACGGAAGTTCAATTGAAACCCCAAGATCATTTAATTGCGCACTGATTTGCTCAAGGAGCATCGGATAAAGGGTTAGAACGGCTACGATTCCAATAAATAAGAAACATAAAAATGAACGCCATGCTTTTCGTTTTTGGTGCACTTTATCAACTCCTATACAATTCATTAAATATTATGTAAATAGTTAGCGCATTAATACTCATGGTAAGACAGTAATAATATATAGTCTACCTTTTTCAGGAAAATAATGCAGACAAAAAACAGGCAGCCCCAACACGGAGCTACCTGTTTTTAAATGGAACTAATCAATCAAATCCGTAACGCTCTTTAAAGCTCTTCGCATACACATCAACTGCTTTAATGGCTTGAACCACGTCATCTGCAGTTACTTTTTGAGGAAGGTTGTGGATCGTTTCTCCTTCTTGTGTAGCCAATTCAGCGATCTTCAGTAAGTCTTCATCAGATGCATCTTGAAGGTGCATTTCTTCAAGTGTTACAGGTAAGCCTAGCTGAACATAAAGCTCTAGGTAGCGATCAAGCTCATCTAATGGCTTGTTTTCAAGAATAAGCTGAGCAATTGTACCATAAGCAACCTTTTCACCATGAGTTAGGTTGTGAATGTCACCGTGGATCGCTGTGAAACCATTATGAATAGCATGTGCTGCAGCAAGTCCAGCTGTTTCAAAGCCTAGTCCACTTAAAAGTGTGTTTGCTTCAATCACTGCTTCCAGTGCTGGTGTCACGAGTTTATTCTTATTGGCTTCCACTGCTTGAATGCTGTATTCAAATAGCACTTCTTCAGCTTTTTCAGCGATTGCTTGACCAGCAATCGTTGGTTGACCACCAGACATAATTTGTCCATTAGATTGTTTAACGGCACGAGCTTCAACCCAAGTAGCTAATGCGTCGGCGATACCAGATACTAAGAAACGTGGTGGAGCACCTGCGATAATGGCAGAGTCTACAATGACTAGGTCTGGGTTTTTATCGTAAAAAGAGTACGTTTCAAATACACCTTCATCAGAGTAAATAACAGATAGGCCAGAAGTTGGTGCATCTGTTGAAGCAGTTGTTGGAATGATTACCACTGAATACCCTAGCTTGTCCGCTACCCCTTTTGCAGTATCAAGTGTTTTACCTCCACCTAATCCAATGACAACATCAACAGAGCTTTCTTTACCAAGCTTGATGATCCGATCGATTTCATTTAGTGAAGATTCTCCACCGAATGTGACTTTTTCTGCTTCAATTCCATCTTGTTTTAAAGTGTCGACTAATTGATTTCCTGCCATATCCCATACAAACTCATCTGCAATGAGTAGAGCGTGTTTACCTAACTTCTGTATGTAGCTGCTTGCGCCACTTTTAAGAATGTTTTTTCCTTGTACATAACGGCTTGGACTAATAAATACTTTTTCCACTTTTGTTACCCCCTAAATGATCGTTCCTTTATCTATTCCTCATAGATAAGGACTTAAAACCTACAAACACCCCTTATAACGTCTCCAAAATGAAGGAGTATTATGTGAAAATGTAGACTTCCATTAAAAGTCTTCTGGATTCTAGGCTTCATTTCTGTTAAAATAATGCCGGTCAAGGAATTAAGATTAGAGAGCCTACACACATAGGCAAGCCTAAGATTTGTATCCTGCAAATATAAATGAATAGGTGGTTTATTAAATATGAGTGAAATGAAAGACACTACGTATCAGGTATTACTTTACTATCAATATGTAACAATTGAAGATCCAGAGGCATTTTCTGCCGAGCACCTTGCCTTCTGTAAGGAGATTGGGTTAAAAGGAAGAATCCTTGTAGCGTCAGAAGGGATTAATGGAACGGTTTCTGGTAGCATTGAACAAACAGAGGCATACATGAAAGCCATGCACGCTGATGATCGTTTTAAGGATACGGTTTTCAAAATTGATGAAGCAGACAAGCATGCATTTAAGAAGATGCACGTACGTCCTCGTTCTGAGCTAGTGAACTTATCACTAGAAGACGACATCAATCCGAAAGAGCAAACAGGTAATTACCTGGCTCCAAAAGAATTTTTTGAACAAATGCAGGATGAAAATACAGTGATCATAGATGCACGAAATGATTATGAATATGAGATTGGTCATTTCCGTGGGGCCATTAAGCCAGATATTCGTACATTCCGCGAACTTCCGGAATGGGTTCGTAACAATAAAGAGATGCTTGAAGGTAAGAAGCTATTAACATATTGCACAGGCGGCATTCGTTGTGAAAAGTTCTCTGGCTGGTTAAAACGTGAAGGCTTCGAGGATGTTTCTCAGCTTCATGGAGGGATTGTCAGCTACGGTAAAGACCCTGAAGTACAAGGTGAGCTTTGGGATGGACAGTGTTACGTGTTCGATGAGCGTTTAACGGTTCCAATCAATCAAAAAGAGCATGTTGTTATAGGACGTGATCATTTTGACGGTGAGCCATGTGAGCGTTATGTGAATTGTGCAAACCCAGAGTGTAATAAACAAATTATTGCATCTGAAGAAAATGAACATAAATACATGCGTGGATGCACTCCAGAGTGTCGCGTACACCCACGTAACTTATATATCAATAAAGAACACAATCTTTCTGAAGCGGAGATTGATGCAAGACTTGCAGCAATCGGTGAGAAAAGAGAAGTAAACGCATAGAGCGCACGAGAACGTGGGACTTTCCTTAAGGGGGAGGGACCACGTTTTTTTATGTTCTTAGAGAATTGGATACATAACCTTTTGTAAAGCGGGAATAGGGAAGGGAGGAGGGTCTGACATGGAAAATATGCAAGAAGAAATCCTTGAATATCTAGAGAAGATCATAGAAGAAGAAAAACAGCTTGCACGAAAAGGTGAGATCCCTGATTATATTGAGAATGTGGATAATAATGACCATGGAGCTGTAACGGTTTCACTGACCTCAACGAGTGGAACAACCGTGCGGGCTGGTGATTATGAAGGGCGTTTTTCCTTACAAAGTATTGCTAAGCTCTTTCCGCTAGCAATTGCTTTGATGGATCATGGAAGTGAGGAAGTATTTAAATATACCGGGAAAGCGCCAACCGGTAACGTTTACCACTCCTTGATCCAAATGGAGATGCAGGAGAAGGAAAAGCCGCTGAATCCGTTAGTAAATTCAGGAGCTATTGTTATGTGTGGGTTAATGAAGGGAAAGGACGCCGATGAAAAGGTGGAGCGTATCTTATCCCTCGCTAGAAAGGTGACTGGTAACCCTGAATTATCCTACAACGAAAAAGTGTATCAAGCAGAGGATCAGGACCTAAACCGCGCACTCTTTTATTATAATCGACATAATGGCTTTATCGAAGGTGAGTTTGAAGACACACTCCCTGTTTATTGGAAGATGACTGCGATCGAAGTGACCATTGAAGAGCTTTCAAACATGGCTGCTGTCATCGCTAATCATGGAATCTGTGTGCATTCTGGAGAAGAATTAATACCACCAGATGTTGTAACGACTTTAAAAGCATTTATGACTACGTGCGGTATGTATGATGAGTCAGGCTCCTTTGCTTTAGAAGTTGGAATTCCAGCCAAAAGTGGCGTATCTGGAAGCATCGTAGCCGCTATACCTGGGAAGCTCGGGATCGGAGTTATGGGACCGGATTTAAATCAATACAGTAATAGTATCGCAGGTATCCGGATGTTGAAGAAGATATCAGATAAATGGCAGCTAAGTATCTTTAGTAAAGACGATACAAAATAAGAAAAGGAGAATCCTAGGTTGTTTTAGGATTCTCCTTATTTGTTGATTAAGCTGAAATAGCCCTCTGGTACACGTATTTCGTTAGTAGATAATAAAATACTTGGAATACAAAGTAGATACTAATCACAAGCAGTCCACTTCCCCAAAGCTGGATGGAAAGAATGCTCCCAAGCATGGCATAGGCAAAGGCTGCATGAATTGAACCAACAACAAATGGAACAAAAAACAAGAACTGAACCTGGCGATTAATGATGCGGGCTGATTCTTCTTTTGTAATACCAATTCGGTGAAGGGAACGAAGCTGTTGCTTTGTATCCTCAATTTCTGTGAATAATTTGAGGTAGATCATACTTCCTTGAACGATAAAGAAGAGTAAGCTAATGAATACCCCTATAAAAATGGTCAGAGCAGATGCCTGGATAAGCATTTGATACTCTGGAGCTCTTGTTTGTAACGAATAGGCGAACGCTGGGTTTACTTGTTCTTTGATTTCATGCGATGCGTCTATTGCATCCTTCCAGTTCTTTAGCTCAAAGCCCATAACCCTCATCATCTCAGACTCACTATAGGAGCTTGCCAGTGTGTCGTACATGGAATCATTTACAACGATCGTAGAGCTAGCGGGCCCAGACGAAGAAAAGAATGCTTCTCCAAATATCTCAGAAACAATGTGGACAGGCCAGTCTTGATCTTTAACATAAAGCGTTTCGGTTTGATTGTCATCCCCAATCATAGCCATCGTTGAAAAAGGGGTATTTAATAGGATTTCCTCTTCTTGAAGTGAAATAGGATCTAAACCTTTTTGCTGAGCTGTTTTGTTAAAAACACTTTGTGAAACAATCATCACTTCAGTGTCTTGAACCAAATTTGAATAAGGTACAGGCAAAGACATTTGACCAGGTAAAGCTAATGTATTAACCGTATATTCAATTTCTTGATTAGCTGATGCAAGTGTCGACTTAACGTCTGAAGGATCGATTACTTGATACTGAGTGGCATCCTCTTCAACCCATGAAATCGCCTGAGGTACAATTTTTGTGCCTTGATCGATAAAGGTTTGAAAGAACATATATACAGTCCCACCTGCTGTTAACAGAACCGCACTAATAATGGATGTGAGAAATAGCATTCTTGCATGATCTTTTAAACGAAAAAGAATGTTTGTACGTGTCAGTAAAGTGGTGCCTCTGAATAAGCTGTTTTTATTTGCGTATAGACGTTTAAATAAAGCAAGCATTCCTTGAGTAAACAAGAAATAGGTTCCGATCATCACAAGAATAACAATTGGAATGACTAAGAAGAATGCACTAAATAAGTTAGCCGTTGCAGCAAATGTATAGCCGAACGCTAACGTTGATATGGATAATAACGTTAACCACTTTGAAGCAATTGGCATTGGCTTTGGTTTCTGCTTTGCACGAATCAGATCAATGATGCGTCGACTCTTTAAACGGAATAGACCAAAGAAGGTAAGAGCCTGAAACAAAACAAAAAACAGTAGACCAGTTTCGAGAAAAGCACGTGGAATAAGCTGAAACTGCATAGGTGCATCAACGGCTAGAAGCAAGTTCATCAGCATTAAAAATAGCTTTGAAAATAACAGTCCAAACCCAATCCCTGCGCCAATCGCTGCAAGAGAAAGAATCGTTTGCTCCAGATAAATGAGTTTCCGGAGTTGATTGTTCGTCATACCAAACAAAGAAAGTAAGCCAAATTCTTTTTCTCTTACTTGAAGAAAAGCTGAATTGGAATAAGCGATAAAAAATATCGAAAAGACAATAATTATTAATTGAGCTGCAATCATTCCGATTCGAACAAGATCTGCAGCAGGAATCGAACCATTTACAACTTCTGGGTGGAGTGTGAAAGTCGCATACGCAAAATAAATGGTCACAGCAAAGGAACAACTTAAGAAATAAGCAAGATAACGCTGAAGGTGTCCCATTAGATTTCTACGAGCGAGGGTGCTGATGTTCATGAAAATCTCCTCCCAAAAGTCTAAGTGTATCAAGAATACGTTGGAAGAAATCTTCTTGGTTTGCCCCTTTAAATATCTCAGAAAATGGCTGTCCATCTTTAATGAAGATCACTCGTTTACAGAAGCTTGCTGCTGTGGGGTCATGAGTGACCATGAGAATGCTTGCCTCTTTATCTTCATTAAGAGAAGCAAGAGTGTTCATTACCTGTCTTGCGGACTTTGAATCAAGATTCCCTGTAGGTTCATCAGCTAAAATAATTGAGGGGTTATGGATGATGGCTCTTGCACAAGATGTACGTTGCTGTTGTCCACCTGAAAGCTCATATGTTCGTTTTGATAGAATATCTGAAATGCCTAATAGATTTACGAGGACCTCAAGCCTTGTTTCCATATCCTTCAGTGATTTCTTATCTAATGCGAGAGGAAGTAAAATATTTTCTTTTACGGTTAACGTATCAATTAAGTTAAAATCTTGGAACACAAACCCAAGTTCTCTCCTTCTAAACAAAGAAAGTTTGGCGTTCTTTAAATTGGCTGGATTGGTTCCATTAATTAAGATTTCTCCTGATGATGGTTCATCAATGGTGGCTAAAAGATTAAGCAGAGTCGTTTTTCCACTTCCAGAAGGTCCCATAATCGCCGTGAACTCGCCTTTTTCTACACTGAGATTTACATTCTTTAATGCTTGATAAGATACCCCTTCTTTTTGTGGAAAATAGGTTTTAGATAGATTGGTTACTTTTAAAATTGACATGATTGCTCCTCCTCATATTCTCTATTTATAGTATAAGGAAGGCTTTATCCTGCTCCCATAGAACTAACTTTCATTTGTGGGTCACTGTCTTACAAAATTGTCATGTAAGGTTGTCGTTGCAAAGATTAAGGTAAAGGTAGTGCCTATATCAAGCTTAGACTCTACCTCAATACGATGACCAAGCTTCACGCAAATCTGCTTTACTAGGTATAGTCCCATACCTGTAGACTCTGTGTGCGTTCGCCCATTATCACCAGTGAAAAAAGGATGAAAGATACGAGGGATATCATGAGACTCTATTCCTATTCCCTCGTCAATTACTTTAAGTGTGGTTTGGCCAGATTGTGAAGAGACATGAAAATAAATTAAAGCCCCTTCCTGCTGTTTAGAGTACTTTAATGCATTAAGAAGAAGCTGATTACAAATCACATGTAGCCATTTTGAATCACTTGTTACAACAAGCTGGGACGTGTCTGGAGTGACTACCTTTGGATAGATTTTTCTACGAATAAATTGTTTCTTTTCTTCATTGATGACTTTATGAATGACCTCTTCAAGATTCACAGATTCTGATTTTAAATCAACGGAAAAATGATCAAGACGTGCCAGTTGAAGCATTAATTCAAGTCCATGGCGAAAACGTTCATTTTGTTCATGAAGATCCTCTAAAAAAGTATGGGTTGTATGATTTCCATCTGTTTGTTTTTCTTGTTGGATCATTAAAGAAATAACAGAAACAGGTGTTTTCATATGATGAACCCACTGATTAATAAATTCGGTATGCTGTTCTCGGTCTATTTCTTGTTGGCTGATGTCCTGTTCATAAGTAAAATGCTGCTTCTTTATAACGGATTGCCAAAGTCTCGCTTCAGAGGAGTAGGTTCTCATTTCAATTAATTCTTCAACTGTTCTGCGTTTAATAGAAGTTGTTTGTCCCGTATGAATCAGACGTTTTAACATGTTTCGTTTCCTGATCCAATCATAAGATAACCAAACAAGCATAAAGAACAAAGAGAGAATAAATAAGTAGAATAAGTTTGAAAAAGAAATGATCGCGCCAGCTTCACGGATCATTAGAAATGTCGTTAACATGAGTACGAATGTCTGGATCAGAAAAAGTAGAATGAAGTTTGCTTGATCCCTTATGTATGCTTTCATAAAGTTGACTTCCAACTCACTAAGAGTCTATACCCTTGTCCTCGCACAGTCTGGACAGCATTTTCTATACCGATATCGCCCAACCGTTTTCGCAGTCTTGTTACATTAACAGTCAAGGTGTTGTCATCAACAAAATCCACGTCATCCCAAAGAGCCTCCAATAGATCATCTCGTGTAACAATTCGCTCAACCTGTTCAGCAAGTTTATGAATGAGTCGATACTCTTTGTTTGTTAGAGAAACCTTTTGATCTTTCCACACAATTTCATGCTTATCCTGATAGAGGAACAGTCCTGATACATCGAACGTGGGCTGTTGAAAGGAGTTAAGTGCATATTCACCATATGTCCGTCGAAGTACGCTTTTTATTTTTGCTACAACAACATCTAAGTGAAACGGTTTAGTTATATAATCATCTCCACCGTTTTCAACGGCCATGACTTGATTCATTTCATCGGTACGAGCTGAGATGAAGATAACTGGCACATTTGAAATCGAACGAATCTGTCTACACCAGTAAAAGCCATCAAAATAAGGCAGGTTAATATCAAGCAAAACTAGATCAGGGGAGTGTTTGATAAATTCCTCTTTAATATGATTAAACTCATTAATAAGTTCAACTTGATGTTCATATCTCATTAAATATTCTGAAAGAATGGATGCTATTTTTGGGTCATCCTCAACCATTAAAATCTGATACAACGAAATCACCTCATCTTAAACATAGCAAACATTGACAATTAGTCCAATCAAAAAAAGCAAATCCGTGTGGTACACACGAATTTGCTAACATCTTAATAACCCTTTCCATAATCAACAACATTGATCGTCGGTTTCTTACCTTCTACATAGTTCTTCAGGTTAGGTATGAAGATGTCCTGAATGACGCGCTCCTGGTAATGCTCTGTCGCCCCAGCCGTATGTGGGGTAATGATGACTTCATCCATTTCCCAAAGTGGGCTTTCTTCTTCTAGGGGCTCTTTCTCAAATACGTCGAGTCCGGCTCCGGCAATTTGTCCGGACGTTAAGGCATCAACAAGATCTGATTCCTTTACAATCTCACCACGACCAATATTGATAAAAAAGGCGTTTTCTTTCATAGCCGAGAATGCATCTTTATTAAAAAGGTGATGAGTTTCACGTGTTAATGGAAGCGTAACTACAACGTAATCGCAGGCTGGAAGCATTTCCTGAAGTTGATCTGTTTTGTACATTGTATCTACATACTCATTTTCTTTCCCGGAATGACGCACTCCAAGCACATTCATTCCGAACGCTTTGGCTATCTTTGCTGTCTCTTCACCAATCGCACCAACACCGATAACTCCAATTGTTTTGCCATGTATCTCAAGCTTTAAGCCTTCATTTTCCCATGTTTTTGTTTGTTGATTGCGTACATAAGAATGAATCTTGCGTGTGAGTCCGAGCATTAAGGCAAAGATGGTTTCAGAGATCGGATAGGCATGAACACCATTCGCGCTTGTTACAGTGATTCCGCCTTGATCCATCTTTTCAAGAGGTAAGTAATCCACTCCCGCACTCCACGTTTGCAGCCAGTCAAGCGAACTTGGTTGACTGAAGTTTAGACTCTTTAGCTCCTTTTTCCAGCCTACGATTACACTTGCATCTTCAATCTTAGATTCCCAATTCTCAGGGTCTTTTCCATAAGCAATCGACCAATCAGGAACGATTTCCTTAATTTGTTGAAGCGATTCCTCTGATAAATTATGTGTAATGACTAATTGTTTGGATTGTGGCATCGTTAGTCCTCCGCATCTGCTTTTTTATTTAGTGTACCAGAATAAACAGAGAATTTCGTTGATTTTACCTTAACTCACAATTGGAGAGCGTCGCACATAGAAAACGATGCTCGCTAAAACAAGTAGCTCGGCAATAGGAATAGCAAGCCAAACTCCATTCACACCAAGTACGTAAGGAAGTGTGAATAAGATGATTAGCATAAATAATATTTCGCGCGCAAACGTAATCCAGGTAGCCATTTTTACATTTCCAATGGATTGATAATAAGTCATCATGACAAAGTTGGCTCCCATAAATAAATACGCAAAAAAGAATAGACGAATACCGGTTGTGGCGAGGCCTGTGACTGTTTCATCAAAGTCTCCAAAGATGCTCACAATTGGTATGGCACCGAGCTGACCAATGAAGAAGAACACTAGACCGGCAATAGCTGCTGTGCGTATAGCAATCTTAATCGTCTGACGTTTGCGATCGTGCCTGCGTCCTCCATGGTAATAACTTATCAAAGGCTGAATGGCAGAACCCATCCCAAGGAACATCAGGAGCATGACACCATGGACATAATTTAAAACGGAGAAGGCTGCAACACCATCGGTTCCTGCCAACCTTTCTAATGTCACGTTGTGCGATACGGTAAAAACAGAAATACCAACCTCAGCAAGAAAGCTAGGAAATCCTAGCATAATAGCTTGAACGAGTAGCGGACGCTGTAGTTGAAACTTGACTAATTTTAGCTGATTGTCTTTTCTAAAGAAATGCAGGCTTAAAACGCCAACTCCAAGTGCAGCAGAAATAATCGTACCGTACGCCGCTCCTGCCACACCTAAGTTTAATACGTATAGAATAATATAGTTCAGAATCACATTTGTTACAGCCGTTACAATCAATGCGCTCATTGCGAGCGTTGGATTTCGGTCATTTCGAACAAAGACGCTTGTCACATTCTCTATGGTAAATACAAATCCAAAGAGAAGCATGACATTTAGGTAAGCCGATGCGTAAGGGTATGTTTCTTCATTTGCACCGAGGGCATAGACAAGCGGTTCCCTGAAAAAAAATGCAATAATACCAATCACAAGCGTAGCTGAGAAAATAACAATCAATGATTGGGTAAAAATGAATTGTGCTTTTTTAGGATCTTTGGCTCCCATTGCTTGTGAGAACAACGTTGCGCCCCCAATTCCAATCCATAAGGACATGGCAACAAATACCGTATAGACTGGACCGGCAATTCCAACACCAGCAAGCGCAACAGGTCCCAGTCGGTTTCCGACCATGATTCCATCGGCAACAAAGTTTAATGCCATAAGTAACATCCCCACAAGAGAAGGAACGAGATATTTCAAAAAGATCTTTCCAACTGGTTGGGTATCTAATGGATTCGTGAAAGTATCTTGAGTAGTCATGTAAGCATCTCCATCATAAAATCAAATTATTTAACGACACCACGCCAGAAAATGGACCATAGTGCCTTTAACTTTATCTGTGCTCGTTCTTTATTTCCGTAAACGAGTTCTATAAAAATCGCATCGACCATGGAAAGGTAAGCTAAAACACCTGATCGAGCATCCTCTATTTCCATCAAGCCTTCGGATAGAGCTGCTTGAAACCTAGGTATAAAAGCTTCCTCAAATTTCGTCTCATACTGCGCAACTTGTTGCATTACTTTTTCATTTAAGTGAGAAGGAGGAAAAAAGGATATTCGTAATCCAAAGCGGTAGCTATCTTCCTCATTAAATCGTCGAAGTAATAAGTAAAGATGTTCTTCTAAGAGATCATGCATAGAAAGATCTTGTTTTTGATCGATCCAATGAATAAGAAACGACAGATCATTCTTTAATGAATCTTCAAGCACCGTTAGAAAAAGGTCGTCCTTGTTTTTAAAATGTGTATAGATTGATTGTTTCTTTATGCCTACTTCGTCAGCGATTTGAGCTAGTGATGCACCTTCAAATCCATTCTGTCCAAACGAAAACAAAGCAGCTTTTTTAATCTCATCAGCTGTCATATATTATCCACCTTCCGAACGTTCGTCAGTTCATCCTAACAAAGAACGTTACTCGTGTCTATAATAAGAATGAGAGACTCCTTTGACACATAATTGTCACATAATAATATGGAAAAAGTAGGACTATTTCTACTAATTTTTGATTATACTAATACTAGACAAAAATCGAGTTTCATAACATAAGAGAAGATAGAGAGAAAAAAGATTAGGAGGAATGAAAGACGTGAAGGGCGGTCTCGGCATTAAAATTATTTCAGCAGTATTTCTAGTGGGTGTAGTCGGAATGATGATCATGGCTAGCGTACAAGTATCTTCATAAGAAGGTAGATCATATAAAGAGCTCCAAGCGCAGGAATGTAGCGTTTGGGGCTCTTGTTTATTTTGGATATGGCACGAAGGAAGGAGTTGGGGATCGAGCAGAAAGAGAGGAGGGGTCGCGTAAAAAGAGGGTAGGTCGCGCGCACCTGACCTAAAGTCGCGCAAAAAAAGAGAGAGGGCGCGCATACATGAGCCAAAGTCGCGCAAAAAGAGATGTAGGCCGGGCATACTTAAGCCAACCGCACTCCTCTTCCCATACTTACATCCCTGTAAGGTTCTTGAAAGTATAATCGATAGGTGCAGAATTGTTTGCTTCTTATACTAGGGGTATACTAAATGAACGGGAGATGGACGGAATGAAGGGAAGTTTAGGGATTAAAGTGATCTCAGCAACATTTATCATTGGGGTTATCAGTATTTTATTGATTGCAGCGAGCGTTCAGGCTTAAGAGGAGGGAAGTAAGATGCTAACAGTGAGCCATGTTTCCAAGACGTATAGTGGAAAGGTTGCTTATCGTGCGCTTGAGGATGTTTCGTTTGATGTGGGCGATGGGGAATATGTTGGGATCATGGGACCCTCTGGTAGTGGGAAGACGACTCTTCTCAATATCATGTCAACGATTGATTCGCCAACGTCCGGTTTTATTCAATTGGACGGGGACGTTCCTCATACATTAAACGAAAAACAGCTGGCTTCCTTTCGGGCGAAAAAGCTGGGATTTGTGTTTCAAAACTTTCAACTGCTGGATACGCTAACAGTGGAAGAAAATATGGTCCTGCCTCTTACGCTTGATGGAGGTCACTCCATTCAAGAGATGCAAAGTCGGATTCAGCAGCTGGCAAAGAAACTTGGGATTCACGAAATTCTTGATAAACGAATCTATGAGTTATCAGGTGGACAAATTCAGCGCACGGCAATTGGACGAGCGTTAATACATAAACCGAAGCTTTTGCTGGCAGATGAACCTACGGGGAATTTAGATTCCAGGGCAACAAGTGATGTCATGGAGCTTTTACATAAGATGAATAAGGAAGAGAAGACAACTATTCTGATGGTGACACATGATCCAGTTGTCGCGAGTTACTGTGATCGGATTTTGTTTATTAAGGATGGTCAGCTGTTTAACGAATTGTATAAGGGGGAGCACCGGGAATCCTTTTATCAAAATATTGTTCAGGTTCTTTCATTGATGGGAGGAGACAATCGTGACCTTTCGTCAGTTCGCCTACCGTAATATTATTCGCAACAAACGAACGTACTCTGCTTTTTTACTTAGCTGTGCGTTTTCTGTGTTTGTCTTTTTTGTGTATGCTGTATTTGTGTTTCATCCGAGCGTTGGTGAAGGATTGATTACAGAGGTTGCAGTTGTTGGAATGACTGTATCTCTTTATGTGATCTTTGGATTTTCGTTCTTATTTGTGCTGTATTCAATGGGCACCTTTTTAACATCGAGGAAACAGGAATTTGGCATTCTAGTGCTGCATGGCTTAACGAAGAAAAAGCTAAGGCAGCTGCTTTTTTTTGAAAGCTGTTTAATTGGATTTGGGGCTATCCTGATAGGGGTATGTGTAGGGCTAGCATTTGAAAAGCTGTTCTTAATGGCCATTAGTAACGTCATTTTGTTGGACGAGATGCCATTTTACATGCCATGGAAGGCTCTTGGGTTAACCATAGGTGTTTTTATTTTATTATTTGCAAGTATCTCATACTTTACGTCCTTTATCGTGCGTACATCAAAGGTTCGTGAGTTACTTCAAGGGAAGGAAAAGCCCGAATCCTTTCCAGTGGCATCTCCATTTCTTAGCATTCTCGCGCTCGTTTTAATTGGTGGAGGATATCTTCTGGCGTTTACCGCCGAATCAGAGCAAGTGGTTGTTCGCTTTTTCCCAGTAACGTTGATGGTGGTTGTAGGTACCTATTTCTTCTTTACACAACTAAGTGTATTTGTTATGAGGCGACTTCAACAGAACCCGAGGAAACATTGGAAAAGTTATAAGTTAATTAGTCGGTCTAATTTAATTTATCGATTGAAGGATCATTCACGTGTTTTTTTCCTGGTCTCTATTATTTCAACAATTGCTATTTGTGCTACAGGAACCATTGCGACCTTTGGAACAACAATGGATCGCGAGTTCGAACAGCCTATGGCGATGACGTATATCAGTCTAGATCAAAAGGATGCGAATCAGGTTCGACAGCAGTTATCTGAGGAATTAATGGAAAAGCAGATAGACTATCAAGAAACGAGCCTCACGTTAAAAGAGACAGAAGGCAAACTTCAGAGCTCTAAATGGGAAGTGGACTATGCTTATGATTATACTCTAGTTTCGATAACAGAGTTCAATCAACTTGCGAGTATGTTAAATCTTCCAAAACTTAATTTAACTGATCAACAAGTGCAACCACTAGCTACTTATGAAGGGGAATGGGAAAATAGTAGAGAAGAAGAAACATTACTATTCGAGGGACAATCTCCTTTAGTTATAGAGGATATGTACCCTTATCAAGTATTTGGTACTTCCTATTTCTTGAGCGTTAATCCTGTGGTGGTATCAGATTCTGTTTATAATGATGTTCAAAGATTTAAAGAACAGTTTTTTGTCGGTTACACGATCGCTGATTGGGAGAGGACAGAGTTAATAGGACGAGATTTATACGAAAACGAATTGCAACTGGAACGTGCGTACTTTCAGGATAGGAGTAACCCTGTTCCAACCTTTAGCTTCCATTCAAGTGGACTCTTTTATTTACAAGCAAGTAGCCTGTACCAGACCACGTTACTGATCGGCTCGGTGATAGGAATAGTCTTTTTTATCGCAACGGGGAGTTTCCTTTATTATCGCCTGTACACCTATTTACCAAGAGACGCTGAGCGGTTTATTATATTAAGGAAACTAGGTTTTACGTTTAAGCAAATTAATCGCGTTGTGACTACCGAGATGAGTTTGTTATTTTTCATTCCGTTTGTTCTATCACTTATTCATGCAAGTGTTGCCTTTGTAGCGCTTCAATCAATGTATATGCAAGGAAGAAATATCATTCATTCAGTAGTTCTAGTGATTGCTGGATTTGCAGCTGCGCAGGTAATTTATTTTCTATTAATGCGCAAACAATATATTCAAAATCTACGCCATCTTATAGAAAAAGCATAGGTCAGGAGGCGAGTGAACTTGGCAGAAACGGTATTAATCATAGAAGACGATGAGAAACTGGCTTCCGTCTTAAAAGAAAAGCTCGTGCGTTATGGATTTACGGTGTTTACGCATAACGGAGAGGCAGATCTACTTTCTTTTTTTGAAAAAGCAGATCCAAGTATTATCTTACTAGATATTAACCTTCCGACCTTTGATGGATTTTATTGGTGCCGTCAAATTAGACAACGTTCAACGTGTCCTGTCATTTTCATCTCCGCACGAAGCAGTGAGATTGATCAGGTAATGGCTTTGGAGCATGGTGGGGATGACTATCTTCCGAAACCTTTCCATACAGATGTACTGGTAGCGAAAGTAAGAAGCCATATTAGGCGCGCGTATGGAGAATATTCTACGGCACCTGAAGAGAAGACGATTGAGCTTAATGGTCTTGTGTATCATTCAGAGCGTATGGAGCTTTCTTTTGAAGAAGAAACAGTTATGCTTTCTAAGAAAGAATGCCAATTGATTGAGTTGCTGATGAAAACCTATCCGAATGTGGTTACACGACAAGCTATTCTCGATAAGCTTTGGGATGATACACATTTTATAGATGAGAATACGGTGAATGTAAATATGACAAGAGTCCGTAAGCAACTACAGTCACTAGGAATTCATGATGCAGTCGAAACGATTCGTGGAGCAGGCTACCGGTTACATGTGACTTGGGGTCGTTCAACATGAGTTTATTTTGGAGAGATCATCGACTTTTAGTCATTATACAAATCATTCAAGCTTTAATGATTGGTTCCATTCTTTATCTTGATCCCGATGCTCAAGGCTCAAGCCTTCTTTACGCCATGTTTTTGTCCATGTTACTAATGGCCGTTTATCTGGTCTACAGATACATTGTATTAGCTCCTTACTATAAGAAATTAACGAACGAAACCACGGGTCATCACGACTTTAAGATTGAAGGAGACCACCCGCTCATTCGAGCACATAACCAATTACTTGGACGTTATTACAATCAGCATCAAGCAGAACAGCACCAGCTTGAGATTCGTAAAAATCAGCAGGTTCAGTTTATGACACAGTGGGTGCATCAAATGAAGACACCTGTTTCTGTTATGAACTTAATTACTCAAAATGAAGCAGATTTTCACGAATATCCTGCCCTCAGAACTGAATTAAAACGATTAGAAAAAGGGCTCGACCTTGCTTTGCATACGGCCAGGTTCGAACAGTTTGAACAAGACTTCCGCGTAAAGTCGGTTCAGTTGAAAACGCTTGTTCAACAAGTCGTTCAAGATAATAAGAGATTGTTCATCTTAAAGGAAATGTATCCGAAAATTGATGTTGATGAGGCTATCACTGTATCCTCAGATCCTAAGTGGCTTGTGTTTATGTTAGATCAGTTAATTGTGAACGCGATAAAGTACACAAAGGACTCGGGAAAACAGCTTCTAATCTCGAGTCAATTAAATGGACAAGTTCCAACACTTCTTATCCAGGATCAAGGAGTAGGGATTCAAGCATCAGACTTACCAATGATCAGCCGGCCCTTTTATACAGGAGAAAATGGTCGGAAATACGGCGAATCAACAGGTATGGGATTGCATCTTGTTTATGAATTGTGCGAGAAACTTACTATTCAAATTAAAATGGAATCAGAAGTTGGGGTAGGTACGAAGGTTTACCTCACCTTTCCAAGTTCGTAGTGGCCTTGCCATAATTAAAAATCAATAATTAAAAGGGCAAATGATTAGGTAAATAAATCATTTGCCTTCGTGTTTTCATGGAACAAATGGAGGGAGGATGCTTTAATCATATATCTCAGACTAAAGAAGGGTTATCCAATTAAATCATCATCAGTAGTCATAATCGTCTTCATGAACGAAATAAGATATAATTAGATTAACGAAATAGATGCCGGGGTTGAGGTTAAGGAGTAGATCAGATGAAACATGTATTTTCATATATAAAGCCTTATCGAATAGCTGTATTTATCGCCTTGGTTTTAATGCTACTTGAGCTTACTGTCGAGTTAGCTTCACCGTTAATTTTAGCTCGAATGATTGATGACGGTGTTGTAGCTGGGGACTTAAACGTTATTTTATTTTGGGGATCTATACTCATGGGAGGCTCTATTATTGCTTTCTTTGCAGGGGTCATCAATTCATTTTTTGCAGCCCATGCGGGTCAGAGTACAGGACTCGATCTAAGGTCATCGATGTATCGACGTATTCAGTTATCCTCGTTTGAAAAGCTTGAGAAATTCTCAACCTCTTCATTAATTATGAGACTAACAAACGATGTCACCCAAATTCAGAATACTGTGTTTATGGGACTGCGTATTATGATGAGAGCTCCACTTCTGATTATCGGAGGAATAACCTTATCATTTTTTGTGAATGTTCAGCTAGCACTCGTATTCGCTGTTGTGATTCCTTTACTTGTGTTAACGATTACGATCTTAATGAGAAAAGGGGCCGTGTCGTTTGGTTGGGTTCAACGAAAGCTGGATCAAGTGAATCATAGTATGCGAGAAAACTTGTTGGCCATTAAGCTAATCAAGGCTTTTGTACGACGAGGTCACGAAGCTAAACAATTTGTCACAAAGAATGAACAATTAAAGGATCAGACGATGCGGGCATTGCGTTTAATGGAGGTTACCCAACCGATTCTATTACTTCTAATGAATGCATCAATTATTGCTGTATTGTGGTTCGGAAGTGTTCAATTAGGTACGGGCGGAGCTCAAGTTGGAGAAATTGTAGCCATTGTGAACTACGCTACAAGAATTACAGGTGCCTTAACCGTTCTTTCTATGATTATTATGGTTGTATCAAGAGCAAAGGCTTCTGCGGAGCGGATTGAGGAAGTACTAACGGAGTGTAGTGGGGATGAGGAACAAGCGATTCAGAAGGAAGGATCATCGTATACTCAACATGGCGATATCACGTTTGAGCATGTATCATTTGCTTATCCCGAGGCCAACCATGAAGCGATTCACGACCTATCCTTTCATGTATCAGCTTATCAAACAGTTGCGGTGATTGGCGCAACAGGTTCTGGGAAATCATCTCTTTTTCAATTAATCCCTCGCTTATATCAACCGACTAGTGGACACATATCCATTGATGGAACAAATATCAATGAGCTTGATTTACGTACATTAAGAAATACAATCGGGTACGTTTCACAGCAAACGATGCTTTTTTCTGGTACGATCCGCGAGAATATTTCTTGGGGGAAGCCCGATGCAACCATAGAGGAAATCATTCAGGCTACAGAGGCGGCACAAATTCACGAGACGATTTCCAAATTGCCGGATGGGTATGATACACGAATTGGACAACGGGGTGTGAATCTTTCTGGGGGCCAGAAGCAACGTATTGCGATTGCACGAGCACTTCTTAGAAAGCCTGCCATTCTACTATTAGATGATAGTACGAGTGCACTTGATAACAAAACCGAGGCCGCTTTTTTTAAAGCCTTAAGGCAATACCCATGCACAACGATCTTAATTACACAAAAGCTCTCGACTGCAATGGCTGCAGATTCGATTCTGCTTCTTGAGCACGGGGAATTAGTTGACGAAGGAAAACATGAGCATCTTCTAGCTACATCAGCCTTCTATCAAGAGTTGTACTATTCGCAGTATCGAAAGGAGGCCTAGGGTATGGGATCCCCTCTTAGAGAGCCGTTTCAATATGAGAAAATAAAGATTGATCATTCAAAGAATAACAAAAAGAAAAACAATAAAAAGGCGAAGGACTGGAAGGGAACACTCCTTCGAATATGGACGTTTTTATCAGTTTACCGGTTGAAATTATTCCTTGTTATCACGATGGTTGTCATTAGCTCCGTTTTAAGCTTACTTGGGCCATTTCTTGTGGGAAAAGCCATTGATGATTATTTTATTGCTGGAAATTTGGGTGGATTGCCGTTACTACTACTTGCGTTAGCAGTCATTTATCTTGGCTTATCACTTGCCACATGGTTTCAAAACTATTGGATGATTGGGGTGTCTCAGCAGACCGTTCAAGAAATGAGAACTCTTTTATTTCTACAAATTCAGCGGTTACCACTAGCCTATTTTGATAAACGACAGCATGGTGAGTTAATGAGTCGAATGACAAATGATATGGAGAATGTCAGTAACACCTTAAATAGCTCGATTATACAGCTACTTTCCAGTGTCATTACGTTTATTGGGATTTTAGCTGTAATGCTTTGGTTAAGTCCATTGTTGACCGCTGTCACATTGATGGTGGTTCCATTAATGTTCATCGGTTTAAGATGGATCACCAAACGAACCTCTGTCTTTTTTAAGGAACAGCAAAAAAATCTTGGGAACTTAAATGGCTATATTGAGGAAACGATTGCCGGCCAAGCGATGGTTAAAACATTCTCAAGAGAAGAACCAATTATTCAAGACTTTGAAGAGAAGAATCAAAAACTTCGAACATCAGGATTTTGGGCACAAACGTATTCGGGGTTTATCCCTAAAGTAATGAACGTGTTAAACAATGCTAGTTTTGCGATTATAGCAGGAGTTGGTGGTTTGCTCGCCTTAAATCCAGCTTCTGGTGTGACGGTCGGAACCATTGTGATCTTTGCGGAGTATTCAAGACAATTTACAAGACCACTTAATGACTTAGCCAATCAGTTTAACACGTTACTTTCGGCCATTGCTGGTGCAGAGCGTGTGTTTGAGGTCATTGATGAACCGTCAGATGAAGATCACGAAGGGGCTGCTCCTATTGAATCTATCAAGGGCGATGTCAGCTTCGATCATGTATCTTTCTCATACGACAATGAACTGATCTTAAAGGATGTCTCCTTCTCTGTGCAATCAGGTGAGACCGTTGCGTTTGTCGGTCCTACAGGTGCTGGTAAAACAACGATCATTAACTTACTCTCATATTTTTACGAAACCGATCAAGGTCACATTTTCATTGACGGTATCGATATGAAGAAGATTCAAAAAGAAAGCTTGAGGAAAAAAATGGGCTTTGTTTTACAGGATTCCTTCCTGTTTCAGGGAAGTATTCGTGAAAACATTCGCTATGGACGATTGGATGCAACGGACGAAGAGGTAGAAGAAGCAGCCCAAAAAGCAAATGCTCATGACTTTATCGTAAGGCTTCAAAATGGATATGAAACAGAGTTAAAACAAGATGGTGGAGGAATAAGTCAGGGGCAAAAGCAACTTCTTTCAATAGCGAGAGCCATTCTTGCTGATCCTTCTATCTTAATTTTGGACGAAGCCACTTCAAGTATTGATACAATTACTGAAATGCGGATTCAAGAAGCACTTCAACGATTGATGAAAGGGAGAACAAGCTTTATGATTGCCCACCGTTTAAATACGATTGAGCAGGCTGACCGTATTTATGTCTTACAGGATGGTGAGATTACGGAGCATGGATCCCATGAAGACTTAATGAATCAGCAAGGATTTTACTTTGGGTTACACCAAAAACTTGAGCAACAGCAAACCGGATAACGTTACTAGGCTGAGACAAAACTAAAAAATGAATGAAAAAATGGCGAATGATTCAACAATTGAATCATTCGCCATTGGTGTGTGCGCCCAGCATGGGTGATAACTTGGTGGTGAAAGTCCACTACAGGCTTGGCAGTAGGAACTGTTAGCTGACGGCAAGTGTGTCCATCGC